>PHCA01000193.1:0-4389 GCA_002842085.1 Chloroflexi bacterium HGW-Chloroflexi-1
ACACCCAGGACTCCGAACAACGCATCATTCGGGCAACTTCAACCGGCGTTCTCATGCAGTGACTTCACCCACGGCAACGCGTCGTGCACAGCCTTGTATAGACGACCGTCTGCGGTCCACAACTCGCAGCCTGCGTTCTCGGCCAATGCCAGGTAACAGGCGTCGTAGGCTGTCGGCCGGTTGTACTGTTGCGCCAACTCCCAGGCTCTTTTCTCGATAAAGCCAGGCTGCAGCAGCTTGATTTCCTGCGCCAGCAAGGCATCGAAGGCAGCCTGCCCAGCGTCGGCGCTGATGTCCCGGCGGTAGACATGATTCCTGATCACCGACGTTGCCTCAAAAATCAAGTGGCAGGGCGCGATGATTTCGACGTCCTGAGCAGACCAGGCGGTCCACAGCGCCTGCGCCGCCTCGCTGTCCTCTTCGTCCAAAACCAGCTTGAGCGCGAAACTGGCATCAACGCAGATTTGCAAGCTCATGCAGGCGCTCCTCTCTGAGCCTATCCAGGGTATCTGCTGAGCCGGGCAAGGGGACGCTATTACGCTCGGCGCGGATGCGGGCGCGTGCGGCCGCCGCCAGGGCCAGCGCGGCCGCACGACGTGTGCGCGTCGATGGGGCTTCCCCCTCCAACTCCTCCAGGCGGCGCAGGTCCTCGACACTGACCAGAGCCATCATGGGCCGGCCCTTGCGCGCGACCACCACACGCTGCCCGGTATAGGCCACGCGCGCCATCACCTCCGAGAAGCTCCGTCTGGCTTCGACGACGCTCATCGTTTCCATGGGATCGTCCTCTAACTGCTCATCATGGTCATCATGGGCACATTCTATCGCGCTTGCGCCAACCGGTCAAGCCGTATGTGCTCGCTGAAGTGCAGGTGTGACCGACGATGCTGCGCTATACCCAAACGCCAAAGCCGCCAGACACAAAAGGGGAGAGAGCACGCGCCCCCTCCCCTTGTCTACTTATTCCCTGAATCCTTGTCTACTTATTCCCTGTATCCTTGTCTACTCGTTCCTTGTTTCCTTGTCTACTTCGCCCTTAGCTTCTGCCTCACTGCGTACCGCGCAGCCGCGGGTCCAGAGAACGCTCCTCGCAATGACAGCTCTTTGGTTACGGCTGGAGGCCGCGCTATGTAATCGTTGGCAAAGTTTACCATTGACTGGTCGTCGGTCACCGGGCAAGAAATCAAGCGGTGATGACTACCTCGCGAGTGCCCGTCAATTGCCGTGATAGCCTCTTGATGGCCGGGGCGAGGCTCCGCGAGTAGGAGTTGACATCTTCGACGACACGGTTCACCAGCCGATTGACGCTTTCTCCCGTGTAGCCGTTCACATAGCTGTGGCCGTCAGGGCAAATCTGTGCCGGCACGTCTTTGATAACGACCTTGATGCCACTGACCTCATAGGTCATCTCGGTCAAGCCATCCTTTGTCAACTGGCCACATTCCGGACAAGTAAAGTGCATGCTCATTTTCTTCCTTCTCCACGCAAGGGTTTCCGAATTCGGAACCTGACCCACAACCGCCGATCGGGGATGTATACCGTTGGGATGATCACAAGGCTTTCGGCCGAGTAATCACAAACGACATGAAGGGGTAGATTATTCGCCATTCGACCGTAGATCAGCAACCGCTTCCGCTCAGGGTACTCTTCGATGATCTCGCCGGTCAAAATGACGGCAATAATGTCTTCTGGCTCCACGCCGTCTTTCTTGGCTTCAGTGAGGGCGTGGGTGTAGTAGAAATACTTGCCCTCCCTGACAAGCTCTTGGACTTGCTCCAGGTTCATCGTTTGTCCCTCGTCCGTTGTCAAGCTTTCACCGCACTCGATGCCACAAGGTGGCAAGCGACCCAGTGATCCGGCCCTTCTAACTCAAACGACTTCTATACTTACAGTGTAACACAGCAACCTGGCGCCGTCAACAGTGCCCCGGGTCAGGCCGGAAGCAATTCCGGTGCGATCTGGCCACAACGCACAACAAAGGGGAAGGGTACACTCACGCCCCTTCCCCTTTGTTTACTTGTCTACTTCGCCCTTGTCTACTGCCTCACTGCGTACCGCGCAGCCGCGGGTCCAGGGCGTCACGCAGGCCATCGCCCAGGAAATTGAACGCGAACATCGTGATCGCCAACGCCAGCGCCGGGAAGACCACCTGGTTCGGGTAGGTTCGCACGACCTGCGAGCCGTCGGAGATCATCGAGCCCCACGATGGCGTGGGCGGGTTGACACCCAGGCCAATGAAAGACAGAAACGCCTCAATAGAGATGTAGCCGGGGATCGCCAGGGTTTCCGCCACGATCAGGGGCCCGAGGATATTCGGCAAGATGTGCCGGAACATGATCCGCAGGTTACTGGAACCGATCGTGCGCGCGGCCTCGATGAATTCCTTTTCCCGCACGGACAGCACCTGCCCGCGGGTGAGCCGCGCCATCGTCTCCCAGGCCGTCAAACCGATGCCAACGAAAATGAACAACAGCCCACCCATGCGCGCATCCAGTTGGCTGATCCCATACGTCAGCGAACCCGGATCGGGCTTGGCGAACGTGCCGCGGAAAAACGCCATCAGCAGGATGATGAAGAGCAAACTCGGGAAGGCGTACAGAACGTCCACGATCCGCATCATAATGTTGTCCACGCGGCCGCCTAGAAAACCGGAGACGCTGCCGAAGGTGACCCCGATCAGAAGGCTGATCAACGGACCGATCAGGGCGACGGTCAACGAAACGCGCGTCCCGAACACGATCCGGCTGAACAGGTCACGCCCGACGTAGTCGGCGCCCAAGGGATACGCGGTAGTCGTCCTGGCGTAATCGCGCATGTTGGGAAAAACTCGCAGGAGCCATTCAGGGACCTTGTTGTTATCCAACAACACCTGCTCGGCGAAGGTGCGGGGGGCGATGGTCGACGCGAAGATCGCGGTCAACAGCAGCAGCAAAATGATCATGCTACCTAACACGGCTGCCCGGTTGCGGATCAAACGCCGCCAGGCGTCCATCCAAAGGCTCTCACTCTTACGTGTCCGTGTGATGTCACCAGACTGGATAGTGGCTGTATTTGCAGTCAATGTGTCCTCCTGCCCTCACCATCTAGGTGTAGCGAATACGCGGATCGAGGAACGCGTACACGATATCCACGACCAGGTTCGCCATGACCAGGAACAACGCGTAAAGCAAAATGGTTCCCATGATCACGGGGTAATCCCGGTTGGAAATGCTGGTCACGAAGTATTTGCCCATGCCGGGGATGCCGAAGATCAGCTCGGTCACAAAAGTGCCCGTCACCAACGCGGCGAACATCGGGCCAAGGATAGTAACCACCGGGATGAGCGAATTCTTCAACGCGTGCCGGACAATCACGGTGCGTTCCACCAGGCCTTTGGCGCGGGCCGTGCGGATGTAGTCTTCCCGGACGACCTGGAGCAGGCTGGCGCGTGTCAGGCGGGCAAGGATGGCCGAACCGCCCAAACCCAGGCCAACCGCCGGCATGATGGCGTATTTAAAATAGCCCCAGCCGAGTGTCGAGGGAAAGATACCGAGGAGGTACGGCGGCTTCGCCCCCCAACCGGTGGGCGGGAACCATTTCAACTCCACACCGAAAATCCAGACCAGGATGGGGCCTAGCACGATGACGGGCACCGATACCCCGAAGATCGCCACGCTCATCCCCAGGTAATCCCAGCCCGTGTTCTGCTTCAACGCGGCCACGATCCCCAGCGGAATGCCGATGCTCATGGCGACCAAAAGCGCCATGATACCCAATTGCAAGGAGATCGGGAGCTGCTGCTTGAAAATATCGTTGACCGTCCGACTGCGTGAAGTATAGGAGGGTCCGAAGTTCATCCACTTGATCCAGGTGTGCTCGCTGATCTTGATGTTGATCAGGTAGTCATCTTGCAGCGAAATACCGGGTGTGGAGGATGAGATCCGGGGGATCATTATCTCGTACAAGTATAACGCGTACTGTTTTGGCAGACGTTGGTCCAGATTGTAACGGGCTGCCAAATTGGCCATGATCTCCGGTGGCAGCGCCTTCTCACGGTCAAATGGCCCGCCCGGCACTGCATGCATCAGTGTAAAGGTGATAAACGAAACGACCAGGATCACCACCAGGTTCCAAAACATGCGGCGTATGATGTATTGGGTCATCTTCTACCATCCTGTCGCAGGGACAACGTTGCCCCAAAAGGGCGTACAGGCCCTGAGCAGCCACGCCAGTCATCGGCAAGGCGCTCAGGGCCTGGTGTGGTGAGGGGGAGCTTACTCCCCCCATTCCGAACTCAACTTACTTGACGATGTCCCACTTCTCGATGTACGACTGGCCACCCAGACCGTGGGTGCGTTGCAGGTACGGCTTGGTGACGTGGACCATCGTGTACCAGTAGATCGGGGCGAT
>PHCA01000193.1:4396-9544 GCA_002842085.1 Chloroflexi bacterium HGW-Chloroflexi-1
TCCTCGAAGGCGGCGTTATCCCAGTTCACGCCACCGCCCTCAGTCGGGTTGCTGGAACCACCCTTGGCGAACACTTCGCGGGTGAAGTTGTTGGCGTCCGGGTAGTCCATGCACCAGCCAAGGCGATAGATTTGCGGGGTGGCCACGGGATCCTTGATGGTCTTCAGGTAGACCTTCCACTCCTGGTTGGTCAGCTTGACATCGACCCCCAGGTTGGTCTTCCACATCTGCTGGATCGCCTCACCGATCTTCTGATGACCAGAGGAGGTGTTGAACATCAGGGTCAGGTCCAACTTGTCTACGGTCAGGCCCTTTTCCGCCAGGTAGGCGTCCAGTTCTGCCTTGGCAGCCGCGGGATCGTACTTCACACCGAGGTCGGGATGAGTGTCCATGGTCGGCGCGCCGGCCAAACCAGGTCGCGCGAACCACTGCGCGGGTTCCTGACCACCCTTGAGCACGTTGTCGATCAACGACTGGCGATCGATCGCCATGGAGAGCGCCCGGCGGACGCGGACGTCGTCCACAAACGGGGCCTTGCTGTTGATGCCGTAGTAGTAGGTGCAGGTGTCCGGGGCGACTTTCATCTCCTTGGACAGCACCGGATCGGCCTTCACGCGGTCCATATCAGCGAGCGGCACATCAGTGGAGTCGAGGCTACCCGCCTCGTACTCGGCAAACGCCGGAACGGCGTCGAGCATGTACCAGGTCACCTCGTCGATCTTGGGCTGCGGCGCGGTCGGGGTGCCGGGCCAGAACGGGTTCTTCACCAGGGTGATGCTGGAATCATGGATCCATTCCTTCAGCGCGTACGGGCCATAGCTCTGGTTGAAGCCAGGCTCGCTCCAGCGTTCGCCGCGGGCATCGATGCAGTCGTCACCGTCGATGATCCAGCTCGGTTCCGCATGGGCCACCCACATGCCGGCGATATTCGTGTTGTAGGCCGCCGGTTCGTTGAACTTGAGTTCCAGGGTCTTCTCATCCAGCGCCTTCACACCCACGGTGGCCGTGTCGGTGATCTCGCCCGAGTTGAAGGGACCAGCACCGGCGATGGCAAACGCGAGCACATAGGCGTAGTCGGAGGCGGTCTCCGGCTTCAGCGTGCGCAGGATGGCGTACTCGAAGTCTTGGGCGGTGACCGTGCGGTCTTTGTTTTCGCAGTCCTGGACCTTCACGACCTCCTTGCCATTCCAGCGGACCCAAGGCACGCCTTCCAGCAGATGGAAGGTGTAGGTCAGGCCATCAGCAGCGATGTCCCAACTCGTGGCCATACCGGGGAAAAGCTCACTGGTCTCGTCGTCCGGGCGGGTCAAGCCCACGGTGAGCTCAGTGACGATCTGAACCGAAGAGGTGTCGGTGGACAGGGACGGGTCCAGGGTCGGCACGTCGCCGTAACCGAAGGTGAGGAAGATTTGCTTCGGACCGGCCGGCGGCACAGCAGTGACTTCGACCTTGACTTCCTTCTCAACGACCTTCTCGACAGTCTCGACGACCTTGACCTCTTTCTCCACCACCCGGGTGACTTCCTTCTCCGCCCCCGGGAGTCCAGGGGCCGGGCACGCCGTCAAGACCAGGCTGGCGATCAACAGGATCCCCAGCAACACGGATAGCTTCTTGAAAGACATTGTCTCCTCCTTACAAGAGTAGATGGGGCTTGTAACTTACCTGACTCGTTTAACGAACGGCTTTTCCGAAAACAGCGCATCACCTCCTTTCGGCTATCTCAGTTCCATCGTCACCTATCACTGATAGACGCGTCTCACCTCATCCGGCGAACGCGCGGCCTTCAGCGCGCGCTGCACGGCCTTGAGCTTGTTCCGATCCTTGATTTGACGGATCTCCGGCATCAGGCGCACACCGTCCGCACCGAACTTGATGTCCAAGGCCAACTTGATTCCATTGAGCACACCATCTCGCCAGCCTTGCTGCGTCCAATGTTCAGCCATGACTGCCATCATGCCATCGGCTTGCTCTGGAAACACTGTTGCGATTATCTTCTTCAGATCGGATTCCGTCAGACCCTTGCCTGCGGCTGCGAAATAAGTCAACAGAGCAGCGACGAAGTCAGCGTCGCTCACTGGTATACGCGCCTCAATTCCTCTGGCGTGCGCGCGGCCTTGAGGGCGCGCTGCACCATTCTCAGCTTCTTTGCGTTCTTGATCTCGCGAATTTCAGGCCACAAACGCAGGCCATCTTCACCGAATCTGAGATCCAGCATGATCTCAAGACTTTCGAGCATGCCTTCCTGGCGGCCCTGTTGTATCCATGTCTCGGCAATCGTAGGCATAATCTCCTCACCTCCATCCGCAAACGCCGCTTCGACCGCGCTCCTTAAATCAACCTCCGTTAGTTTGTCGGAACCTCTGGCGAGGTAACGTAGCAAAGCCTCAAGATACTCAAGGCCACTCTGAGATCGGGCCAGCTCACGAAGTAACGCCAAGATCCCTGGTGTCTTCTCGGGCAAATCCTTACTATAAATGTACTTCAGCGCCAACAGCGCCGTGCGCAACAGCACCTCGCCTTTGATCTCGTCGTCCGTGTACTGGGACAAATCGTATAGCCAATAACGGTATTCTGGAACATACGGCGCCAGCTCAGTCGGCGTCTTCAGCAGCGCCTGAAAGTTGCGGCCGACACGCCATCGTCTGACGCCATGATAAACCACAATCGGCACGATGGAAACCAGAGCTGCCTTCTCACCCACCGCGCGTTCCCAGATTCGCACCATGTACTTCAACATCCGGAACGCGATCTGCGGCTCCGGGTAGCTCTTGTGCTCGAAGAGCATGTAAACGTACGCATCGCGGCCATCGCGTAGCTTCACCTTGTACAACAAATCCGAGAGATGCGCCCGGAGTTGCGCGTCAACAAACGACCCTGGCGACAGTTCCATCGTCGCCAAGTCAAACAACGTCGTCATCCCCGGCGACAGATAATTGCTCAGAAAGTCACGCGCCGTCTCAGGGCGGCCAAGCGCATACTTAAAGAACTCATCGTGCGGATTCGTGCGCTCGGCCACACCCCACTCCTTGTTTCCTTGTCTACTTGTCTCCTTGTCTACTTGTCTCCTTGTCTACTGGTTTCCTTGTCTACTGGTTCCTTGTCTACTAGATGTCCAGCACCTTCGGACACCGCGTGGAGAAGTTGCACCCCTTGGGTGGGTTCACCGGGGTCGGGACGTCACCCTCCAGGATGATGCGCTGCCGCTTCTCTTCCACCACCGGGTCGGGGATCGGCACCGCCGACAACAACGCCTGGGTGTACGGATGCATCGGGTTGTCGTACAGTGCGTCGCGGGTGGTCAGCTCCATGATCTTGCCCAGGTACATCACCGCGATGCGGTCGGAGATATGCCGCACCACCGACAGGTCGTGGGCGATGAACAGATAGGTCAGCCCGAACTGCTCCTGCAAGTCCTCGAGCAGGTTGATGATCTGCGCCTGGATCGACACATCGAGGGCCGAAATCGGCTCGTCGCAGACGATGAACTGCGGGTTCACCGCCAACGCGCGCGCTACGCCGATGCGCTGGCGCTGCCCGCCCGAAAACTCGTGCGGGTAACGGTTGATGAAATAGGGGTTCAAGCCCACTACCGCCAGCAGTTCCCGCACCCGCTCCATGCGCTCCGGCTTGGTGCCGATGTTGTGCACCTCCAACGGCTCGCCCACGATGTTGCCCACGGTCATGCGGGGATTGAGGGAAGCATACGGATCCTGGAAGATCATCTGCATCTGTCGCCGCATGCGCCGCAACTGACCCCGTTTGATCTTCACCAGGTCCTGCCCTTGGAACAGGACCTCACCGGTGGTTGGCTGATAGAGCTGTAAGATCGCCCGGCCCGTGGTGGATTTACCGCACCCGGATTCGCCCACCAGACCCAGGGTCTCGCCCTTGTAAATGTGGAAGTTCAGTCCATCGACCGCTTTGACGTCGGCCACGTGCCGCTGCAACACCCCACGCAAAATTGGAAACCACATGCGCAGGTCCTTGACTTCAAGCAGTACCTGGCGTTCGCCGCTTCCGTTGCCGCTCATTGTGCCACCCCCATCGTCGCCCTTGCCGGCGTGAGCTTCACCTGACTGACATCAACCCAGCAAGCCGTCTTGTGACCGGGTCCGACCGGGGCCAGGGCCGGGTTCTCGCTGGCGCACTTATCGATCCGACAATAGCACCGCGCGTAGAAAGGACAGCCCTTGGGCAGATCGATCAGGTCGGGTGGCAGTCCCTCGATCGAGGTCAACCGATGGCCGTGCGCCGCATCCAGACGGGGCAGCGAACCCAACAGACCCAGGGTATAAGGATGGCGTGGGGCGCCATAGAGATCCTTGACCTGGGCCTCTTCGACGATGAAGCCGGCATACATCACCATCATCCGCTCCGCCAGACCGGCCACGACCCCCAAATCGTGGGTGATCCAGATGATCGCCATGCCGATCTCGTCGCGCAGGCGCTTGACCAGATCGGTGATCTGCGCTTGAATGGTCACATCGAGGGCAGTGGTCGGCTCATCTGCAATCAGGATCTGGGGGTTGCAACTGAGGCCCATGGCGATCATCACGCGCTGGCGCATGCCGCCGGAGAATTGATGGGGGTAGTCGTCCAGGCGATTGGCGGCCTGGGAGATCCCGACCAGTTCCAACAATTCGACGCTGCGTTTCCGGGCCGCCGCCTTGTTCATGCCCATGTGCAGCATCAATGTTTCGGAGACCTGGAATCCGATGGTCAAAACCGGATTCAACGAGGTCATCGGATCCTGGAAAATCATGGCGATCCGATTGCCACGCACGTGCCGGATTTCGTCGTCGTTCATCTGCAGCAGGTCTTTGCCATCGAACCAGACCTCGCCGCCAGTGATCTTGCCGGGCGGTTGGGGGATCAGTTGCAGCAAAGACATCACGCTCACGCTCTTGCCGCAGCCGCTCTCCCCCACGATGGCCAGGGTCTCGCCCTCGTCCAGGTAGTAGGAGATGCCGTTTACAGCGCGGACCACGCCGTCCTGTGTGAAGAAGCGGGTCTCCAGCCCCTTCACCTCCAACAATCTACTCATCCCTTCCCTCCGGGCAATAACGCATGCCGTGTTAGATTACCTCTGTCATTGCGAGGAGCGTTCTTTGCGACGAAGCAATCTCTACCTTTGTCGCAAGAGATTGC
>PHCA01000194.1:0-1787 GCA_002842085.1 Chloroflexi bacterium HGW-Chloroflexi-1
AACACACGCGAATCACTACCTGTAGGGGGCATCAGCGTGAGCTCGCCCAAAGTCCGGCAGGAGGATTTGTGCGAAAAAAAACATATTCTTCATTGCTGAAAGGTAGTATCGGTTTCCAGCGCGCAACTTCACCTCTCGGTCTGACACTCCTGCGTCATCGTGACTGGTCGCCGCTGGACACAGGCTGGGACGCCCTGGTGACCTTCCGCGTCGTGACGACAAAAAACCAATTCTGCCACGAATTGACACCAGGCATTCTCGCCACGAATTGCCACGAAAAGACGAAATCTTAGTGAAAATTCATGTAATTCGTGGCAAAGAAAACGTTGATTCTCGCCACGAACCCTTCGACCGTGCTCAGAGCTTGCCCTGAGGCACGCAGGGACAGGTTGCACGAATTGACACGAAGAAAACCTTAGTGAAAATTCGTGTAATTCGTGGCAAAGAAAAAACAATTAGTGAAAATTCGTGTAATTCGTGGCAAAGAAGAAGAATCAGTGAAAATTCGTGTAATTCGTGGCAAAGAAGAAGAATCAGTGAAAATTCGTGTAATTCGTGGCAAAGAGGACGTTGATTTCCGCCACGAATTTCACGAATTACCACGAAAAACAAGAAGTAAATTAGTGAGAATTCGTGTAATTCGTGGCAAAGGAAAGGTTTCGTTGCATGGCCGAGATACTGTACAAAGAGCTCTCCTACGCCATTGTTGGCGCGGCCATGGAAGTCCAGCGCATCCTCGGCCCTGGCTTCCCTTCGACTGCGCTCAGGACAGGCGCTGGCCGTGGCCTTTGCGGAGAAGGGATTCCGCGTCACATTCGCTGCGGCTCAGTGTAGGCCCTTCGACTGCGCTCAGGACAGGCTTTGGGATTGACGTGGACGGCCGCAGGGGGCCGCGCGGAACCAGGCATGGCGCTGGTGACAGGAGTCAGGCCCTCAGATGACAGAGCGAACGATCAAATTGGATGCCAGCAGCCTGATCTATCTGACCAAGACGGGTATCCTATCGACAGCACCTATCGCCTGGGCAAGGGAGCAGGATGCCAGAGATCTGTCGTTTTCTTGGGATCATCATCACCATCAACTACAACGATCACGCGCCGCCGCATTTCCACGTGCGCTATAGTGGACAAAAGGCGCTTGTTGACATTCAGACCCTGTCCGTGTTGCAGGGCCGGTTATCGTCGCGGGTCTTGGGGTTGGTGATGGAATGGGCGGCTTTACACCAGGCGGAATTGATGAGTGATTGGGACCTGGCGCGCCAGCAAGCGTCCTTGCTGAACATCCGGCCATTGGAGTGAAACGATGTTGAAGGATATCGTAGGGGTGCGGCCCCTCGAAGGCTATCGTCTGCACTTGCGTTTTGAGGATGGCGCCGAAGGACAGGTTGACGTTGCGCAACTCGTCGCGTTTGGCGGCATTTTCGCGCCACTGCAGAATCGCGGCTATTTCGCCCAGGTCTATGCTGATCCAGAGTTGGGTACGATCTGCTGGCCGAACGGCGCCGATCTAGACCCAGATGTGCTCTATTCCCTGGTCACGGGCGAGCCGTTGCCCGAATTCGAGGAAGCGGCGTTACTCTTTGCGTAACAGAGCAATCGAGGGAATGGGGCGCGGATGGGCTGCGCCTGCTGCCAGAGATCGGCCGGATCGAGGACGTGTACCTGTTGCGCGCGATCCACGAGGGGTTGAAGCGGGCGGGCGCCCCCGATGAGTTGCGGCGGATTTACCAACCGACGAACTGAGGGCAGGCCCCAACGCGAAAAAGCCGGACAGCATCTTAGCGTCTT
>PHCA01000194.1:1823-6161 GCA_002842085.1 Chloroflexi bacterium HGW-Chloroflexi-1
GCTTCGCAATGTTGGGCGTGGCCTATCCCGCCAACGACGCGCGGGACTACGCAAGCAGGACATTGACGACGTGCGCGAGTCGCCGGCGCTGGATGTGATCGAACTGCTGCGGGTCAAGGGCGCGGACGTGCGCTATCACGATCTCTACGTGCCGTGCATCCGCCACAACGGCTGCGAGATGGCCGGCGAGGCGGACCTGGACGCTGCCCTGGCCGCGGCCGACTGCGCGGTGGTGGTGACGGATCATTGGTGCGATAATGGGGCTGCGATTCGACAGCGGGTCAGGTTGATTGTGAATACACGCCATGCAACGAAGGATTGAGACATTGTGGCCTGATAGTATGACTTTCTGGCGCAACCAGCGCGTCATCGTGACCGGCCCTTCGACAAGCTCAGGACAGGCTTTGCGTGGGTTCGTTTGTCGTCGAGAAGCTGCAGGCCCGCAGCGCGCTGAACCGAATGGCCGCCCAGATTGCTATGCAGTGTATGTGTAGATGCGGTGGTGGGCCTGGCCAGTGGTATGCCACCATCGCCCCGGTGAGACGCTCAGGAGACAGCCATGATTGCCTTGCAAAAGCTGAATCTATTGGTCGAGAGTTATCCTGACTCCGAGCTTGATCCTCTCGTCACCAAGCTGTTGGATGTAGTTCTCGGCCAGTATCGTTTGCGCATGCAGCGATACGCTCGCGAGCTACATGATTTCGAGTCGCGCTATGAACTGGCTTCCCCAGCCTTTTATCGGCGCTTCGAGGCCGGTGAGTTGGGTGATGCAGCGGACTTCTTCGAGTGGGCCGGGTTGTACGAGCTCCGCGAGGATCTCGCCAGGAAGATCGAGCGGATGGAGACTGCTGCGTGAAAGACGCCGCTGACTATCTGGCCTACATCAAGGCTTTGATTGTCGCGCATCCCCAGGTAGTACGTTGCGCGATACAGCGTGAGGAGGCTCAGGGCAATGAGGGTCTCCTGCGACTGCGTTTGACGCTGCGTGATGGCGGCTTGTTGGACCTGTTCGAGCGTTTTCGGATCGCCGAAGGGCGCTTGCAAGTCAGCAAGTATCGTTTCCACTGGCAGGATGTCACGGGTCAGTTACGCCAGCGGTGGGACAACGCGGCGCATTACCAGGCGGTGTCAACATACCCCCACCATGTTCACGTTGGATCCGAGGTCAACGTGGCGCCTCACGAAGCGGTCAGCGTGGCGGATGTGCTGGCTATCGTGCTGGCGCAAACCAACGATTGGGGTCAGTGAGTACCAAAGTCATTCGATGAAAGACCAACTGCTTGCCAAGATGCATGATCACACCGCGGTCGTGGCCGTGGTGGGCTTGGGCTATGTGGGCTGGCCCCGCGCCGTGGCCTGCGCGAAGCAGGGCTTTCCTGTTGTGGACAGGAGTCAGGGGCCAGGCGGCCAGCCGCGCCGTTGCTGGCAACGGCCCTGTGGGGCGGTAAAATGAGGTTGCCATGAGCCAACCGCGCGCTGACTACGATAATCCCTGGCAAGAGGTGCTGGAGCGTTGTTTTCGGGAGTGCCTGGCGCTGTTCCTGCCGCAAGCGCACGCGGAGATTGACTGGGGCCGCACGCCGATCTTCCTGGACAAAGAGCTGCGGCAGGTGACGCCGAGGCCCCCCGGCCCCCAATTCTGGGGGTGAGCGGTTCCCCCCAAGATTGGGGGGTAGGGGGGCGCTTCCAAGCTGGTGCGGGTGTGGCGTCAGGATGGTGCGGAAGCGTGGGTGTTGGTGCACGGCGAGGTGCAGAGCCAGGCGGAAGCCGATTTCGCCGAGCGGATGTATATCTACAACTATCGCCTGTTCGACCGCTACCGCCGGCGGGTGGTGAGCCTGGCGGTGTTGGGCGACGAGCGGGCGGGGTGGCGGCCGGAGCGCTTCGGCTACGAGCTGTGGGGCTGCGAGGTGGGGCTGCGGTTTCCGACGGTGAAGCTGCTGGATTATCGGGCGCGCTGGACGGAGTTGGAGGCGAGTCGGAATCCCTTTGCGGTGGTGGTGGCGGATACGAGTATCCGAGGCGCACCTGAAGGCGTTGGAGACGCAAGAGGATGCGGCGGCGCGCAAGGCGGCGAAGTGGCAGTTGTTGCGCCGGCTATACGAGCAGGGGTATGCGCGGGCGGACATCCTGAACCTGTTCCGGTTCATTGACTGGGTAATGGGTCTGCCGGAGGAGCAGGAAGAGGCGCTCTGGCAGGAGATTCACGAATACGAGGAGGCACAGCGTATGCCATACGTGACGAGTGTGCAGCGGATCGGGGAACGAATTGGCGAGCAGCGGGGTCTGCGCGAGGGATTGTTCGACGGGATCACGCTCGGCCTGGAGCTCAAGTGGGGCGCCGAAGGGCTGCGCCTGCTGCCGGAGATCGGCCCGATCGAAGACGTGTACCTGCTGCGCGCGATCCACGAGGGGTTGAAGCGGGTGAGCACCCCCGAGGAGCTGCGGCGGATCTAGCAGCGGATGAATCAGGGATGGCTGGTGCTGGCACTGCTGGTGATGGGGTTGTGCTACTCCCGGCGGATGGAGCGCACCTTTGCAGATGTGGTATAATGGCTGGGAAATGTCAACACCGCTCCTTGCCGAAGCGGGACGCTTTGCAGCGGGGTTGGACTGGATACAGCAAGGGGTGCAAAATGGGCGAAGTATTGAGCATCCAGGCTATCAGGGAGCGGTACGACGGTGAGTGGCTGTTGATCACTTATAAGGAATGATCTGATGCAAACTGATATTAATACTTTCATTACGCAATCACCCCAGATACGGGGAAGCCGACCTCGCATCGCCGGTACAGGCGTCACGGTGCGACGCGTCGTGAACTGGTATAAGCAGGGTTTTGACCCAGAAGAGATCGCCGACCAATTCGGCCACTTGACGTTGGCCCAGGTCTATGCGGCCCTGGCCTACTATCACGCGAACCGCGATGAGATCGAGCAGGACCTGGAAGCAGAGGAACGGGAGACGAGCTTGCTTTTGCAGCAATGCGTGCAACTTGCGGAAGCAGCATGACACACATTCGTCTGTACATGGATGAGGACTCGATGAACCGCACCTTGGTTCATGCATTGCGGGCCCGCAATCTCGATGTGGTGACTGCCATTGATTGCGGCATGGTGGAACACAGCGATGAGCAGCACCTGGACTATGCCACTGCTCACGGCCGAGTGCTCTTCACATTCAACGTGGCGGATTTCTATCGTCTCCATTGTGAGTATCTGGCGCAAGGGCAGCATCATGCCGGCATGATTCTGGCGCCGCAACAACGATACTCGGTCGGCGAACAGACGCGCCGGTTGCTGCGGTTGCTCGCGACCAAGTCGGCGGAGAACATACGAGATGCGGCCGAGTTTCTCAGCGCCTGGTGATCCTGCTTCATGTCTACCTACCTGGTGACCGGCGTCGCCGGCTTCATCGCTTCGAAAGTCGCCGAGTTCCTGCTGGCAGATGGGCATACGGTCGTCGGCATAGACAACCTGAACGACGCCTACGACGTGCGGCTGAAGCAGTGGCGGCTGTAACCACAGATTACACAGACTACACAGATTTGAGGTGAGGACTATGGAAGCACGATTTGCCTTGCCAGTCAGTATCGAACAAGTGGCAGTGGTTATCAAGCAGATGAGTCGGTCCGACCGTGAGCGACTGCTTGACTTGGCGCCGGAGCTGCGCCAGATGCCTCTTTATGCAGCGCGCCCTCAGGAAGACAGCGGATTGGCTGTGGTGGAGCGGATGCGCGGGGAGGTCAGGCGTGCATTGGGGGGACAGCTTTTGTCGCTCAGCGAGCCGTTTCTCGGAGACTTGACGCTGGGGCAGTACCTGGAGTTGCCGGATGGAGAATGCGGCCGGCTGTGGGATGCCTGGGCAGAGATCGAGCTAGAGGAGCTTGAAGAACTGGATGTCCATCTTGATGCGGTGCCTGCTCGATAAGACTGCTGCCCGGCGCATCATGAAGGCCTTGCTCACGCGCGAGGACGCAGCCGTTCTGGCGTTGGGCACTTTTGGGACAAGTCGAGACGCCAGCGTGCTCGGTGCGCATTTTGTAGCCACGTTCGATCAACCCATGATCAATAATTGGCGGATGCAACAGGCGCCCATTCAGAAACGCCTGGCTGCCATGCGACCGCACCTGCGACCATCTTATCGCGCTGCTGCCTTGCCTCAAGTTCGGCGGCCTGAGCATATTCCGGAAGAGTCCCTGTCCGGCATTCCGGGACTCCATGAGGATCCTGCCAGTTATGAGGCGTGACAAGCAAAGTTCGATAAAGAAAACCCTTAGTGCAAATTCGTGTAATTCGTGGCAAAGAGGAAGTTGATTCTCGCCACGAATTGCACGAATTG
>PHCA01000195.1:0-5039 GCA_002842085.1 Chloroflexi bacterium HGW-Chloroflexi-1
TCATCCAGCGTCCGCCGGTGAGCGACGTTTTGTCGTTGTCTGCTTACACACCTTCGGCAGCGGAGATGATCCCGATTACGTGGCTACACCCAGAGCCTGTCATGGCATGAGAAGTATAAGCATCGGCGAAACCAGCATCTCGCGAGCGCGTTCAGTTCAGGAAATCGGCGAGTTCTGGGATACGCATAGCCTGGCCGACTACTGGGATCAGACGCACGAAGCCGAGTTTGAGGTGAGGGCGCAGCGAAAGCGGCGCGCAAAGGATGAACGGTCAGAGACAAACCCATCGAGCGCGAAGTAAACGAACCACGGTACAGGCTGCGCTTGCGGCCTACGTGGAGCGCGTGACGCGGTTCTACCCTGACGAAGTTATGTCCGTTGCCCTCTACGGCTCGCAAGCTCGCGGCGACCCGAAGGTCGAATCGGACATCGACGTGTTGGTGGTGGTTCGGCGTGATACGCCGGTTCTGCGTCAGGCGCTGGCCGACCTGGCCTGGCAGGTGCAGTTCGAGCACGGCGTCGTGATTTCGGACATCATCCGCAGCGCCGAACAATTCAATCGGATGCGCGCGAATCGGTTCCCGTTTTACCAGAACGTCGAGCGAGAAGGCGTCTTACTGTGGAAGAGCACGTCCGAGCCTATGCCCGTCTACGCCTGGAGACGGCCCGTAAGGAGAGAGAGTCGGCGTTTTCGTTGTCCAACGCATTTTACCGCAGAAGCAGGCAGAGCGCACGTGTGGGGCGCCCGCGCACGAAAAACTTTGTCACGCTTTTACCACCTGAACGCGGTTTCCGTGGTTGTCTGGGGGGATACGACGTCCAAATGGGTAATTGCTTGGCAGATTTGGCCTCCAAAGCGCCTAGAGATGCCGCTCATCGTGCGTAATTCAAATGACGCACTTCCCCCGCCGTAGAGGGGGCAAAAATCATTTATGAGGCTGATAGATCACGACAGGGGGCCTCGAGACAGGGATGAGTTGGCCTTGCGGCGCCGCATGCGGAGCAAATACGAAAAAACGGCTGTACTGCTGATGTCTGCCGAGGGGCCACTGGGAATCCGACTGGTCAGTCCACAGATCGAAAGCCAGTGCAGACATAGCCAATTGGGGGATACTGTATGCGAATTGAAGGCATCTTGTGGCGCAGAGACGTCGTAGATAAGCTCGCCTCCAAACATCAGGTGGAAACCTACGAGGTCGAGGAGACGCTCGAGAACCAGCCTAAGATTCGTTTCGTGGAAAAGGGCGAGAGGAAAGGTGAAGATGTTTACATGGCGTCGGGGCAGAGTGACGGTGGGCGATATCTGGTCGTTCTGTTCATCTACAAACAGACCAGAGAGGCGTTGATCTTGAGTGCCAGAGAAATGGAGCCAGAGGAGCGTAAACAGTATGGCCGAAAGTAAATCTAAGCGGATGCCCAAATTCGGTTCCCTTGATGAACTGGTCGCTTTCTTCGATACTCACGACATGGGCGAATACTGGGATAGCCTGCCCGAGGTTGAATTCGAGGTGGATATCCAGCGGAGGACGCACATCTTTTCTCTGGACGAAGACCTGGTTGAGCGGCTGACGGCGGTATCGAAGGCGAGGCATGTGCCGTCCGAGCGGCTAATCAACGTGTGGCTGTGGGAAAAACTCGGGGAACAGCTTCCGGCGGTGGCGTAGACGAAATGCAGATTGCCTATGACGCCAAGACCGACTTACTCTACATCCGCCTGGACGACCGGAGGCAACAGATCATCAACCGGCGGCTTGCCGATGACATCGTATTGGACATCGGCGAAAGAGAACGCATCGTCGGCATCGAAATCCTTGACGCGTCCGAGCATCTCAATCCGGGGCAACTTTTGCCGGTGCAATTCGAGATTGCGCGGGAAGTGGTTCCAGCATAAGCGGTTGCGTTGGTCGCGTGGTCGGTAACAGGATAGCGGGGATGGGAGATCATCATGTTCAGGCAATTCAAAGTCGTTGTCGAAAAACATCCGGACGGCTATGTGGCCTATCCGCTCGGCATCCATGGCATTGTTGTAGGTGAGGGCGATTCTTACGAAGAAGCCCTGGCCGATGTGAAATCGGCTATCGAATTCCATGTCGAAACCTTCGGGCCAGAGGTGCTGGAAGTTGAGCGACCTGTACTGGAAGCGTTCGTGGCCGAGGCTGGAGTCGCTGTCTGATGCCCAAGTTCCCTGTGGATGCCCCACAAGCGAAAGTCGTTCGCGCGTTTGAACGCATGGGCTTTCGGCCGGTGAGGCAAGGCAATCACCTTGCCATGGAACGGCAGAACCGCGACGGTACGGTGACGCCTTTGACCATGCCAGGACATCGTACCCTCAAAGCGTCCACTTTGAGAACCATCCTGGCGCAGGCCGGTATTACCAGAGATGACTTTCTGGCTGCCTACGAGGAAGCATGAATCGAGTGAGCACGCATGAATCCAGCTAGCATTCCACTTCTTTCCATCATCACCTTCCTCCCCCTCGCGGGCGGACTGATCTTGCTGTTCTTGCCCGGGGAGCGGCTCCAGAAGTGGTGGGCGCTGCTGGTGAGCCTGGCGACGTTCGCGGTCTCCTGTCTGCTGTTCGTTTGGTGGCGGGACGGCGAGGCCGGCATGCAGTTCCTGGAGCGCGGCCAATGGATCCCGCAGTTCAAGATCCAATACCTGGTGGGCGTGGACGGGCTGAGCCTGTTCCTGGTGCTGCTGACCACCCTCCTGACCGTGCTGGTGTTGCTCTTCTCCTGGACCGGGATCAACAAGCGCCTGAAGTCGTACCTGTTCCTGCTGCTGCTGCTCGAAGCCGGCATGATCGGCGTGTTCGTGGCGCTGGACCTGGTGCTCTTCTACATCTTCTGGGAGCTGACCCTGATCCCGATGTACTTCCTGATTGGCGGGTGGGGCGATCCGCACAGCGGCTACAAGTTCCTGGGGCGGGAGCTGCCGTGGCGCATCTACGCGGCGCTGAAGTTCTTCCTCTACACCATGGCCGGCAGCGCGCTGATGCTGGTCGCCATCCTGGTGCTCTACGCCCAGGCCGGCACGTTCGACTTGCTGGAGCTGCAAAAGCTGAGCCTGACGCCCAACCTGCAGCTCTGGCTTTTCGTCGCCTTCGGGCTGGCGTTCGCGATCAAGGCGCCGCTTTTCCCGTTCCACACCTGGCTGCCCGATGCCCACGTGGCCTCGCCGACCGGCGGCTCGGTGATCCTGGCGGCCGTCCTGCTGAAGATGGGCGCCTACGGCTTCCTGCGCTTCTGCCTGCCGCTCTTCCCGCAGGCCACAAAGATGTTCGTGCCATGGATCGCGGCGCTCGCGATCATCGGCATTCTCTACGGCGCGTTGGTGGCGTTGGTGCAAAAGGACGTCAAGTCGCTGGTCGCCTATTCGTCGGTGGCGCACCTGGGGTTCGTGATCCTGGGCATCTTTGCGCTCAACCCCCAGGGCCTGGCGGGCGCGACGTTGCAGATGGTCAACCACGGCCTGAGCACCGGCGCCCTGTTCTTGATGATCGGCATGCTCTACAACCGGCGGCATACCCGCATGTTGGAGGACTTCGGCGGGCTGTGGAAGCAGATCCCTATTTTTGGGTTCCTGTTCGTGATCGTGGCGCTGTCATCGGCCGGGCTGCCGGGGCTGAACGGTTTCGTGGGCGAGTTCAATATCCTGCTGGGCGCGTTTCAGGCCAACAAGTTGTTCGCCGTCCTCGGCACCTTCGGCATCATCCTGGCGGCCTGGTACCTGCTCTGGGCGGTCCGCCAGATGCTGCACGGGCCGCTGATCAAAGCCGAGAATGCCGCGATCCCCGACCTGAACTGGCGTGAAGTGCTGACCCTGGCCCCGATCATCGTGCTGTTCTTCGTCATCGGCCTGTTCCCGAACCTCTTCTTCGACAAGATCAACCCGTCGGCCGAGGCAGTGGTACAGGCTTTACAGCAGCAACGGCCGGCGGTGAGCATGGTGCTGGATCGGCTGCCGTAAGACGATGAACGCGGACTACGCGGATGACGCGGAGTGCGCGGAGAAAAATCGTTAGCTTTCCGCGTTGTCCGCGATCTCCGCGTCGTCCGCGTCCCATATCGGAAGTGAGCGATTATGACTTTTCCGACTTTGAACCTTTCCGTTATCGCCCCCCAGGTCGTTCTGGTGGCGGCATCCCTGCTGATCCTGATCGCTGATCTGGTGATCGCGGAGAAGCGCATCCTGGGCTGGGCCAGCCTGATCGCGGTGCTGGGCGCGCTGGCCGCGGTCTTCTTCTGCCGGTCATCTTCGCCCGCGTTCCAGACGATGGCGCTGGCCGATGGGCTGGGGCTGTTTGCGAGCGCGGCTGTGTTGATCGCTGCAGGGCTGGCGCTCCTGCTGGCGTTGGAGCGCGTGTCTGATTTCACCCTTGCCGAGAAGTCTGGCCCCGCTGCGAGCCAATCCGATGCGCAAGATCACCGTGTCACCGTGTCACCCCGTCACCGTGTCACGAACCGCGCCGGCGCGTACTATAGCCTGATCCTGCTCGCCACAGCCGGCATGACCGCGCTGACGACCGCCAGCGACTTCATGACGATCTTCGTCGCGCTGGAAATCCTCTCGCTGGCGCTCTACATCCTGGTCGGCTTCAACCCGCGGGAGGCGCGTTCGGGCGAGGCCGCGCTGAAGTACTTCCTGCTCGGCGCGTTCGCCAGCGGGTTCCTGCTGTACGGCATCGCGCTGATCTACGCGGCCACGGGTACCACCAACCTTGACCAGATCGCCAGGCATCTCCTGGTTATGTCCATGCCCTTGCCCTTTGCCCCATTGCTCCCTGTGGGGGTGGGCCTGCTGCTGGTGGGTTTCGGGTTCAAGGTGGCGCTGGTCCCATTCCACATGTGGACGCCCGACGTCTACCAGGGCGCGCCCACGCCGGTGACCGCGTTCATGTCGGTGAGCACCAAGGCCGCGGCGTTTGCCGCTCTGATCCGCGTGTTGGCCGCGCTGGCCTCCTACGACCGGCCGTGGCTGCTGGCTTTGGCCGTGCTGGCTGTGCTCACCATGACCCTGGGCAACCTGGCCGCGCTGCG
>PHCA01000195.1:5111-8020 GCA_002842085.1 Chloroflexi bacterium HGW-Chloroflexi-1
GTGCTCAACAGCGCCATCGGCGCGTACTACTACCTGCGGGTCACCGTGCAGATGTACATGGTTGGCGAGGATGAAGAGGTTGCAGCGCCCGGAATTGCCTGGCCCGTGTGGACCACGGTCGTTATCGCCGCGATCGGCGCCGTGCTCCTGGGCGTCTGGCAATTCCCGTGGATGCAGAACATCACGGCCGCGGTGGCGACGCTGGCGTTGCGGTAGACCGGAACTGTCGGATCCTTCAGCAGGGGCGCGTGCCGGCGGGTGCGCGCCCCTGCTTTTTCGCCGGGACTTTGAGGGCTGTGGCCGCCGTTCGACGAGCTTGGAAGAGCCGCTCACGATGATGTCTGTGACCTGATGCCACTAACTTTTCTTGCTGGCTCGGAAGATCCGCTCACGATGATGTTTGTGACCTGACGCCACCAACTTTTCTCGCTGGCTCGGAAGATCCGCTCACGATGATGTTTGTGACCTGACGCCACCAACTTTTCTCGCTGGCTGTGGCCGGTCTGTGACCGAGCCACCGTGGCGCCGTGTTGCACATTCTGCGCACTCCGGGTACAATGGCGGCAGTCTTACTTCTCGGCAAACTGATTCGCAGCGCTGGCGCACCACCGGAGGGAGCTTGCCATGCCACTCGACGCCGATCCCCTCACCGACCTGCCCAACGATCTATCGGAGGGCGACCGCCTTTTCGATCTCTTCCGATCCACGCGCAGCGCGGCCGACATCATGCGGCTGGTCGCGGGCACGAGCGACGCCGATCTGGACGGCCTGGAGGCGGCGGCCACAGCGATGCTCGCCGAGGCTCAGGGCGACGAGCAGGTGGCCATGCAACAACGCCTGGACGACCTGCGCCGCTGGCGCGCCGTGGAAGCGGAGGCCCGGCGCACGCTGGCCCCCCTGGGCGACGCGGGGGGCCAGGCCCTGGCCGATCGGCTGGTGGCTTGGATCCAGACGCCCGACTGGGACACCTCGCAGGCATTCCTGACCGAGCACGCCGCCGCGCTGCCGACGGATGCCGGCTCCGCGGCCATGACTTTGCTGCGCCTGGCGAACGCCGACCACCCGGAGATCGAGCGGCACGCGGGACTCCTGGCCGCCTGCCGCGAGCACGGCATCGACGCGGCCTATACCCAACTACGCCAGGAAATGGCGGCCGCGCGGCAACTGCAAGACAGCCCACTGCTGCAAGCCGTCGCCACCTTTTTGCAGGCGGACGACGAGTCGGCAGCCAGCTTGTTGGCAGAACAATCATCCCTGCTTCTCACCGTCGATGCTCGCAACCTGCTGGAACAGTTCGCCGGAGCCGCGCGCCAGCAAGGTGACACCCAGGCAGCGGAGCGCATCGCCGCGCGGCTGGCGCAGGTGCAAGCGGCGTGGGGCAAGCGTGTGGGCGGCCCGTTGCACCGACCTGCAGCCGCTGACGAACGCCAGCCCGACAGCTCACAATCCTGGAGTGAACGGCTGGAGCGTCAGCCTCTGGCCGGCGAGCGGACCGCAGAGTACACCGTCGTCACGGCCATCAACAGCGCCATTGGTGACAACGCCAGGGTTCTCAACATCTACGATGTGGGCGACCTGCCCCTTGCCTGGAGCCGTCCGCAGGAGACGAGGCCCGATTTGGCCGCCGCCGCTGTGGGCCGTGTCACCGAATTGGATGACCTCCACCGCCGCCTGCAAAGGGGCGAAGTCGCCCTGGTGGGCGTGCGGGGGCTGGCGGGCGTCGGCAAGACTGTCCTGGCCGCCATGTACGCTACCCGCTACGCCGATCGTTATCCTGGCGGCGTCATCTGGGTAGAGGTGGGCCCCCGCACGCGCGGTCGCGATGACATCACCCCTTTGCTCCAACGCCTGGCTGCCTATGCCTACAGCCGCGACCTGCGCGTGGCCTGGCTGGACGAGCTGGTTTTTGCACCGGACGCTGTACAGATGCTCCTGGGCGGCCACGATCGGCTGCTTCTGGTCTTCGACGACGTCTGGAGCCAGGAGGTCGCCAATGTGCTAAAGGCTGTGGCGCCGCCAGGCAGCGCCGTCCTCCTGACCACGCGCGATCACCGCGTGGCCTTTGCCCTGGGAGGTCCGGATGCCATCCAGGAGTTGGATGTGCTCACTCCCGCCGATGCCCGCGCACTGCTCCAAACATGCGCTCCTGACCTGTCCGATGAGTTGGCCGACGCAGTCGCTTCCGGGCTGGGCTACCATGCGCAGGCCCTGGCCCTGTCTGGTGCTGCACTGTATCTACGCAAACCCCATCGCTACACGCGCACCGCCAAGGAGTTGCTGGACCGCGTTGCGCGCGGCGAGGGCTTTGGAAATCTGCCCGACCTGGACGAAGCCGACGCCGAAACCAACGTAGAAATCGCGCTCAGGTACACCTACGACTACCTGGGCGAGAACCGTGAGTACGGCGTGCAACGCCAGGCTTGCTTTCGCAGCCTGGGGACCTTTGCCCAAGAAGCCAGCTTCGATGTGGCCGCCGCTGCCAACCTGTGGCAAGTGTCGCCAGCCGCCGCCGAAGAACTCCTTCTGCTCTTCGATCATCTGGCGCTGGTCCAGGAACAGGAGGGTGGGGGGCGATGGCAGCAGCACGCCATCCTGCGGGCCTATGCGCTTAGCCTGCAAGACGCAGACGAGCGATTGGTGCTGCCCCAACACCATGCTGACCACTATTTGGAGCTGGCGCAGGCATCCATCCCGGGCAACACCGAACGCGTCGCACAGGAATTCCCCCAGATCGAACATGCGTTTGCCTGGTGCCAACTTCACAGCCCGGCACGCGCCACACGGCTGGCCAACATCGTCAGTCAGGTCATGTTTATCCGCGGGCGTGCCGTCCAGGCCGGAGAATGGCTGCGTATCAGTATGGACGCAGCCAACCGGTCGGGTGACAGATCAGGCAAAGCCAACACGCT
>PHCA01000196.1 GCA_002842085.1 Chloroflexi bacterium HGW-Chloroflexi-1
AGTTGAGTGCAAGCAGTGTTCGAGAAACAGGCTTACTCAATGCACTCATTTGTCTTCTGACCAGTATACCACAATTTCACCTAAAAACCGACATGAGCGGCTGTTCCTGGCCGCTTGCCTGATCATCGGACTGTTCCTGGCGATCCTGTTGGACCAGCGCATCAAGGGCGAGGGTTTCTTCCGCAGCGTCTTCCTGTTCCCCATGGCGATCTCGTTCATCGTCACCGGTGTGGTGTGGCGCTGGCTGCTGAACCCCGGCACCATCCAGACCGGCAGTTCCGGCGTCAACTTGCTGTTCGAGAAGATGGGGCTGGGTTTCTTGCGATGGGGGTGGTTCACCGACCCCACGATCTGGCACATCCCCGCCGAATCGACCGCGGGCGCGTTCTTGACCCGCATCGGACTGGCGGGGTTGACCAGTTCGTACGTCGGCATCTCGCTGGCGATGATCTCAGTGGTGATCGCCGCCACCTGGCAGATGTCCGGCTACACCATGGCGATGTACCTGGCCGGGCTGCGCGCCGTCCCTGACGAGCTGCGCGAGGCAGCGCGAGTGGACGGCGCAACCGAGGTGCAGATCTACCGCCACATCGTCCTGCCGCTGCTCCAACCGATCACCCTCAGCGCGGTGATTGTCCTGGGCCACATCTCGCTGAAGATCTTCGACCTGGTCGTGTCGATGACCGGCTCCGGCCCGGCCTTTGCCACCGATGTGCCGGCCTTCTTCATGTTCGATACCACCTTCCGCGGCAACAACTTCGCCCAGGGCGCGGCGATCGCGACCCTGCTGCTGATCGTTGTGGCGGCGCTCGTCGTGCCCTACCTGCGCTACACCATCCGCACGGAGGCCGAGCTATGACCGCCAACTCCTTCGAGCTCGCCCAAGGCCCCGCAAAGCCACCGAGAAAGATCCACTGGGGCCGCGTGGCAATCTATGTCGTGTTGATCGCGGCGGCGGTGTTCTATTTGCTACCGGTGTACCTCTTGATCATCACGGGCATGAAAAGCTTCGCGGAAGTCAGCCTGGCCCGCATGTGGGATCTGCCCTCGGGCCTGCATTTCGACAGCTATATCAAGGCGTGGTTCGGCAAGGAATCGGAGGGCATCCGCGGCCTCTCCAACAACTTCATGAACAGCGTCTACCTGGCCGTCCCGGCGACGTTGGGCTCGGCGCTGCTGGGATCGATGAACGGCTATGTGCTGGCCAAGTGGAAATTCCGGGGCTCGGACGTGCTCTTCCCGCTGATCCTGTTCGGGATGTTTATCCCGTACCAAAGCATCCTGATCCCGCTCGTGCAGACGCTGCAACGCATGCATCTGTACGGGTCGATCCCGGGCCTGATCTTCGTCCACATCGTCTACGGCATCCCGATCACCACGCTGATCTTCCGCAACTACTACGCGGGGATCCCGACCGAACTGGTGGAGGCGTCAAAGATCGACGGCGCCAGCTTCCTGGGCATCTATCGCCACGTCCTGTTTCCGATCTCGATGCCCGGCTTTGTGGTGGTGATGATCTGGCAGTTCCAGTCGGTGTGGAACGACTTCCTGTTCGGGGTGATCGTCACCAGCCGGCCGGCGGTCCAGCCGATCACCGTGGCGCTGAACAACATGGCCGGCTCGTACATCGTCGAGTGGAACGTGCAGATGGCCGGCTCGATCCTGGCCGCGCTGCCCACGCTGCTGGTGTTCATCTTCCTGGGTCGCTACTTCATGCGCGGCCTGCTGGCTGGATCGCTCAAGGGTTGATCTGACACAACCACGCCGGATGGGAATGTTTCCTGGGGTCGGGTGGGACGCATCCGACCCCAGGCTTTTTCAGGGCCGCGGCAATTGGCCATTGCTTTCAAGTGTGGTAATATTGAGTCAGGTCCGGCAACTTGAGAAAATGTACCCTCACTTGAACCCCCAGGAGATTCAGCCTTGCATACAGTTAAAGGTTACTTCCAACGCGTGGCGGCCGTGCTGGCCGAAATCCCGGCCGAACCGGTCGAGCAGATCATCGCCATCATGCAGGATGCGCAGGCCAACGAGCGGCGCATCTTCCTGTTCGGCAACGGCGGCTGTTCCGCCAACGCCTCGCACATCGTCACCGACCTGGTCAAAAGTGTGATGCACCCGCACCGCCCGCGCTTCAAGGCCTTCTGTCTCAGCGACAATACCCCGATGCTCACGGCTTACGCCAACGACGTGAGCTACGACGCCGTCTTCGCCGGGCCGCTGGCCGCGCTGGCCGAGCCGGGTGACGTGGCCTTCGCGCTCTCCGGCAGCGGCAACTCACCCAATGTGCTGGCCGCGTTGGAGAAGGCGCGCGAGATGGGGCTGACCCGGGTCGGGCTTACCGGGCGGGATGGCGGCAAGCTGGCGCCCCTCTGTGACGTCTCCGTGATCGTGCCCACCGACTCGATGCAGATCATCGAAGACGCGCACCTGGTGATTTTGCATGCGATCTTCCTGGCGCTGGGCGAATGACAGGGTGACACGGTGACGGCTGACGCTTGGTGACACGGTGACATCGCAAGAGCAGATCACCTTGTCGTCGAGTCTGGAGAGTCATCGCTGAATCGGATCCGACGCATGCCTATTGATCCACATGGCCTCCTCCTCGCCCTCGATTACGGCGGCACCAAGCATACCGCGGCGTTGCTCGTGCGCGGTGAGCAGAAGTGGCTGGCGCACGCGCGCACCTTCTCGCCTCCCGGCGCCGACGCCCGCTACGACCAGGCGGCCATGCTGCGCATGGCCCACGAGCTGCTGGCGCGCCATCCCGGCCGGCTGGCCGCGGTCGGCGTGAGTTTCGGCGGGCCGGTGGATGCCGGCCGCGGCCTGGTGCGCCTGTCGCACCACGTCCCCGGCTGGGAGGAGACCCCCCTGCGCGATCTGCTGCAGGCCGAGTTCGGTGTGCCGGCCGCGGTGGACAATGACGCCAACGTGGCTGCGCTGGGGGAATGGCGCTATGGCGCGGGGCAGGGCTGCCAGAGCCTGCTCTACGTGACCATCAGCACCGGCATCGGCGGCGGGTGGGTGCTGGCCGGCCGGATCTACAGCGGCGCCGACGGCATGGCGGGCGAGATCGGCCACGTGGTGGTGCGACCGGGGGGCGCGGCGTGCGTCTGCGGCAAGCGGGGCTGTCTGGAGGCCGAGTCGTGCGGCCCGGCTATGGCCCGCGCGGCCCAGGCCCGGTTGGCCGCAGAACCCGCGACCGGCGCGCATCTGGCCGCGCTGGCCGGCGGCGACCCGGGCCGGGTCACCGGCAAGCTGGTGGCCGAGGCGGCCGCAGGGGGAGATGCGCTGGCGCAAGAAGTGTTGGACCACGCGGCCCGCATGTTGGGAGTCGGGCTGGGCGGCGCCATCAACCTGATGAACCCGGAGCGGATCGTGCTGGGCGGCGGCGTGACCAAGTCCGGCGACCGCTACTGGCAGATCGTGCGAGAGACCGCCCGCGACCATGCCCTGCCCCAGATGCGCGTCGAGATCGTGCCGGCAGGTTGGTAGATTGGTAGGTTGGTAGATTGGTAGGTTGGTAGATAGGGACGCGGTCAAGTCCGCGTCCCTATCTACCAAGTTACTGCGTCCCAATCTACCAATGGACCACGTCCCAATGTACCACGTCCCAATATACCAGGTTACTAATCTCCTCCTGAGAGAGCGTCGCATGCTCGAAATCATCCATTCCGACATCCCCCGCGGGCACATCCGCCACGCCCTCTTCGACTTCGACGGCACCATTTCGCTGATCCGCGCAGGCTGGCAGGACGTGATGATCCCCCAGATGGTCGAGTGGCTGCTGGGGACGCCCGATCACGAGAGCGAGGCGGAACTCGTCCAAATCGTCACCGAATTCGTCACGCGCCTCACCGGCAAACAGACGATCTACCAGATGATCCAGCTCGCCGAGGAAATCGCCAGGCGCGGCGGCCGACCGGAAAACCCACTGGTCTACAAGCGGCGCTATCTCGACGCGCTGTGGGAGCGCATCGAAGATCGCGTTGCGGGGCTCAAGGCCGGCCACCTGGCCCCCGACGATCAGATGGTGCCCGGCGCGCGGGCGATGCTGGCAGCGATACATGCGCGTGGCGTCCGCTGCTACCTGGCCTCCGGCGCCGACGAGCCCTACGTGCTGGACGAGGCCACGGCGCTCCAGGTCACGCCTTACTTCGCCGGCATCTACGGCGCACAGGATGACTACAAAACGGGCGCATGCAGAACTGGAGAGCCGCAAATCTGCCACGAACCCTTCGACAGGCCGTTCGACAGGCTCACGAGGGACCTCAGGACAGGTTTCACGAATTCACACGAAACGAGAGGACAAATTAGTGGAATTCGTGGAATTCGTGGCAAAAAAGCTCAGAGCGCAAGCCGTAATCCGCACCTCCCCCAACTCATAGATACGCCCGTCGGCCAGCCGTTTGAAGACCCCGCGCTGCCACAGATCGCCGAGCGGATCGCCCGCGCCCGCGCGATCACCGCAAAGAGTTTTGGACCTGACGACCTTTCACATTAGCTTTACGTATCCGGCCTGCTCAAAGTGATGATCGGAGGTAAACGCCCGGCGGATCTTACGATCCTGCATCACCAAGAAGCTAATACAGTCTGTCAAGCTCCAGTCTTTGTCAGGTCGCTCGATGAACAGTTGCCAGCCACGTTGCCATAGCGCAGGGTCTACGTGGATCAATTAGGCAAGACGCACCTTGCGCGATGCCTGAAACGATTCGATTACCTGACGTACCATTGGACGCAAAGCGGCTTTGCTGAATGTGTTGGCCACTTCGGTCAACACGGCATCGGTGACGAGGATATGCGCTTTCAGGCGCGCCAGTTCTTGGCTGACCGCTACGGCGGTCGAGTGTAGTTCATCGTCGCGGTTGCCCAACGCGACAAATGCTGCCGTGTCCCAAAAGACGGTTTCAGGCATCGCTTTTGTCCACACCGTAAAGATAATGATCGTGTTGGCGTGCCAGGTCTTTGATGCCTGTAGCAATCGCTTGCTCGTGGAGGCGGTACAGGGGCGCAACAGGCGCTGGCGCCAACTGTTGGACGTATTCCCACAGTTGCAGCACTTGGTCCGGTCGCAGCCGGTCAACGGCTTGGTGGATTTGATCCTTGGTTGCAATTACCGATACACTCATGGCGGCAAACTCCCTTTCATCCCCTCACGTTCCTGGCAAGGTCTGCCAGATCGAATTTTAGCACATCTGCCACGGCCTCGCAAGTGTTCGGAATCCTCGGCGGGATGGGTGAGCGTATTGGGCTTGGGATATAGTCGCGTTGAACAGCGATACGTCGAAACGGGTGCAGCTCCAGGGCGTCCTTGACAAGACGGCTTCCTGGGCAGGGATCAGCGCCGACGGCAGCCTGATCGTCGAGCTGTACGATTTCAGCGCGGAGGCCGCGCGCTGCTTCGGCAACGATGTGGCCTTCCTGCTGGTTATCTCAACCGAGGCCAAAGGCGAGATGCTGACACGACTGACAACCGGGCAACTGTTGCCGTAGGAACAGGCGGCCCAAGATGACGTACTGCTGTGACTGCTTCGCGAACGCTGCGCTGATTACTATGCGGTGAAATGTTGGTTGGACGAGAGCGGTATCCCGTATCGTCAGGAATTCGAGCCCTGGGCGTGAACGGGTTCTCGCGCAGAGGTCGCCATGGCATTTTCCGTTGACTCATGTGGGCTTTGGGATGAAAAGACCTACGCGCCACGAATAGAACGCTGATGACGTTGATTTCTCGCAGACTGGCGTAGATCAAAAGATCAAACCAGACAAATCAGCGAAAATCAGCGTCGCAGCAGCGTTCATTTGCGTCCAATTCCGGGCTTCACCCTGAGGCCCACATGAGCCAAATCATAGTGGATGTCTCCGCGCTATTGAGCTTGCTCCCGTAGGTGGCGCGCATAGACAGATCTGTCGCCGATATCATCACGGTCTTGCCACAAACCGACCAGCCCTGATCGGCGCAGCCGTCGCATCGCGTCCAGCACCTTCGGCATCGCGACCGTGTATGCCCAATACCCCGCCCGGCTGACCGGGTAATCCCACGCGCCGATCCACGGCGTGAACTCGCCGCCGAACCCCTGCTTGAACCGGAAAACGCCCCACATCGGATCGCGCTCGTCGAGCACGTCCGGCGCGCCCCACCAATCGTAGCGCGTGCAGCCGGCGGCCCTGGCCCAGCGCAGCGCGGCCCATTGCAGCGCGTGATTTGGCATCAGGTCGCGGCCGCGCGCCGTGGACGCGCCGTAGAAGTACCACGCGGTCGGCCCGAAGCGGAACAGGATCAGCCCGGCTACCGGCGCCCCTTCGACCTCGGCCAGCAACACGTGCGCCAACCCCTCGGCCAGGAAGCGCCCCCAGATCGCCCGGTAGTACGCGTAGGGCCGCACCAGGAAGCCGTCGCGGCCGCCCGTCTCGGCATACATGGCGTAAAACGCGGGCAGGTCGGCCGCGGTGCCGTCCCGCACGACGACCCCGCGGCGCTCGGCCAGGCGGATGTTGTAGCGCCATTTGGACTTCATGCCGGCCAACAGCGCGTCCTCGTCACGCGTCAGGTCAGAGACGACGGTATTGCGATATTGGATATTCTCCGCCGAAGGTCGCCAGCCGTGGCGGGTCAGGGTGGCGATCACCGTTCGCCCCAACTCCGTGTCGGCGCGCACGTCGGGGTCGATCTTGACGAAGATCTCCCTGGCGCGCCGCGCCTCCACCTCCAGCCAGCTCAACACTGCTTCGACAAGCGCCGTGTCGGACCAATCGAGGATCGGTCCTTTCGGGACGTAGGCCACGGCAGCCGGCAGCCATGAGTTCAGGCGGCGGACGAGGAGGGACGCGGCGGCAAGCGGCAAAGCGCCCCCCTCGCCCCCCAACTCTGGGGGGAGTCGAGTTTTCCCTGACTTCGGCGCGAGTCGAGTTTCCTCCAACTTAGAGGGGAGTTGAGTTCCCCCCAAGATTGGGGGGCCAGGGGGGCGTGTCCACACCAGCCGCCGCGCCCGCCAGCCCGTCTGCGCCTTCGTCTCGCCCCAGGCCCAACTCTGGAGGATATGCGGCTGGGGCAGGGACAAGACCGCGGCGTCCCAGGCTGCAGGATTTGTGACTTCGTGAATATCAGACACCGATTCTCCAGAGGTACGGTGACAGGGTGACACGATGAGGCTTCACCCTGTCACCCAGGCATGTCTTTGCGCACGCGCAACGCCAACCGATATACCCAATACCCAATACCCGACACCGGCAGATCCCACGCACCCGCATACCGCACCACCTCCCCGCCGAACCCCTGTTTGAAGCGGTAGACGCCCCACAACCCGCCCTCGCCCCAGCTTTCGGGATCGGCGAACGCCTCCGGGTCCGCGCCCACCTCGTCCGGGATGCCCCACAGGTCGTAGGTGCGGCAGCCGCGCGCCTTCGCCCACTGGATCGCGGCCCATTGCAGCGCGTGATTGGGCATCAGGTTGCGGCCGCTGTCGCCGGACGCGCCCCACATATACCAGGCGCCCGTCCCCAGCGCGAACACCGCGATCGCGGCCAGCATCTCGCCTGCGTGTTCCGCGATCAGCCAGGTAGCCAGCTTATCTGTCCTGGAAACAGTCACCAGATGCTCTGGCCGGTCTGTGATCGAGCCAGGGGGGCACGGTTGCAAACCGGCCCCAGCATTTTCAGTTATCCCAGGGGGGCACGGTTGCAAACCGGCCCCAGCATTTTCAGTTATCCCAGGGGGGGGGGGGCACGGTTGCAAACCGGCCCCAGCATTTTCAGTTATCATAAAGAGATCGGTCGCCATCCGATAGTAATCTGAGCTGTGGACGCCGAAACCGTCGCGCTCGCCGGTAAGATCGAGCAAGCCCTGGATGGCCGCCAAATCGGCCGGAGCTCCCTCTCGGACGATCACGCCCTTGCGCTCGGCCAGGCGGACGTTGTAGCGCCACTTGGACTTCATGCGCGCCAGGATCGTCTCGACATCCGCGATCAGGTCGATGTGGATGGTGCTGAGCGGCTGCACGCGTTGGGGGCTGGGCCGGAAGCCGTAACCGGCCAACCCTGCGGCCAGCACGGGCGACGCCGGCAGCTCGGGCTCGATCTTGAGCAGCGCGGCGCGATGTCGGCGGCACACGCCGCGCATTTCGGCCAGCAGGCCGCGCACCTGCCCCGCGTCTGTCCAGTCGACCAGCGGCCCTTTGGGCGCGTAGGCCAGCGTCTGGCCCCACGGCAGCCGGCGGAACAGCAGGCTGGCGCCCGCCAGGATCGGCGCGTCCGGTTCAGAGCCGGCGCGCACGACCGCGCGGTCGGCCGTCCAGCCAAACGCGGCCTTCAGCCCGGCCCAGCGGCTGGTTTGCAGGATGTGACCGTGCGGGTGGCTGGCGACGAACGCGTTCCATTTGGCGTCGGGCGCCACCGGCGCGCCAGTCGTCATTTGTTTGCGGTCGTTGACCCAGGAATGCCTGGGGCGAGGAAAAGGGTTATCTTGCATCGGCCGGGATTATACCCTGCCGGGCCACTTTGGGGAAACGCAGACCTGACAGGTTTCGAAAACCTGTCAGGTCTTGGGATTCTGGTTGAGATAGTCCATCGACACCAGCAAGGCTGAGGTTTTCCCCGTAGGTGGGCAAGCGCGCACGGATGGCAAGTGATCGGTTGCCTCTTTGACACCCACCCGCCCTCCATGCTATCATCGCGTCGTTTGAGTTCCATCACGCAAGTTCCTTCGAGGTCTCATGCAAGCAAACCTGGTCAACGGTTGGCGCGAGGTGTTGGCCCGCATCTTCGACGGGTTCGAGGTCGAATACGGCGTGTCCCCGGAATGGCTGGTCAA
>PHCA01000197.1 GCA_002842085.1 Chloroflexi bacterium HGW-Chloroflexi-1
ATGCTTGGAAGTATTCAGGATACGAAGATCTTTACGGAGGTTATGATGAACCAGACGTAGAAGAAGCGGAATCACCGCCAAGCGAATTCGGACAGCAGCAGCGAGTAATGGCCAACCTCTCATCTTCGCACAGTCGTTCAAATGCTATTGCCTACGCTTATCAGTGGAGTACATCAGGAGGTACGAGCCGAAATCCTGTTTATCCTGACTTCGGGGTTGATGATTGTACGAATTTTGTTAGCCAAGCGATGAAAGCAGGTGGCTTTGTGGAATCAGGCAGTGGCGATGGGTGTAAACATGAGAGTACGAGTACGGAATGGTATGTCGATTCAAATCCATCTCCTCCATGGTGGTGTCTTGGTGACTTTCGCAACTGGGAATGGTCGACAAGTTGGACTGTTCCATGGCCATTTCGGGATTATTTTGCATATCAGAACAGCTATGCAATCTCTCATGGTTGGACAACGAGTGTTTCCACTGCGAGATATTACCTCTCTCCAGGAGACGTGGTACAACTTCAGTATGAAGACGATGGTGACTGGATAAGCTTTCACACAATGATTGTTACAGACGAGGATGCAAATGAACTCTATGTCACATATCACTCTAACGCAGGTGGGTATGATGAGGTTGACAAGCCTCTTAGCTCAGTAGATTTGGGGTCTAACAAGCGTTTCGTGTTAGTTGAAATCAAATTCCCTGAATTGATATATTTGCCTCTTATCATGAATGGATATGGCGGAATGCGTGGGGTTGAACCCACTACTGGGCCATGGCCATTTAAATCCCCACTACCTGTACCAGAAAGCCCGACGGTTGCGCCAGGAACATTCCGTTCACCATTACCTGTGCCAGAGAAGCCATAGGGAAAACAGTGGCCGCCCAACAACCGCATGAACCCGACCGGGCCTATCGGCCCGCGTAGCATCGGCGCTTTTGCATGTGCAGATAGTCTTGTAGCGGAGTGGGTCTTGCATGGCCCGGCCCGGCGGGTTATGCAGACCGTTAGGCGGCAAGCAACGGCCGGCACTTGAGGCTGCCAACCAACCTTGGATGGATGTGCATGGACTTTGAAATCATCGGGGAGATTACCCACATTGAACCCATTGCAGTTGAACAGTCCATCCGTGACCTGGCACGCTTGCGTAAGCAATATGGCCAAGGCCGATGGCGAAAACTCAAAGGGATAGCCGTGGTATGTCTGCGAGACGGTTCAATACGCACTGCTGAAATCCATTGGTACAATACGCACTGCTGAAATCCATTGGTACGAGGCTCACGGGATTGGGAGAAAGGAATTCAAACTGAAGTTGCCATTTCTGGACTGAGTGATGACTATGAATAACCGACATTCACCGACACCGTATTTTGCCGTTTGCGTCAATAATGAAGGCTACCCGGCTTCGCTGGAAGTCGGCAAGCTCTATCGTGTTATTCCCGATGAAGAGGCGGCGGTACATGGCTATATCCGTGTGATTGATGAGAGTGGCGAAGATTATGGCTACTCCACGGAGCGATTCTATCTCGTCGCATTGCCTCAAGCGGTAGAGCAGACCTTGCTCTTTGCCGCTGAAGAGCTCGCTGTGTAGGTCGTTGGGCGTCAGCACCGAGGGGACGAGAAGACGAGGTCATCGCAGGCGGCCGGTTGGCCCAACACGGGTTCCAGCCGACCGCCTAGGCGTGCGGTTGTGAACGTTCTTTCGTCAAGACGGCGGCGGCTGAACCTGGCCGTTAGGCCGGAGCGCCTTGTCGGACAAGGGTCGCAGCGCACGGCGCGCCGTCAAGGCCACGTTCGTTGTTAACAAAGCCCACGAAAGACACGTCGCCAGGCGCGTCCCAGTGGCAGGCGGTCGGCGGGGGCGGGTCTGTGGCTCGGCGGTGGGGTGGCGGGGCACGGTGCGGGGTCACGGGCCTAACATTGCTTCCACCTGACGCCCTGGGCGGCGCGCTCAACGACCAGGACTCGTATGGAGAGGCTGTGCGAGTCACAACCTGGACTTGTAGCGACGGGCGCAGGTGAAGCCGGCCGATCCACTGTGTCCAAGTGGACAGTCCATGACCGCTACGGCAACGAGATCTACATGACGCAGGAGCGATGGAAACATATCCTTGAATCGCGCCCTGATCTCGAGGATCATCTTGACGAGTTTCTGGAGACACTCAGAACAGGGCGAAGAAGACAGGATTCTCTTGTCCCGAACAAGTATTTCTACTACAAGCATTTCACCAGCCTGTTACCAGAGAACAATCATTTGATCGCGGTAGTTATCTTCAAGACCAAGGTTGATGAGAATGACGACTACGCCCCCAACAACTTCGTGACTACCGGCTGGGCGAAGTACATCCAAAGAGGTGAGGCCAGATGAACAACAGATGGGACACTTTTGAGACCAACCTGGCGGTGGAGCACGATCAGCACATTCGTCTGGCGCATGACGAGCAAGCAGACATGCTCGACATCTTCTTCGGTGAGAACAGAAGGGGTACCGGTGTAGAACTGACTGAACATATCCTGCTGCGCCTGGATCGAGAGCGCGGTCGAGCCATAAGCCTCACCATCCTCGACTTCTCCATTCTCGCCTCGCCGACGGAACTGGGAGTCCGCAGCTTCGCCCTCACCGGTCTGGACGACCTGCCCGAAGAGTTGCGGGAGACGGTCGTCCGCATCATCACCACGCCGCCTGTCAACCATTTCCTCAAGGTCACGACCTTCTACGCCTCCCCTACCAACCAGGTCCCCCTGACCTACGTCGAAAGCCCCCGCGAGCTGGCTATGGTGGCCATGGTGTGAGGTCTCCCATGCGTGTCATCGATCTGGCCCTCAAGGACCTGTCGCAGATCGTCCGGGATCGCAAGTCTTTCATCTTCCTGGCGATCATGCCGATCGCTTTTACCCTTTTCTTCGGCCTGATTTTCGGTGGTTCTGGCGGGCCAGGAGAGGGGGACACTCGCCTGCCGGTAGGGTTCGCGGACCTGGACGGTGGTGGTTCCCTCAGCGCCAACCTGCAGAACCTGCTGATGGCGTCCGAGGCCGTCCGCCCGGAGGTTCTGGCCCCGGATCGCGGGCCTGAGGCCGGGGACCTGGTGCGCGAGGGCAAGTTGGCCGCGGTCGTGATCGTCCCAGCGGGATTCACCGCAGGCACGTTGGCCGGGGAATCGCCGCGCCTGGCGGTCATCGTCGACCAGAGTGCTCCGGCCGGGATGACGGCCAGAAACGAGATCCAGGCAGCCGCGCTGCGCCTGCTGGGCACGGTCGAGGCGGCGCGCCTCAGTGCCGGGGTGATGGCAGACCGGCGGCCGTTCGCGAACGACGCCGCGCGCCGGGCTTATCTGGATGAGGCCTTGACAATGGGCGGCGCGGCCTGGCGCCAACCGCCGCTCTCGGTCACGGTCGAGACAGCCGGTGGGTTGGCTGAGAGCGAGCCCAACGCGTTCACCCAGTCCTCGCCGGGGATGCTCGTCCAGTTCGCGATCTATGGGCTGATCCTTTCGGCCATGACCGTGGTGTTGGAGCGCAAGAGCCGGGCCATGCAGCGGCTACTGACCACGCCCGTCACCCGCGCGCAGATCGTAGCCGGTCACGTGCTGGCGATGTTCCTGGTCGTATTTTTCCAGGAAGTGCTGCTGGTGGCGCTGGGTCAGTTTGCGCTGGGCGTGGATTACTTGCGGGCGCCAGTGGCGACGTTGCTCGTCGTTGTGGCGCTAGGGCTGTGGACGGCCAGTCTGGGGTTACTCATCGGCGCTATCTCGAAAAATGAGGACCAGGTGATCATGTGGTCACTGCTGGCCATGTTCGTCTTCTCGGCGATGGGTGGCGCCTGGTTCCCGTTGGAGATCACCGGTCGGGCCTTTTCGGCCATTGGGCATCTCATGCCCAGCGCCTGGGCCATGGATGGATTCTTGAACATCGTGGCGCGCGGGCTCGGTTTGACCTCTGTGCTGTTGCCGACCGGCGTTTTGTTGGCCTATGCAGGCATTTTCTTCGGGCTGGCGGTGTGGCGATTCAAATTCGAGTAGACTCGAAGGGTCTCGAAGAACCTTCGGGTTTCTCCGGATCAGGGTAACTGCTCAGCCACCCTTGCGCAGGTTGCGCATAGCCTTACCGATAGAGCGATTCTTGGCTGACGAGGGCACTTCCGGCCTGAGATCTGCTCACAAACCTTCGCAAGGGTTCTATGCCTGAATCACCGCTGAAGTTGCCGATCTAACCGTGGTCAATTTATTTCAGGGCGTAACTGAGCCCGGCGGCGCGACCGGCGCGGTGGACAAAGCGCTGGATGGCGCCATCCGGGACGTGATCGCGGCCGGCGATTTCACCGGCAAGGCCGGGGAGACCGCGTTGCTCTATACGCGCGGTGCGCTGCCCGCGGCGCGGGTGCTGGTGGTTGGATTGGGCGAGCAGGAGAAGTTCAACCTGGCGGCCGCACGGGACGCGGCGGCGACCGCGGCGCGCAAAGCCCGCGAGCTGGGCGTCCGGACGGTCGCCAGCGTGGTGCACGGGGCCGGCGCGGGCGGGCTGGAACCGCAGGACGCGGCGCAGGCGGTGGCCGAGGGGACGCGGCTGGGGTTGTATCGTTTCGCAGGTCATTGGTCCGAGCCGCCCAAAGATCGGAAGCCCGACCCGGAGGCGCTGACGCTGGTGGAGTTCGACGCGGAACGGCTGCCGGCTACATGACCCCCTCCGTGATGGCCGAACGGGCGGCCAGCCTGGCCCGGGAGACCGGGCTGCGCATTCAGGTGTTGGATCGGGACGAGATCCGGGCGTTGGGGATGGGCATCTTCATGGCGGTGGCGGAGGAATCGGAGCAGCCGCCCAAATTCATCATCCTGGAGCACAACCCGGACCGGGCCGACCTGCCCACCATCGTGCTGGCCGGCAAAGGGGTCACGTTCGATTCCGGCGGCATTTCCATCAAGCCGGTGGCGAAAATGTGGCGCATGAAGGGAGACATGGCGGGCGGCGCGGCCGTGATCGCCGCGTTGGGCGTGGCCGCACGGCTTGGGCTGCCGCTCCACGTCGTGGGACTGGCGCCGTGCGCGGAGAACCTGCCCGGCGGCCGGGCGCAGAAGCCGGGCGACGTGTTCACCGGGATGACGGGCAAAACGATGGAGGTGATCAGCACCGACGCGGAGGGGCGCATGTTGCTGGCCGACGCGCTGGCCTATGCCGGCCGTTTCAAACCGGACGCGGTGGTGGACATCGCCACATTGACCGCCGCGCAGTCGATCGCCCTGGGCCCGCAGGCCGGGGCCCTGTTCGCCAACGACGAGGGGCTGGCGGGCCGCCTGCTGGCTGCGGCCGAGGCCTCGAGCGAGCGGCTCTGGCGGATGCCGCTGTACGACGAATACACGGAAGCGATCGAGAGCCAGGTGGCGGACGTGAAGAACAGCGGCGGCAAGTTTGGCGGGGTCGGCACGAGCGCCAAGTTTCTGGAGCACTTCACCGAGGGCTATCCGTGGGCGCACCTGGACATCGCCTCGATGGGTTGGTCAGACGAGGACAGGCCGGCCCGGCCCAAAGGCGCCACCGGCTACGGCGTGCGGCTGGTCACGGCGTTTTTGGAGGGGTGGAAGAAGGCGTAGCCGAAGCTGACTGACTTCCAGGACTGGCAGTCCTCTGAACCGAACAACTGGCGAATAGTATCCTCTCAAGCGATAGCCGTAATCCGGGGGGGCTGTGGCCGGTCTCCTGACCGAGCCACCGTGGCTCGGTCAGGAGACCGGCCACAGCGAGCGATTCCCCGAAAAATTGAGAAGATACTAGCGAATATCTGTCTTCAGCCGTATTTGGCCGTGGTCTACGACGCCTGCAAGAGTTATCACACTACCCCTCTTTGCCTTCATTGCTCGCGCACGTGATACTGTATGGCGTTCCATATCTATGATAACGCGGTAGTCCTGGAGCACATGGGTTCCAACGATAGGGCCTAACCCGTGAGATTCTTGCTTTCTGTGCAAGGATTTGTCTATCGACTTGCCCCGCTTTGGTTCCGGCTTGTCCGGGTCAGGTTCGCAATCTGGTGGCCCAATCACAACATTGCCAGCAATGGTTTCCCCTCCAAAATCAAAGAGACAGAAACCATAAGGAAGCTCCGTGATGCTACCGTCGGCCAGTTCGAGGGGGACTGTACCGGCAGGTTGAATACTCAATTCATCTGCGACCTTCTTGGGAATCCAGGCGCGTGTGGAGCCTGTATCCACAAGAAACGATATCTCTCTCTGTCGTTCAGTGTCATGGATATTGGCAATCGTCAGCTCCAAGTAGATGTCTCCCATGGTCTTACCCCCTGTATGTATCTTCTCAGTTTTTCGGGGG
>PHCA01000198.1 GCA_002842085.1 Chloroflexi bacterium HGW-Chloroflexi-1
GGCTGGCCGGCCGCGAGGTGCGCGAAAACGGCCTGCGACGCCCACCGGATTGCCTTGAAGCGTTTGCGCTTTCGCAGGTCCAACGCGGCGGCGACCTTCGGCGGACCGATCATGGGGTAGGGCAACAGGAAGACCTCCCCGGCGTAAGGCATCAGCGAAGTGAGCCGGAAAGGGGGCTGCGCCGGCGCATCGGCCGTCGGGAACCGGGCCAACAGCGCCCGCACGGCCGCCTCTCCGTGCGTTTCAGCGATGACGACACAAAGGGCCGAAAAGAGACTGTCGGCCGGCAGCCTCACCTCGCTGTGCTCCATGCCTACCCCGCGACCGCCGAAGTGGAAGGGCCCGCGCGGCTCCAGGCGCACGCGTGTGTAGCGGGTCATAGCCCCCTCCTAATCGCCCACATCGGCAAACTGCTGTGCGACCCATGCGGCGATCCGCGCCGCCAGCTCGTCGGTGACCCCGTGCACCCCGCCCAGGTCGAAGGCTACTTTGGCGTATTCCTTGCCCACGCGCGCGTACACCGCCTTGACCTGGAACTCGACCTTGCCGCCGCCGCGGGAGCCCAGGCCGCCCAGGTAGTCCTCTTCCACCAGTTGCAGCGCCTTCAGCACCACCGGGAATTGGTCGCGCCCCGCCCGGTCGTAGACGTTGTAGACCAACTCGAAGCCCTCGAAGACCGCGCCGGCCGGCACCCGCTCGATCTGCCGCGGCACGGCCGCGCTGGTCACCCGGTCAATGGTGGCCTCCCATTTGATCTCGGTGTAGGGGAAGTCGGTCAGGTTCTCCAAGACCTTTGCACTGGCCTCGCTCAAATAGACGTCCCGTACTACCAGGCTGGTGGGGTGCGACACCGGCTCGTCGCCGGTTACTCCAAACACCGAGCAAACGGGGCAAGCAGCGAACTTACGTTGGTAGTCTTCCTGCCATTGCTTGTAGGCCACCTTGTCCTGGGGCGGCTCACCTTTAGCCTGGCACGTATGAACCCAGACTTCCTTGCCGCGAGTGTGCCCTACCTGGAAGTTCTGATCGCTGCCGTGCAGGCGCTCGGTCAGCGAACGCATCTTGCCGCGCAGACTGGAACCGGGGATGTACGGCTGATTGTTGAGCGGATTGCGGATCACCGGCGAGTCCACCCCACCGATTTCCAGCGCCCCGGCCGCCCCGCCGATGTGCAAGCCCGTGACCGCTTTGATGTCGCCCTCCATGAATACCCGGCCGCGCAGTGTCACGCGGCGTTCATTGTCGTTAGCTGCCATGTTGCCCTCCCTCGCCTTTCTTCTCGTATGCGGTGTGGTATGCCAGGATGGCTTCAAATAGATCTACGAAGTAGCCAAACCGCCTGGTCTGTTCGTTGGGGTCATCCGGTTTTGCTACCAGGTTGATAGCGTAGGTGAGCACCTCTGCGAGGGGTTTCACCTTATCGCCCCGCCTGGCCTGGTAGGCCAGGCGCGGTTTCAGCAAAAGCACCTTGCGCAGATTCTGGCGAGGATCGCTCTTCGCTGTGCTCTCCCAGGCAGCGCCAATCTGCCGCACGGTTCCGAAGACACCCCGAATCTGGCTTTTAGACAGCTTGTCTTCCGCCAACTCCCTGCCAAAGCGCTCTGCCTCTTGAACGAGGACTCTGACATCTCCCCCTATGATCTTCTCGACATCTTGCGGGCTGATGTTCTTGACCATGACTAACGCTCCTTTCGTGTCAACCACTGGGCCCAGCGCGCCGCCAGCCCCAGGTCTGCGATCCTGCCGTCCAGCAGGGCTGCTTCCAACTGCTCTAGTCCTTGCCTGGCGTCCCGATAGCTGTCTTTCAGGCGGGCCAGGGCATACGCCTGCCGCCACATCCACGGCCCATAGTAGACCTGGACAGAACGACCATCGGATGTGGTGTAAGCACCCCAGGCGCCACGCTTTCGCTCCGCATCCTGCGCTTTTGCATCGTGCTCCCAATCGCGCCGGTAGCGTCGCTCGATAGCCAGCAACGTGGTCAGCAAAGCGCCCGGCAGATCTTGCTCCTTGACCAGCCTGACTAACCCCTGCTGCATCGCCTGCACCTGCCCAAACTCTTTCCAGTGATATGACCTGCCGAGGAAGGTAATGGCGTTTTTCTCGCGCGGCGTATTGCGATTCAGCTTTTTCGCGTCTTCCAGCGCCTCGTGCGACTGCTCGACCGCCGTGACCATGGGGGCCTTCTCGCCCACCACCGCGATGCCCGCCGACAGGTGGATCATCGCATGGTCGGCCGTGTAGCACCGGAACTCCTCCCGGATGGCCCACGCCAACTCCGGCATCCGATCCCACGGCCCGATGACGAACAGATCGTCGCCGCCGGCGAAGAGCACGTAGAACAGCCCCCGGCCCTCGTCCACCCGGTCGCAGATGCGGCCCAGCCAGCCGGCGAAGAACCACTCTAGCGCCTGGCTCAATTCCGCGGTCTGCATGGGGGTGCGCTGCGGCAGGCCGTGCACCAGCAGGTTGCCCAGGTTGTCCACGTCCATGCGCAGCACGCCCAGCCGTTTCAACCCGCCCCGGCTGGCGTCGGCCAAGACCTCATTGGGCGTGATCGTCCTCCCCGTCATCGGAGTCGTCCGGGCCAGCAGCCGAAAGCCGTCTACGCCCGGCGCCGGGAAGCCGGCCAGGTTGAGGGCCAGAGTCACAGCGCCCTTTTCGTCTGCTTCACCGATCCGGTACCACCGGCCCGTCACGGCATGAAGGCCGCGCTGCCAGGCCGAAAGCTTCTCCGGCGGCTCGTCCGAGAGCAAGAGCCGCGCGCCGCGGTGCCCCAGGGACCGGGCCAGTTCACCAAAGCCGGCGCACTCCGGGCACTGCAAGTTGGAGCGGATGGCTACGTCTACCGGCGCGTCGGGGTCGAGCGGTACGAATTTCTCATCCCTCCGGCGTTGCCGCCGGCACACCGCGCAGAAGTCGTCCGTCTCGGCCGGTTCGAGATCAAAGAGGTCGTGCCAACCCTGCTCGCTCTCCAGCGCCAGGTCGCCGAACGGCCGCGCTTTGGCCGCGGCCACAGCGTCCTTGACTTTTTTCTCGGCCAGTTGCCACCTGGACGCTTGATCGCCATTGGGGAGCGTCACCGGCGGCAGGTCTGCCCGCAGCGCGTCCAGCGGCAGTTCCACAGTGTCCAACGCCACCGCCAGGTCCCCGTGAAAGCCGTCGAAACGTTCCTGGCCCTCGCCAGTGCCGACCAGCAGCACGCGGTTGACCTGGTTGGCTACGTCGCGCACTCTTTGCTTCAACGTGCCGTCCCAGTTGGTCAACAACACGAAGTTGCCGCCAGCGTCGTAGACTACGTTAGCCGACCCCAGCCCCAACTCATCCAACAGCCGCTCCACCAGCGCGTGCCCCAGCAGTTGGATGAACGCCGACCGGCCGCGCATGGCCTTGGCCGCGCCCTTCGACGTGACCAGGTTGATCGTCCGCTGGATGCCGGGGATGTCGCCGCCCACCAGGCCGAGTTTCTCCGGTGGCCATGCCAGATCGCCGCTGATGACAACCAGCGCAGCCACGATCTTCCACTGCTCGAACAGAGACACTCCCGGCTCGCCGTAGTCGTTCGGCAGCGTGCTGGCGTACTTGCGCATGAGGTAAAAGAAACGAGTGAAGTCCTGTCCCGCCTTCCCGCCTTCTTGCGCAAACGACCGGTACAGGGTCGTGCGGTCCGCGGCCGTGGCCGTCGGCCGATCTGCCGGCATCAACACCCAATCGCTTGCACCCTGTTCCGCCGATAGGTCCAACGGCACGGGGCGCAGGTAGGCGGGCGCGACCGTCTGCCCCTGGACGTTGACCAGCGTGAAGATGACCTGCAACGGCTCTGTCGGGGGAGCCGCCGGCCGGTTCGGGTTCAGCAGGTCCAGGTACGCCTTGACCCAGGTCGGGTCATCCGTCTTTTCTCCGCCGGCCACGCGCTTCATCAGCACGCGGCCATAGTCCATGAGTTGCAGTGCGGTTTCCTGGTTCACATCGCGACCTCCTTCCATCGTCCGCCGTGCCTGGCACTTTCGGAAGCGCCGGGCACGTGCAGAGCATTGCTGCGCGGGCGCAAGCTACGACGTTCAGATCGTGGTAGTGGTAAAGTCTTGACTGATACGCATCCTATTCGCAAAGCTGGCCTAGTTGTTGAACTTTGGATGGATACGATTTTGGTCCCTATATGCAGTGGT
>PHCA01000199.1:0-4161 GCA_002842085.1 Chloroflexi bacterium HGW-Chloroflexi-1
TGCCATTTGCCATTTGCTATTCGCCAATTCGCTCATTCACGAGGTACGCCATGTTGCGACGCTTTTTGACCGACACCAAAGAACAACTCTTGCAGGCTGAGCGCCGTGAGCTGGTCGCGCTGCGCGGCCCGCTGGCCCGTCTGGATGCCGACCCCGCGGACCTCGGCGTGCTGGATCGCGCGCTCCTGCAACTGAATGAGCTGTTCTTACTCGTCATCGTCGGTGAGTTCAACGCCGGCAAGTCCGCCTTTATCAACGCGCTGCTGGGCCAGCGCTTCCTGGTCGAAGGGGTCACGCCGACCACCACCGAGATCCATCTGATCAAATACGGCAACGCGGCCGGAGGCAGCGGCGCCGAAGCGGGCATGGCAGTGCTAACCTGTCCGGTCGAGTGGCTGCGCGACATCAACATCGTGGACACGCCAGGCACCAACGCGATCGTCCAGCGTCATCAGGAGATCACCGAGGAGTTCGTGCCGCGGGCCGACCTGATCCTCTTCGTCACCTCCACAGACCGCCCGTTCAGCGAGAGCGAGCGGCTCTTCCTGGCGCGCATCCGGGAGTGGGGCAAGAAGGTCGTGGTGGTGCTCAACAAGATCGACATCCTGGAGACGGCGGACGACGTCGAGCACGTGGTCGCGTTCGTGGAAAGCAACGCCCGGCAGTTGCTCGGCCGCCGGCCCACCATCTTCCCGGTGTCCAGCCGCCAGGCGCGCCAGGCCAAAGAAACCTACGACGCGGATGAACGCACCTGCCTCTGGACTGCGAGCCGCTTCGAGCCGTTGGAAACCTACATCCTGCACACCCTGGACGAGCGGGAGCGATTGCGCCTGAAGTTGGCCAATCCCCTGGGCGTGGCTGACAGGCTGACCGAGCGCTATCTGGAGGTCGCCGAAGCGCGCAAGACACTGCTGAAGGACGACGTCGCCACCGTGAGGACCATCGAGGCGCAGCTCGCCGCCTACGACGCCGACATGCGCCGCGACTTCAAGTATCACCTGAGCCACGTGGACAACGTGCTCTACGCCATGGCGGAGCGGGGCAACCAGTTCTTCGACGACACGATCCGGCTGACGCGCCTCTTCGACCTGATCAACGCGGACCGGGTGCGCGGGATGTTCGAGCGGGCGGTCGTCGCGGATACCACGGCGCAGGTGGACGCCCACACCCACGAGCTGATCGACTGGCTGGTGGATAAGGACTTCCAGCAGTGGCAGGCCGTGATGAACTATTTGAACAAACGCATCGTCCACCACCAGGATCGCATCGTTGGCCAGGTGGGCGGCAGCCCTTCGACCGGACTCAGGTCGGGGTTCGAGACCAACCGGCAGGCGCTGCTGCAATCGGTGGGCCGCGCCGCCCGCGAGGTGGTCGCCACCTACGACAGAGACGCGGAGGCCAAGGCGCTGGCCGACTCGGTGCAGATGGCCGTGGCCCAGACCGCCCTCGTGGAGGCCGGCGCCATCGGGCTCGGCGCGCTGCTGGTGAAGGTGTTGGCCACCGCCCTGGCGGACGTCAGCGGGGTGCTGGCCGCGGGGGCCGTGGCCGCGCTGGGCTTCTACCTGATCCCCAACAAGCGCCGGCGGGCCAAGAACGACCTCCAGGCCAAGATCGGCGACCTGCGCGGCCGGTTGACCAAAGCCATGACCGACCAATTCGAGGACGAGCTGGGCCGCTCGCTGCAACGCATTCGCGAGGCGATGCAGCCGTACACCCGCTTCGTGGAGACGCAGCAGGCCACGCTGGCCGATACGGAAACCGCGCTGACCGCGATCCAGGCGAACCTGCGCGATCTGGGAAAGAAGCTCGAAGAAGACTTGACCCAACCTTGCGAAGGTTGAAACCTTCGCAAGGCTGAGCAGAAGACAAAGAGGAGTTCTACGGCTACACCCCTGAGGATGTGTTGACGCCTGGCGAGCGCGACATCAAGGCAAATTGGCCCCGCTATCGTGCGGCTTACGAACTGGAGATGTGATCATGACCTACAACCGAGAGACAATTATCGAAAAGAACGCCACTTTGTCCTTCGAATTCGAGCGATACATGCTAGAACACCCTGCGATTCTCGAACGAATTCCGAACGGCGCTGAAGTTGTCTTATTGCCCAAAGATGATCCCGAGCTCTATCGTCTCAACCTGGAGGCTGCACAGACGGCGGACAAGGTCGGCCCCGTCGTCTATGTCGAGATAGCGGCACTGGCTCCGGCTCGGTCGCGGCTGGTGAAGCCTCGCCTGACCACGCGGTCGGCGTTGCGGCCGGTCGCGACTTGAGATCACAGCGGCTTCGGCGGCTTGACCGGTTGCCCCGCCCTTTTCGCCGCGCTGAGCCGACCCATCCCCCTGATCCGTTGTTGCTTCCTGCCCGGCGAAGCTGACGCCAACGCCAGCGACCTGGCCGACCGAAGCGACCGCGGGTCTACGTCCACGGGCTTACCTGCCGAAAGAACCGGTATCGGTTCATCCCCTCACACGCCCGGTCCCTGGCGGGAATCGGGCGTTTTCGTCTCCGCACCCCGCGAATTGGCCTCCCCCTAAAGACATGATAGAATGATAGATTGCTGTCAGGCTTCGGGATTTTGAGCCTGACGCTCGCGGTGGCCGGGCTCTAACTTGCCCGGCGGCTGGTTTGGTGATATAGTATGGTCGCACATTTGTTCTATCTCGCGACGATCTACGCGACCCAACTGGCATGAGTCCCGCTGCACACGAGGGGATCCAATGGCCCAAGACAAACTGATCATTCGCGGCGCGCGTGAGCACAACCTGAAAAATATCGACCTGGAAATCCCCCGCGATCAGCTGGTGGTGATCACCGGGCTGTCCGGCTCCGGCAAGTCCAGCCTGGCCTTCGACACGATCTACGCCGAAGGTCAACGCCGGTACGTCGAGTCGCTGTCCGCCTACGCCCGCCAATTCCTGGGCCTGATGGAAAAGCCGGACGTGGACCAGATCGAAGGGCTCAGCCCGGCCATCTCCATCGACCAGCGCGGCGCCAGCCGCAATCCGCGCTCCACCGTGGGCACCATCACCGAGATTTACGACTACCTGCGCCTGCTCTTCGCCCGCATCGGCATCCCGCACTGCCCGCAATGTGGCCGGGAGATCAGCGCGCAGACCGTCCAGCAGATCGTCGACAGCATCCTGGAATACGGCGAGGGCAGCCGGCTGCTGATCCTGGCGCCGTTGGTGATGGATCGCAAGGGCGAGCACAAAGGCATCTTCGACGACATCCGCAAGGCCGGCTTCGTGCGCGTCCGCGTGGATGGGGAGTCCTGCGAGGTCGAGAACCCGCCGGAGCTCGATCGCTACAAGAATCACACGATCGAGGCCGTGGTGGACCGGTTGATTATCAGGGGGCAGGAGGCAGGGGGCAGGGGGCAGGAGGCAGGGGGCAGGGGGCAGGAGGCAGGGGTCAGGAGTCAGGAGTCAGGAGACAGAGGGCAGGACTCTGAAGACGGAACCGACGGGTTGCGCGGGCGACTGGCCGACTCGGTCGAGACCGCGCTGCGGTTGGGGGGCGGCGTGATGCTGGCCTCAGACGTCACCGACGCGGAGAAGTCCAGGGACCGGCTCTTCTCCGAGCGTTTCGCCTGCCCGGCCTGCGGCATCAGCCTGCCGGAGATCGAGCCGCGCACCTTCAGCTTCAACAGCCCGCATGGCGCCTGCCCCACCTGCACGGGCTTGGGCAACCAGCTGGAATTCGACCCCGACCTGATCATCCCGGACAAGACCAGGAGCCTGGCCGGCGGCGCGATCAAGCCGTGGAGCCGGGAAACGCAGAACTACTACCACTCCCTGCTGGAGGCGACCGCAGCGCATTATCGGATCCCGTTCGATGTCCCGGTGGGCGAATTGAGCAAGCACCAGACCAACATCATCTTATACGGCGGCAAACAGGGCGATAACATCTCTGTGCGCTATGTAAACATAGAAGGGCAAGAGCGACGCTTCCAGACCAATTACGAGGGAGTGATCACCAACTTGCAGCGCCGCTATCGGGAGACCTCCTCCGACTACATCCGCAGCGAGCTGGAACGCTACATGACCAGCCGGCCCTGCCCGACCTGTGGCGGCAAGCGCCTGCGGGCCGAGGCATTGGCCGTCACGGTGCTGGACCGCAACATCGACGCGGTCAGCCACTTCTCGGTGACCGAAGCGGTG
>PHCA01000199.1:4168-5344 GCA_002842085.1 Chloroflexi bacterium HGW-Chloroflexi-1
CCCAATACCCAATACCCAATACCCAATACCGAATACCCAGTCTCCCGGATCACGCGTCGGCTCCGCGGAGCAAGTCCCGCCCGGCTCGCCGCTCACCCAACGCCAGTACACCATCGCCCGGCAAATCCTGAAGGAGCTGCACGCCCGGATCCGGTTCCTGATGGACGTCGGGTTGGACTATCTGAGCCTGGACCGCATGGCGGCCACCCTGTCCGGCGGTGAAGCGCAACGCATCCGGCTGGCCACACAGATCGGCTCACAACTGATGGGGGTGCTCTACATCCTGGACGAGCCCAGCATCGGGCTACACCAGCGCGACAACGCCCGGCTGATCCGGACCCTGCGCGACCTGTGCAACCTGGGCAACACCGTGTTGGTGATCGAGCACGACGCGGAGACGATGCGGGCGTCCGACTGGATCGTGGACCTGGGGCCGGGAGCCGGCGAGGCGGGCGGTTACGTGGTCTGTTCGGCGCCAACTACTGATTTTCTCCGCTGCACGAACAGCCTGACCGCGGCCTATCTGCGCGGAGAAAAGCAAATCCCCATGCCGGCTATCCGCCGCCCCGGTAACGGCGAATACCTGATCGTGCGCAACGCCACCGAGAACAACTTGAAGCACGTGGATGTCCGCTTTCCACTGGGCAAGCTCATCTGCGTGACCGGGGTGAGCGGCAGTGGCAAGTCGAGCCTGGCGCTCGAGGTGCTGTACAAAGCGCTGGCGATGCGGATGTATCGGGCCAAGGACCGGCCGGGCCAGCACGCCGGCATCGACGGCATGGAAAACCTGGACAAGGTGATCGATATCGACCAGTCCCCCATCGGGCGAACGCCGCGGTCCAACCCGGCCACCTACACCAACGTGTTCACGGCCATCCGCGACCTGTTCGCATCGCTGCCGGAATCGAAGATGCGCGGCTACAAGCCGGGCCGTTTCAGCTTCAACGTCAAAGGTGGGCGCTGCGAGGCGTGCCACGGCGACGGCATCATCCGCATCGAAATGCAGTTCCTGCCCGACGTCTACGTGCCGTGCGAGGTCTGTCACGGCAAACGCTACAACCGCGAGGCGCTGGAGATCAAGTACAAGGACAAGAGCATCGCCGAGGTGCTGAATATGACCGTGAGTGAGGCGCGGCACTTCTTCCAGCACATTCCGCCGATCCGCAACAAGCTGGA
>PHCA01000200.1 GCA_002842085.1 Chloroflexi bacterium HGW-Chloroflexi-1
TGCCATTTGCGAGGAAACGCATGAAACCAATCATCTTTGGCGTAGCCGGCGGCACCGGTTCGGGCAAAACCACCGTCGCGCTGCAGATCCTGGAGCGGGTCGGGTTTGACCGCGTCGCCTACGTGCCCCACGACGCGTACTACCGCGATGCCAGCACCCTGCCTCCGGCCGAGCGCGCCCGGCTCAACTTCGACCATCCCGACTCCCTGGACAACGATCTACTGATAACCCATCTGAAACAGTTGCGAGCCTACCAGCCGGTCGAGATCCCGGTGTACGACTTCAAGACCCACAGCCGCACGCCGGAAACCCGCCACATCGACCCCCAGCCGGTGATCCTGGTCGAGGGCATCCTGATCTTCGCAGACAAGCGATTGCGCGACCTGATGGACATCAAGATCTTCGTGGACACCGACGCGGACATTCGCCTCATCCGCCGGCTGCAACGCGACATGGCCGAGCGCGGCCGCAGCGCGGAGTCAGTCATCGACCAGTACCTGGCCACCGTGCGGCCGATGCACCTGGAGTTCGCCGAGCCGAGCAAACGCTACGCGGACGTGATCATCCCGGAGGGCGGCTTCAACGAGGTCGCCATCGAAATGGTCGCCGCCCGGCTACGCGCGTTGCTCGACCAGCCACCTGGGGGTTGAGCGCCTCAGATAGTTCCAGAAAAATACTCAGCCCCAATCCCTCTGAGATCCCCGGGGAAACCGGCGATTACGGGGCTAAGGACTGAGGATTAAATAACTTATACGAATCCCTCCTTCATTTGCCGGAGCGATTGGGTAAGTTATTAAGCCGTAGCCGTCCTTAGCCCTAACCAGCCCGACATCTATTTTTCTGGAACGGCCTCATCGAATGGCCCTCGGGGCAATTGGACAGCGTCCGACGACCGCGCTATAATTTAGGGTAGATGATGGCAGTCAGGATAGGACGCGGATTGTAGTGGAATGACCGGAATATACTTGACAAGGTGAAGGGGTCACTATGTGACCAGTGACAAGGAGACACGGTGACACGTGACGCCGGCTGGGCGGGCGGCCGCGGCCGAATTGGCGCCGGGCGCCATCAAGCGCAGGATGAGACTTCGCTCAGGATGCCTGCTCCGCTCCCTTTACTCCCAAAATAAAATGCACTTGCGCCGGGCTACTTCCGTGACATCCCCCCGGCTTTCTCCTACAATGGCAGTGGCGAGAGGATTCGTATGGCTGCGGAAACTGTCTTGGATCAAGCGCCGACTCGAGATCTAGTCTTACCCCAACTGCGAGCCGTTCTGCCGCGTATCCTGGCCGGGCGGCCGGTGCTGGCGGCCTACTTGTATGGCTCGGTCGCCGAGGGCTACGCGCGACCCGATAGCGACGTGGACGTGGCGCTGGTTTTGACGGCCGATCACGGCCTGTCACCCTATCAGCGGATGCTCATGGAACTGGGCATCGCTGCCGAGATCGAAGATGATTGCGGCCTGCGCGAGGTGGACGTGCGCAGCATCGACGACGCGCCATTGATGGCGCAGGGTATGGTGATCACCGAGGGTCTCTTGCTCTATCAACGAGACGAAATTGCCCGTGCAGACTATGAAATCCTGACGCGCAAGCGATACTTTGACTTTCAGCCGGTGGCGCGCATGATGCGCGATGCCTATTTCAAGCACATGGGCCGGGTTCCGGTATAAAGGACTGTCATCAGATGGTTGACCTGGACAAGCTGGAAGGCATCTTTCGCAACCTGGACCGCTGCCAGGCTATCCTTCGCGACCTTGCACAGCTGCCCAAGGCTGATCTTCTCAGCGATCTGGGGCGGTTGGGTGGGGCCAAGTATTACCTCCAGGTCGCCGTCGAATGCTGCGTGGATGCAGCAAACCACCTGATTTCCCGACAGAACTGGCGTGCGCCGAAGTCACATAGCGACAGCTTCGTGATACTGGCCGAGAACGGTGTCATCCCCACTGAGTTCTTGCGCACAACCAGGCAAATGGTCGGTATGCGCAACCGGCTGGTGCACCTCTATTGGGAAGTGGACGCCGAGACAGTCTACGAGACGTTGCAGAACAACCTGGGTGACTTCGACCGCTTCGAAGCGGCCGTCTTTGCCTACTTACGACGGATAGGTGTCATGGCTGCCTGACGGGGACAAAGCGATAAAAACCATCACCATGGCGCGGATTGTAGTGGAATGACCGGAATATACTTGACACGGTGACAAGGTGAAGGGGTGACAGTGCTTGGGCCGGTCTCCCGACCATGCCCGCCTTGCACCCGTTCCAGATATGAGCCGAAAACTCACCTTATGACCGTGGCGAGTATAGCAGTGAGGAGAGATAGGATGAGCACATCGTTGGAGGACGCGCAAACTTTTCAGGGCATCACTGTTCAGGAGCTGGTCCGCCGGAGCAAGGAGGAGCCAGCCCTCCAGCAGCGCCTGGTTGTGCTATTGGCAGAACCTCAGCGGCCCCGGATGACCTACGAGGAGTTCCTGGCCTGGGCGGATGAAGACACGCTGGCCGAATGGGTGGACGGGGAGGTGGTGATGACCAGTCCGGCATCGAGGCAACATCAGGCGCTCGGCAGCTTTCTGGAAAAGGTGCTGGGGGTTTATGTCGAGCACCAGGATCTGGGGGTGGTACTGAGAGCCCCCTTCCAGATGAGGCTCGCGCACTCCGGCCGCGAGCCGGACCTGATGTTCGTGGCGACCGCCAACCTGCATCGCCTGCAGGCGACTCACCTGGACGGCCCGGCCGACCTGGTGGTGGAGATCATCTCATCGGAAAGCGCGGGACGTGATCGGGGAGAAAAGTTCTACGAGTATGAGATCGGCGGGGTACGGGAATACTGGCTGCTCGACCCCGACCGGCGCTGGGCCGAGTTCTACCGCCTGGGAGAGGATCCTCTTTACCAGGTGGCCTTCAGCGGCCGGGAGGGTGTGTACCGTTCGGAGGTGCTGCCCGGCTTTTGGCTGCGAGTGGAATGGTTGTGGCAGCCGCCGCTTATCCTGGATGTGCTGCGTGAGTTGGGATTGCTGTAAGTGAATAACTCCACGACAAGAGTTGCCGTGATCGGCAGCGGCTACTGGGGCAAGAACCTGGTGCGCAACTTCAGCCAGCTCGACTGCCTGGCGATGGCGTGCGACGTGACGCCGGCCGGCCGGGCGACCGCGGCCGAATTGGCGCCGGGCGCCATCATCACCTCCGAGATGGAGAGCGTGCTGGCGGCCGACGTCCCCGGCGTGGTGATCGCCACCCCCGCCGAAACCCATTTCGCGCTGGTCAAGCGGGCGTTGGAGACTGGCAAGGACGTGTTCGTGGAGAAGCCGCTGGCGCTGACCTGCGAACAGGGCGTGCAATTGGTGCGCCTGGCCGAGACGCACGGTCGCATCTTGATGGTGGGCCACGTGTTGGAGTATCACCCGGCCGTGGTGCGGCTTCTGGAACTCGTCCGTGGCGGCCAGCTCGGCAAGATTCACTACATCTACTCCAACCGGCTCAGCCTGGGCAAGATCCGCCGGGAGGAGAACATCCTGTGGAGCTTTGCGCCGCACGACGTCGCCGTGATCCTGCGGCTGATGGGCAGTCTGCCGTTCCAGGTGGTCGCGTGCGGCGGCAGCTACGTGCAGCCCAACATCGCGGATGTGACCGTCACCAACCTGCTGTTCGATAACGGCGTGCGCGCCCACATCCACGTGTCGTGGCTGCACCCGTTCAAGGAGCAGCGGCTCGTGGTGATCGGCTCGCGCAAAATGGCCAGCTTCGACGACGTCGCCAAAAAGCTGGTGTTGTACGATCAGCACGTCGAGGTGAAGGAGGACGGCCCGGTCCCCATCAAGGGCACGGGCGAAGAGGTCCCCTTCTCGCTCGACGAACCGTTGCGCCTGGAATGTCAGGCATTCCTGAAAGCCATAGCGACCCGCCAGCCGCCGTTGACCGACGGACGCAGCGGGGTGCAGGTGCTCAAGGTGTTGCAGGCAGCGCAACGCTCCCTGGTGATGAACGGCGAACCGGTGACGTTGAACGTCTGAAGGTTGTCGCGTTGCAGGTTTCGGAGATCGCAATCCGCAATCCGCAATCCGCAATCCGCAATCCGCAATCCGCAATCCGCAATCCGCACGCCTACGTGGACGAGCCGTGTGAGATCGGCGCGGGGACCAAGATCTGGCACTTTTGCCACGTCATGGCAGGCGCCCGGATCGGCGAGCGCTGCAACCTGGGCCAAAACGTGTTCATCGCCAGCGACGTCGTGATCGGAGATAACGTCAAGATCCAGAACAACGTCTCGGTGTACACCGGCGTCGAGCTGGAGGACGACGTGTTCTGCGGGCCGTCGTGCGTGTTCACCAACGTGATCAACCCGCGCTCGCAGATCGTGCGGCATGGCGAGTACCAACGCACGCGGGTGCGCCGCGGGGCCACCATCGGCGCAAACGCCACCATCGTCTGCGGCGCGACGATCGGACAGTACGCGTTCATCGCCGCGGGCGCGCTGGTGCGCGGCGACGTGCCCGACTACGCGTTGATGCTCGGCGTGCCCGCGCGGCCGGCCGGCTGGATGAGCCGGCATGGTCACCGGCTGCCCAAACCGGACGCCGCCGGCCTCCTGGTCTGCCCGGAGAGCGGGTGGCGCTACCGGGAGATCGCGCCGGGCGTGCTGCGCTGTCTGGATTGGCCGGAGGATAGACCGTTGCAGGTTCAATGTTGAACGTTCATGGGACGCGGA
>PHCA01000201.1 GCA_002842085.1 Chloroflexi bacterium HGW-Chloroflexi-1
ACCAATCTACCAATCTACCCATCTACCCATCTACCCATCTACCAATCCAGAGAAACTCATGTCCAGGCAAGTTGCTATTCTATCGACCCTCATGATGTTGCTGTCCAGCGCCTTGTGCGGGTGCACCGCGCCCGCGACACAGGCGCCTGCGCCGACCGCGGCGCTGCCCACCCGGGCGCCTGAGGCCCGGGAGTTGATCCTGGCGACCACCACGAGCACCCAGGATTCGGGCCTGCTGGATGTTATCTTGCCCGACTTCGAGAAAGAATACAACGTCAAGGTGAATGTGATTGCCGTGGGCACCGGGCAGGCCATCAAGCTCGGTGAGGACGGCAACGCCGACGTGCTGCTGGTCCACGCGCGGGCCAAGGAAGACGCGTTCATGGCCGCGGGGCACGGTGTGCGGCGCGAGGACGTGATGTACAACGATTTTGTCATCCTCGGCCCGAAGAGCGACCCGGCCGGCATCAAAGGCATGACCGCCGCGGCCGCCGCGCTCGAGAAGATCGCCGACGCCAGGGCGCCTTTCATCTCGCGCGGCGATGATTCCGGCACGCACGCCAAGGAGAAGAGCATCTGGCAGGCGGCCGGCATCGAGCCGTCCGGCGATTGGTACATCTCGGCCGGGCAGGGGATGGGCGCCGTGCTCACCATGGCGGACGAGCAGTTGGCCTACACCCTCAGCGACCGGGCTACCTACCTGGCGCGCACACTGGCGGGGACCGACCTGGTGATCCTGACCGAGGGCGACCCGGTCCTGTTCAACCCCTACGGCGTCATCGCGGTCAACCCGGCCAAGGGGCCGCACATCCAGGCCGACCTGGCCGAGGCGTTCATCGACTGGCTGATCTCGCTGCCAGCTCAGGAGAAGATCGCCCAATTTGGCATGGACAAATTCGGCGCTCCGCTCTTCACGCCCGATTCCCCCCTCTGGCGCGCCGCGCGCCCGTGAGGGGTACCTCAGGATTGGAGGCCGGCGGGGCGATTTCCAAAGATGTAGGAGGTGGCTCGGTCGCAGACCGGCCACAGCACTCGATAGGGCTTGCGAAAGCCATCCCATGGACAAGACACCGCTCTATCAGCAGATCGCGGAATCGATCCGGCAGGAGATCATGCAGGGCGCGCTGCGCGCCGGCGATGCGCTCCCATCGGTGCGAGAGATGGCGGCGCAGTGGCGCTGCACACCCGGCACTACCCAGCAGGCCTATCGGGAATTGGCCGGGCAGGGCTTGCTGGTCAGCCGGCCGGGGCAGGGTACCCGCGTGGGGACCACGCTTCCTGAAGCCAACGAGGACCGGGCGCCGATCCGCCGGGCCACGCTGATCCACCAGGCCGAGGCGTTCCTGCTGGAAGTCCTCACCGCGGGCTACACGCCGGCGGAGATCGAGAGCGCGCTGCGGATCGCGCTGGATCGCTGGCGGACGCTGGCGGAGGAGCCGGCCAGCCCGCCCAAACACTTGCTCCGTTTCGTGGGCAGCCACGACCCCGGCGTCTCCTTGCTCGCGGCCCGTTTCGCCGACTTCGCGGCCGGGAGCGCGTTGCAGATCACCTTTGCCGGCAGCCTGGGCGGGCTGATCGCGCTGGCCGAGGGCAAAGCTGACCTGGCAGGCAGTCACCTGTGGGACGAGGAGAGCGATAGCTACAACGCGAGTTTCGTCCGGCGCTTGTTGCCCGGCCGTTCGGTGGCGTTGTTGACGCTGGCGCATCGCCGGCTCGGGCTGATCGTGCCGGCTGGCAACCCGGCCGGCGTGGCCGGTCTGGCCGATCTGGCGCGGCCTGAGCTACGGTTCGTCAACCGGCAGCGCGGCGCGGGCACCCGCGTCTGGCTCGACGCGCATCTGCGCCAGCAGGGCATCGACCCGGGGCAGGTCACCGGCTATGGCGATGAGGTCGAGACGCACTCCGAGGTGGCGCGCACCATTGCCGCGGGCCGCGCCGGCGTGGGTTTGGGGATCGAGGTCGCGGCCCTGGCGTATGGCCTGGACTTCGTCTACCTGACCCGAGAACGCTACGATCTGGTGATCCCGAAGAACGTTTGGGAAACTGCGCCGGTTCAGGCGTTGGCCCGCTGGCTCGTCACCGAGGACGCGCGCTCCGCCATCGCCGGCCTGGGCGGGTACGACACCGCGGAGACGGGCCGCGTGCGCTGGGTGGGATGACCTGAGGAATCGTGATTATATAACTTTCTCATTTGTGGACAGCGGGCTAAATTAGCCTTGCGAAGGTTTTGCCCCGACTTGGGCTGGAAATGGCGTCTTCGGGAACCTTCGCAAGGCTATCCGGGTTTGGACACTACGGTCGGATCGCGACGATGACCCCCTCTTCGGCCCACTCGTAAAGCGTTTTGGCGTTCTCCGTGCTCAGCAGGATACAGCCGTAGGTGACCGGGTGGCCCAGGTTGCTGGTCCAAAGCAGTTGGCGCTGATCGCGGCTGGGGAAGCCGTGAAAGCCGTTCATGAACGCCTGCCCCGGCGCCGGTTGGTAGATCCCCATGAAGTACGGCATCCACAGGTCCCAACTGGCCGCGTACGCGTTGGGCTCGTGCGATTGCACCTGAAACACGCCCGGCGAGGTGGGGCTGGAGGGTATGCCGGTGCTGACGACCCACTCCCACTTCAACGCGCCGTCCTCGTAGGCCCACATCCGCTGCTCGCCCAGGCTGATCGCGATCCGCTTGTTCTCGACGACCGGCAGCGGCAACTGGTCGTCGGGCGATGGGATCGTCACGGCCTGGCCGGCGAGCAGCAGATCGCCCAGGTCCGGGTTGGCCGCCTGAATCCAGGGGTAGGGGAAGCCGTAGTCGAACGCGATGCTGGACAACGTTTCGCCCGGCTGAACGACGTGTTGGCGCGCGAAGTGATAAACGCGCAGTGGCACGTCAGAGTTGCTCGACATAAACGCATCATGGATCATTGAAACGGCCTGCGCTTGCTTCAAGTGACGCTCGGCCCCCAGAGTCTCCGCCCGGGCGGTCACGTACGCCCCGATCTTCTCCTCGGCCACCGCCCAGGTGACCCCGTTTGCGGCGCTGGCATCGACGCTGAAAGAGAGCCAGCCCGCCCTGACGTCCGGCGTGATGGGCCACGACAACCGCTCATCGACGATGGGATCGTACAGGCGCACGGTGAGTGGGACGACCAGATGTCGGTTGATCTCCGCCGCGGTCGCGCTCACGTCGGCGATCGTCGGGGGGATTGCCACGCTCGTCAGGGGCATCCGGCCGGTCGCCGCGATCTGCCACGGGGCAGCCTCCAACTGGCCCAGTGCGGCGGTCAGGTCGAGGGCGCGGCCCGGGCGAGAGGGGAGCGCCTCAGCGCGTCCGTCGACGATACGCAGGTCCGCGTCGCGCGGCGGGCTGTCGATCCGGGCGGCGATGGCGCGGAGGGTTGCGGTGGCCTTATGGCGGTCAAAGCGCCAGGCGGGCGCGAGCTCGACGCGCGGCGGGGGCGCCAGGCGCCGGCTCAGCGCGGCCAGCCAGCCTGCTACCGTGGGCGATGTGATCCTCCTGGCCTCGAGGTACGCCGGCGCCACCCCAAGCAGTCGCCCGCCCAGCCGCAGCAGTTGACCGGCGGCGTCCCGGGCCTGGGCGAGCGGGCTGGGATCATCGGACGTGACCGCCAGTTCGCGGCCTTGTTGGTGGGCGCTTCGGACCAGCGCGTCCGTGTCCAGCGAGATACCCAGCGCGTCCGGTGAGACCGTCCAGGTGGCGGCAGCGCCCGCGTCGAGCACGATCCCGCGTTCGCGCCACTGGCCTTGCAACAGCTCGGCCGCCCCGGCCGTAGTCAGGCCGCCCAGGTCCAACCCCTGGGCCATCACTCCCGGCAGGATGAAGTCGCTGCGGTAGAGGGTCAGCAGCCCGGCCCCGGCCGCGGCCACCGACAGCAGCACGGCGGCCCACAAGAGCAACGCCAGCCAGAATAGACCCAGGTGACGCCTCCGCGTCCGTCGCGCGGCGCGGCGATTCCCAGGGGCCGGGTTGCGTGCGTTTGCGATCGGATGTGTTGTGAATGATGTGCTTTTCGGTGGCGTTCCCATCGCTCCAACCTTTCATGCGCGTACCAGGTCCCCGGTGGCTCGGTCAGGAGACCGGCCACAGC
>PHCA01000202.1:0-4049 GCA_002842085.1 Chloroflexi bacterium HGW-Chloroflexi-1
CGCTGGGCCGAGTATGGGTTGGAATGATGCGTACTGATTTCGCACGTGATCGGCGCGCTTGTGGTATAATCAAGCCGGCGCGGGTCTTCCTGGAGATGGTGAAGTTCGAGCACACCATCTTCGCGTTGCCGTTCGCCTACCTGGGCATGGTGCTGGCCGCGCACGGCTGGCCCGGCTGGCCGAAGTTCATCTGGATCACCATGGCGATGGCCGCGGCGCGCACGTTCGCCTTCGCCGTCAATCGCTGGGCCGACCGGCGCTACGATGCGCGCAACCCGCGCACGCAGGGTCGGCCCCTGCCGCAGGGCAAGATCACTCCACGCGCGGTGGCCGGCATGGCAGTGGCCGCGCTGGTCATCCTGACGCTGGCCGCCTGGCAGTTGAATCGCTTCGTGCTGGCGTTGCTGCCCGGCGCGGTGCTCTTCCTGGTCGGCTACAGCTACACCAAGCGCTTCACCTGGGCCAGCCACTGGGTGTTGGGCCTCACCGACGGCATGGCCGCACCCGGCGCCTGGGCCGCGGTGACCGGTTCGCTGGCACATCCGGCGCCCTGGCTGCTGTGGTTGACGGTGACATTCTGGATGGCGGGCTTCGACATGATCTACGCCTGTCAGGACACCGAGTTCGACCGGGCCGAGGGGCTGCATTCGGCGCCGGCGCGCTTCGGCAATGCCACGGCGCTGCGTTGGGCCAGGATCAACCACGGGTTGACCGTGCTGGCGTTGGCCGCGACCGGCTGGTCCCTCGGCCTGGGATGGCCGTTCTGGGTCGGGACGGCCGCCGTGGCCGCGCTGCTCTGGTGGGAGAACAGCCTGGTCAAGCCGGATGACCTCAGCCGAGTCAATCTGGCGTTCTTCGCCGTCAACGGCTACATCAGCGTGCTGATCTTCATCGCTGCCTGGGTCGGTCTGGCTACCGCGCCCTGAGCCGCAGCGGCTATCTATTATCAATAGGAGAAAACCTAAAATGCGAGGATTAATAACAGGTCTATTGGTCGCGATTATCGTCTTGGCGCTTGCCCTGGCCGCGACGACCGTCGGTTCCCTGGGCGTAGCCGCGGTCGGCTGGTTGTTGCAGCGCTGGTTCGATCTGACCCAGTGGCAGGGGTCGGTGATCGCGCTAGGTGTCACCCTGTGCCTGGGCGTCCTGGTCTTCAAGGGCTTCATCCGGCCGACGACCCCCTGGAACGATTCAGGTCTGGACGATTATGACGATGACGACTGGGACGATGAGGACGATGAGGACGAAGATGATGAGCCGCCCATCGTGCCCTGGCGCCGAAGCCGGCCCACGCCGGGCAACCTGGCGAAGACAACGCCGATCCAAAAACCGTCAAGCGGCGCCAAGAAACGCAAGTAGGCTCATTGTTGATCGCGCAAATCTTTTAACGCAAAGACGCCAGGGCGCAAAGACCTCTTAATCTCTTGGCGTCTTTGCGCCTTTGCGTTGAAATCGGAAAACCTGTCAGGTCTGATATGACTTTCTATCGTTTTTTGGAGGTTACAGGTATGATGAAACGCATATCTCGTGTCGTGTCGATCGGGTTATTGGTGGTGATGCTGGCCGCGACTCTGGCGACGACGCTGGCAGGTTGCGTGCCGGTCCCGTCCGAGGATGGCAAGCTGAAGATCGCGCTGCTGCCAATATTGGACGTGATCCCGGTTTTCATCGCCGAACAGAACGGCTACTTCGCCGAACAGGGCATCCAGGTGGAGGGCGTGCCGGTGAAGAGCGCCCAGGAACGGGACGTGCTGATCCAGACGAACCAGGTCGATGGCATGTTGGCCGACCTGATATCCACCGGCCTGCTGAACAAAGAGTCCGTCAAAGTCAAAGTGGTTTATACCACGCTCCGATCCTACCCCAACGCGCCGATGTTTCGCATCCTGGCCGGCCCGAACGCCCATATCCGGACCCCGGCCGATCTGCGGGGCGTGCCCATCGGCATCAGCCAGAACACGGTGATCGAATACGTCACCAACCGCCTGTTAGAGGCCGAAGGACTGAAGCTCGACGAGATCGCGGTGGCAGAGGTCAGCGCCATCCCGGTGCGCTTCGAGCAGCTCATGAACGGCAACATCCAGGCCGCCACCCTGCCCGATCCGCTGGCCCAGGGCGCCATCGCGGGCGGCGCCAGGCTGGTGGTGGATGACGCAAAATACGCGCAGTATTCCCAGTCAGTGCTCAGTTTCAGGGTCGATACGCTGAAGGGCAAGCCGAATACGGTCAAGAAGTTCCTGGTCGCCTGGAACAAGGCGGTCGCCGAGCTCAACGCCCACCCGGAGAAATACCAGGGGCTGCTGATCGAGAAGGGCCGCGTGCCGCAAGCGATCCAGGACAGCTACAAGATGCCGCCCTTCCCCGCGCCCGGAGTCCCGGCCGCGGCTGAAGTCGCCGACGTAGTCGCCTGGCTGCGCGATAAAGGGTTGGTCGGCCGGGACATCCCATACGCGGACATGGTGGACGCCGCGTTCTTGCCGAAGTGAGGGCGAAGGAATGACGAATGTCGAGTAACGAGTCATGAGTAATAAGTAAAACGAATGCCCGAGTACACTGTTAGTATCTTCTCAATTTCTCGGGGGTAGATCCCGCTGTGGCCGGTCTGTGACCGAGCCACGGGTGGCTCGGTCACAGACCGGCCACAGCCACCCCGGATTATTGAGATGATACCACTGTTACTCATCACTCGTTACGCATTCTCATTCCTCGTCCCTGACTCCTCATCACACCCTGCGCCATTTCTCGCTTCTTCGACCATGATCGATATCACCGGCCTCACCTTTGCTTACACCGACCAGCCGCCTGTGTTCCAAGATTTCACCTGGCACGCGGTGACCGGCGAGGCTTGGGCGGTGATCGGCCCGTCGGGCTGCGGCAAGAGCACGTTGCTCTACCTGATCGCCGGGCTGCGCCAGCCGAGCGCCGGGCGCCTGCTCGTCGACGGGCAGCCAGTGCCCCGGCCGCGCGCCAGCAGCGGGCTGATCCTGCAAGATTACGGGCTCCTGCCGTGGGCCACCGTGTGGGAGAACGTCGCGCTGGTGATGCGGATGGGCCGGTTCTACCGCGGCAAGGCCAGTTCCGGTGAAGGGCCACGCCCCTACCCGCGCCTCGACATCGTCCCCGAGCAGGTGAACGCCTGGCTGACACGCCTTGGCATCGCGGCGCTGCGCGACAAATACCCCAGCCAGATCAGCGGCGGCCAACGCCAGCGCACGGCCATCGCCCGCAGCCTGCTCCAGCAGCCCAACCTGTTGCTGATGGACGAGCCATTCTCGTCACTGGACGCACTCACGCGGGAGGACCTGCAACGCTTGACGCTGGAACTGCGTGAGGAGACCGACGTGACCATCGTCGTGGTGACCCACAACATCGAAGAGGCGGTCTACCTGGGGCAACGCATCCTAATACTGGGCCGGGTGCCCAACACCAGGACATCCGTGATCGAAAACCCGGCGGCCGGCGACCCCGACTATCGCGGCCACCCGGCCTACTGGCAAAGGTGCACGGAACTGCGCGCCGCCCTGACCGCCGGGTGACAAGAGTGAGTAGAAGGAGATCATCCTATGCGCCGAATGCTGGATCGTGACCGCCTGCGATCCCAACTGAGCGCGAGCCTGGCCGCCCGCGAAGAGGTCGACTTCGCCTACTTGTTCGGTTCGTTCGTGGATGGAGACGCCTACAACGACGTGGACATCGGGGTGTATCTTCGGCCACCTCTGCCCTACGAAGAGGTGTTTGAGTATGAGATGGCGCTCTCGACCCGGCTGACGCTGGATCTACACATGGCGGTGGATGCGCATGTGCTCAACGATGCGCCGATGGGCTTTCAGCAGTCAGCTCTGCGGGGTGAACCGCTGCTGGTGCGCGATGAGGAGCAGTTGACCGACTTCATCGAGTACGTCGGGTATGAAACCATGCAGTTCGCGCACCACGCGGAGACCTATTTGCAGGAGGTGCTTGGATGACAGGGCTAGACCCCCAGATTATCAAGGATCGGGCGCGCGAGATCCAAGAGAACATCCAAAAGGTGCAACAATACGCCGCCTTCT
>PHCA01000202.1:4064-6752 GCA_002842085.1 Chloroflexi bacterium HGW-Chloroflexi-1
CAAGACGGCGCGTCGTGCACCGATCAACTATGCGGAGTGTTTTGAAGGGTTGCGCACCCTCCACGGGGTCGATGACGAACTGGTGAGCCGACTGATCCGCATGGCGCGCTTTCGTAATATGCTAGTGCACCGCTATTGGCAGGTTGATTCCGGCCAGGTTCTGCGCTTGGCCCGTGAGAACGTGAGCGATTTCGAGACCTATTTGCAGGCTGTGGCCGAGATCGCAGGACTGCCGGTGTGACGCGCTATGCGACGGCGTGACCTGTTCCTGGGGATCCTGGCTCTGATCATTGCCTGGCAACTGCTGGCCTGGGCCGGGCACACCGATGTGCTGCCGGGACCGTGGGCCGTGTTCCAGGCGTTGCTGCGCGAGATCCCGCGCGGGTTGGGGCGGCATTTCCTGGTCAGCGGCTGGCGGGTGGTCGCCAGCATCGTGATTTCCGTGGTCACCGCCGTGCCGGCCGGGTTGGTGCTGGGCCAGAGCCCCCGGCTCAATCGCCTTTTTTCGCCCATCGTCTACATCGTCTATCCGATCCCCAAGATCGTCTTCCTGCCGATCATTCTGCTCTTCCTGGGCATCGGCAACACGTCGAAAGTCTTTATCATCTTCATCATCCTGTTCTTCCAGATCCTGGTGGTAGTACGCGACCAGGCCAGCACGCTGCGGCCGGAGCTGATCTACTCAGTGCGCTCGCTGGGAGCCGGCCGCCGGGCGCTGTTCCGCTTCGTCTATCTGCCGGCCACCCTGCCCGCGGTGTTGACCGCGCTCCGCATCAGCGTGGGAACGGCCATCGCGGTGCTCTTTTTCGCCGAATCCTTTGCCACGACGTCGGGGCTGGGGTACTACATCATCGTCGAAAGTTGGGGCCGGCTGGCCTACCCGGAAATGTACGCCGGGGTGGTGGCGATGAGCGTGTTGGGATTGTTGCTCTATTTCGTGGTAGATGGCCTTGAGCGGCGGCTGGCGCCGTGGATGTTTTTGCGCGATGCGTAGCACGGATTGCGTGGTGCGTATTGCGTGAGCGGCTCTTCCGAGCTTGTCGAACGGCGGCCTCAGAATGACCGTTATACTATAGAAGTTCAGATAATGTTTCGTGGTAGGGGCGATCCCTTGCGGTCGCCCAGGGCAGGCGCAAGGCACTGCCCCTACGAATCTTTATCTGACTGACAACCAGACGGTACCTGTACCGCCAAGCCAGTGCGGCAAGCCAGGCTGCGCGAGTGAGCGGATCAGTCCAGCTGGGCCGTATGCCGAGGGAGGGCCTTGTGCAGACCCCCCACAGCCGAGTGTCCCGTCCGCTCGGGTCGTTACCACCTGCCAGCCAGGCTGAGCAGTTGGACCATCTGGCTCAATTCTGGCCCGCCGCACCTGGCCGCCCACGGCGCTCATCAGGGGTTCCGCTCCTTGTGCAGCAGCGGCTGATCAGTCAAGCGGGCTGGGCGTGCGGCGGAGCCAGACCCCTGGCACTCAGGCGGGCGGCCCGACCGTGAAACCAATCGGAATCCGTTGCTCCAGAGTCCGGGCGCGTTGCAGGTAATCACGGCCCAGGCGGAACAAGCTGTAGTCGGCTTTATCCCGCGGGGCCAGTTCCGAGCGGCGCCCGCTGTGCAGCAACCATTCACCGACGTGGATCATCCAAACCGTCGTCAGGGCCACGCCGAGCAACAAGACATCCAGCCGGCCGGGATCGACCAGCTTGCTCTTTTCCAGATCGAAGCCGTAGCTTTTCCAGTCGCGGAACGTCGGCTCAATCCAGTAGCGCTTGCGGCCTCGCCGCCACGCGTGGGCGTCAGCCGGCAAGTCCAGTGCCCAGTAGCGGGGGGCGTCTTGCGCTGGCGCCCAATCGGCAATCAGGTTGACCGGGCCAAAGGGCCGCTGCTGATTCACGTAGATCTCTTGGCGATAGCAGCGGTCGCCGCGTTGCAGACCCAAGTTGCGCAAGGGTTGCCAGCCAGCATCGGGGGTGCGGAAGTGCAAGTCCGATTTCAGGCCGACCTGCCAATGCCAGCCAGCCGTGCGGCAGTGCGCTTGCACATCCACGCTGCGGAACTCCGCATCGGCGTAAAAGTTGACCCGCACCTGCGGGGGGCACGGCAGATACGGTTGCACCCACTTGAGCAGGGCGATCTGGCGGGCGGCGCTGCTGCCGCCAAAGCCGCTCACTTCCCATGCCAGGGGCAACAGGCGTTTGCGGTACGCCGCCCCCAGCGTCAAGATGCTCAGCCGGTTCTCGAGATCCGTGCGGTCCATGACCAACGTGACTTCGCCATCCGGCCAGGTGGCAAAGATGTGCCGGACCAGCGGCCCGTAACACGCCAGCGGTTGCAGGCCCGCGCTCTTCAGAAAGCGCCGCAAGCGCTGGATCAGGTTTTCACGCTGACCGGCAAACGGCAACCCCAGCGCCAAAGTTGCCAGATGGCAATTGGGGCTGAACGCCAAAACCTGGCTCAGCCCAGCCAGGTTGGTCCGCTGTGGCTGGTTGGCGCCCATGCCGATGGCCGCCAGAGCTTGCACAAGGTGTCGATGTAAGCGTACACTGTTCATGAGGCACTCCTTTCGTGGTGAAACAGCGCTTGTTTGACCAAACTACGTATCTTCTCAATTTTTCGGGGAATCGCTCGCTGTGGCCGGTCTCCTGACCGAGCCACGGTGGCTCGGTCAGGAGACCGGCCACAGCCACCCCGGAT
>PHCA01000203.1:0-3800 GCA_002842085.1 Chloroflexi bacterium HGW-Chloroflexi-1
AAGATGGCCGGGTACGGCTTCCCTTACGGAATCAAGGAGGTGTGAGTGCGGAGGTGAATTACTGATTTGCCCGCGTTTTGTCAGTGAATCAGTCAAAGCGATTAAAACACATAAAGGAGAAATACCATGGAATACGAATATACAGGCCTGATTATCGGTGGAATCGTTTTGATCCTCATCGTCCGCATGATCATCGGCTACTGGACCTCCAAGAAGGTCGAGACCACCGTGGACTACGTGTTGGCTGGCCGGCGGCTGCCCTTGTGGATGGCAGCCCCCTCGATCATGGCCACCTGGTTTGCCGCTGAGACCTTGATGGGATCGAGCTCCGAAGCCTACCAGTACGGCTTCGCAGGAGTGGTCTTCGATCCATTCGGGGCAACCCTGTGCCTGGTGATCGCCGGCATCTTTGTCGTCCGTCTGGCACGGCGCGCCCAATACATCACCATCATGGATTTCTTCCAGCACCGCTACGGCACTGCCATGTCGGTGGTTGGCACGGTGACGCAGATCATCACCTACTTCGGCTGGACAGCGGCGCAAATCGTGGCGGGTGGGGCCATCCTCCAGGCATTGTTGGGTTGGCCACTGCAAAGTGGGATGATCCTGGTCGCCACGGTCGTGACACTCTACACGCTGATGGGCGGTCTGTGGGCCGACACCGCCCTGGACTTCATGCAGATGTTCCTGACCTGCGCCGGGCTGGTCATGATCATGGCTGGCATCATCAGCAGCGTAGGGGGGCTGCGCGAACTCTTCGGGCTGGCTGGGGCGCAATATGTGACCCCCGGCAACGAATTTGCCATCTGGCCAACCAGTGACGACGGCTACTATGGGTATTTTGGGATGCACGGCTTGTTCTTCTATATCGCGGCCTGGCTCTCGCTCGGCCTGGGCTCTATCCCCGCTCAAGACTACTTGCAGCGCACCTGCGCGGCCAAGAACGAGTCCATCGCCGTCAAAGCCACGTTCGTGGCGGCGATTCTGTACCTGTCATTCGGCGTTCTGCCCCCACTGATCGGCGTGACCGCCTATGGGGCGCTTGGGCCGGGGCTGGAGGGGACGCAAACCGAGTTCGTCATGATTTCGATGGCGATGAAATTCCTGCCGCCCATTCTGACGGCTGTCTTCATCGCTGCGCTGGCCTCGGCGCTCATGAGCACCTCCGACAGCTCCTTGCTGGCGGGCGCCACCATGTTCACCGAGAACATCGTCAAACCCTTCAAGCCAAATATCTCCGATAAGACCCAATTGCTGCTGACACGTCTCAGTCTGGTGATCAGCGGCATCGTGAGTTTGCTGATTGCCATGTACGCCTCGACGATCTATAAACTGGCCGTGCTGGCAAACACATCTATCCTGGTCGGTATGGCCGCGCCCTACCTGATCGGCATGTACTGGAAGAAGGCCAATCACATCGGTGCGCTGTCCTCGTTCTTCAGCGGCGTGACTTCGTGGGTCATACTGACGTTCTACTACATGAACACCTACGTCCTCCCGATTGCGTACGAGGGTGAGATGATGGATGATGTCGTTTGGGATTCGATCTACATTGCTTCGACCCCGGCCTTCTTCATCTCGGTCGCGTTCTTCATCGTCGTCTCGCTGCTCACCCAAAAGCAGAACCCGCCCAAGGCGCTGACTGACATCAACGGCAAGCTGGTTGACACCAAGAATATCTTTGCCTGGAGCAAAGCGCTCAAAGGCGCTGAGGAATAAGCAAGAACAGTTAACCCGTTGCGCAGCGCGCATTCTCAAAACGCCGCGCTGCGCAACGATGCACTCATGAATTTTATTTTGAAAGGAGCGTACCATGCCCTACGGTTATCATGGAAAGATCCTGCACGTAAACTTGGCGGCCGGTAAAATGGAGGTGGAGAATCCACCTGAAGCCTTCTACCGCACCTACATGGGCGGCAGCGCGATGGGATTGTATTATATCCTGCGCGAGATGCCGCCAAAGGCCGATCCGCTCGGCGCGGAGAACGTGCTGACGGTCATGCTCGGTGTGACAACAGGCGCACCCATCTCCGGTCAGAGCCGTGTCAATGTCAACGCCAAGTCGCCGATCAGCGGCGCGATCGGTGATTCGCAAGGCGGCGGCTTTTTCCCGGCCGAACTCAAATGGGCCGGTTTCGATGGCATCGTCGTCAAGGGCAAGTCGCCGAAGCCGGTCTATCTCTGGATCAAAGATGGCCAGGCCGAACTGCGCGACGCCTCGCACCTGATGGGCAAGATCACTGGCGAAGTGGATGCCGCGCTCAAGAAAGAACTCGGCGACAAGAAGATCGAAATCCTGCAGCACGGCCCGGCGGCGGAGAAAGGCGTGCTGTTCTCCTCGCTGGTCAGCATGTCCAACCGCAACAACGGGCGGACGGGCATGGGATCGGTAATGGCCAGTAAAAACCTGAAGGCGGTGGTCGTGCGCGGGACGAAAAAGCCCCAACTGGCCGACCCCAATGCGCTGACCGCGCTCAACCGCGCCGGCGCGCAGATGCTGCCCAATCATCCCGACATGGCTGGGTTGGGCGAGTACGGCACGGCCAGCGTGGTCATGCCGCAGAACGCCCTTGGTTCGCTGCCAACGCGCAACTACACCGAAGGCCAGTTCGAAGGCGCCGAGGCGATCAGCGGCGAAAAACTATACGATACCGTGCTGAAAGAGCGCGATACCTGCTATGCCTGCGTGGTGCGCTGCAAGCGCGTCGTCGAGATTCAAGAGGGCGCGTACCAGGTTGACCCGCACTACGGCGGCCCGGAATACGAGACCCTGGGTACGCTCGGCTCGTACTGCGGCGTGAGCGACCTGGCGGCAGTCTGCAAGGCCAACGAGATCTGCAACCAGCATGGCGTGGATACCATCTCCTGCGGCGCGACGATTGCCTTTGCCATGGAATGCTACGAGAAGGGCATCATCACCAGCGCACATACCGGCGGCCTCGACCTGCGTTTTGGCAACCCCGAGGCCATGCTCGAAACGCTGAAGCAGATTGTCGCCAACCGCGGCCCGCTGGGCAGCGTGCTCTCGCAGGGTTCGGCGCGGGCGGCGCAAGCCTGGGGTAACGGCGCGGACGAATGCCTGATCACGGTCAAGAATCAGGAGGCCCCGGCGCACATGCCGCAGGCCAAGAAGTCGCTGGCGCTGATTTATGCCGTCAATCCCTTCGGTGCAGACCACCAATCCAGCGAACACGACTGGATGTATGAAAAAGGCATCGCCTCCGACCTGTACCTCGACCGCCTGGCCTTGCTGGGCCTGCAAGACCCGCCGGAGCCTGGCAGTTTTGGGGCGGAAAAAGTCCGCTTTGCCTACCTGACCCAGGTCTTCTACAGCCTGCTCGACACGCTCGAGCTCTGCCAGTTCGTTTGGGGTCCGGCCTGGACGCTCTACGGCCCGGCCGAAATCGTCGCACTGGTGCGCGCCGTGACCGGCTGGGACGTGACCCTCGATGAGCTGATGACGGTCGGCACGCGCCGCCTGAACCTGATGCGCGCCTTCGACGCCCGCGCAGGCTTCAGCCGCAAGGATGATTTGCTGCCCAAGAAATTCTTCGAAGCCTTGCAGGGTACTGGCCCCACCGCCGGCGTCTCGGTTGACCCCCAGGCCTTCGAGGCCGCGCTCGACCAGTACTATGCCCTGGCCGGTTGGACGAACGACGGCATCCCGACTCGCGCCACGCTAAAGAAACTCGATATTGAGTGGGCGGCGGAATACCTATGACCCTCTACTCCGAAAACTTCCCCCACCTCTCACCCGTCTGGACGCACTACACCCCCATCGTCGCCGAGCGCGCCGAAGG
>PHCA01000203.1:3845-7859 GCA_002842085.1 Chloroflexi bacterium HGW-Chloroflexi-1
GCCGGCGCCTTCGTCGCGCCGTATCCGTATGCCTATCGCTACGGTTGGGACGAAGAGACCACCAGCCAGTGGTGTCTCGCAGAGCTGGAATACCTTCTGATCTCGCAAACCGCCCCGCAGGAAACGGCTGCTATCTTGATCGAGCCGGTGTTGGGCGAGGGCGGTTACGTCGTGCCCCCGGCCAGCTTCATGCAGGGCTTGCGCGCCATCTGCGACCAACACGGCATCCTGCTCATCTTCGACGAAATCCAATCCGGCTTCGGGCGGACGGGCAAATGGTTCGCCCAGGATCACTTCGGCGTCGTGCCAGACATCATGACCGTTGCCAAGGGCATCGCCTCCGGGCTGCCGCTTTCGGGCGTGTTCTCGCGTCTTGACCTGATGAAGAAGTGGCCGATGGGCTCGCATGGCGGTACGTATGGCGGCAATGCCATCGCCTGCGCCGCCGGCGTTGCCACCATCCGCGCCATGCGTGAAGAAGATCTGCCCGGCAACGCGGCAACTCGCGGCCTCCAGTTGGTGACCGGCCTGCGTAAACTTCAAGAAGAGTTCCCCATCATCGGCGACGTGCGCGGCCTGGGCTTGATGGTTGCCACCGAATTCCGCACGCCCGACCGCAAGCCCGCCAAAGCCACCGCCAAAGCCGTCGTCCACGCCTGCCAGGAGCGCCAGTTGCTGCTGCTCACCTGCGGCGCGTACGACAACGTCATCCGCTGGATCCCGCCGCTGATCGTGTCTGAGGCGCAGATCAATGACGCGTTGGACATCTTGGGCGAGGCGTTGATTGAGAGGATACGACCCGCATAACATCCAGTTTCCCAGGAGTAGCTGTGTCGTGTATAATGTTTCTACGCTGCCACCCGGCAGAGCGAGGCCAGCAGTTGGATCCCCTGGCGAGGCCAGCGCCGGCAGCCTGGAAACGGAGACATTGTGCCCCGCACCTACGTAGCCTTGGACCTGGAAACCACCGGACTCAACGCCGGCAAAGACGCCATCATCGAGATCGGCGCGGTCAAATTCAGGGATGGGGCGCCGATCGAAGAATACGGCGCCCTGATCAATCCCGGAAGACCCATCCCATCCGAGATCCAACTGCTCACCGGCATCGGCAACGCGGACGTGATCGGCCAGCCGCGCTTCGATCAGGTAGCGGGCCAGATCATGCGTTTCGTCGGCCCACACCCGGTCGTCGGCCACAGCGTCGGGTTCGATCTGGGCTTCATGCGCGGCCAGGGCCTGCTGGCCGAGAACGTCGGGCTGGATACCTGGGAGCTGGCGACGATCCTGCTGCCCAACCTGTCCGGCTACAGCCTGGGCGCCCTGGCCGAGAAGTTCGAGCTGGGCCTGATCAACCACCACCGGGCGCTGGACGACGCCCGCGCGGCCGGTGGCTTGTTTCTCCGCCTCTGCGACGTGGCGGCCCGATTGCCCAGGGCTGTCCTGCTGGAGATCAATCGGCTGGCGGCGGGGAGCGACTGGCCCCTCGCGCCGGTCTTCGCCGAAGCGCTGGCCGCTTCAGGCATCTCCCGGCCGCCCAAACAGGCGCTCGCGTTGGAACAGTTGGCGCCGGACCTCCCGCCGCTCGAACCGCTCCGTCCCCTGGAGCCACTGACACCGCGCGACAACCCCCAACCGATCGACGTCGCCGAGCTGGCTGCCCTGCTCTCGCCCGGTGGCCCCCTGGACCGGGCCTTCCCCGGCTACGAGTTTCGGTCACCCCAATTGGCGATGTTGGAGTCCGTGGCGGGTGCATTCAACCAGAGCCATCACCTGATGGTCGAGGCCGGCACCGGCACCGGCAAATCGCTGGCCTACCTGCTGCCGGCCATCGCGTTCGCGGTGAAGAACGGCCAACGCGTCGTGGTCAGCACCAACACCATCAACCTGCAAGACCAACTCTTTCAGAAGGACCTGCCCGACTTGCAGCACGTTTGGGCCGACGCGACCGGCGCCCCCGGCCAGGGCACGCTAGCGACCTTTCGGGCCGCGCTGCTCAAAGGCCGGAGCAACTACCTCTGCCCGCGACGTTTCATCGGGCTCAAGAGCCGCCCCAACCTCAGCCAGGACGAGTTGCGAGGGATCGCCCGCATCCTGGTCTGGCTGCCTACCACACAAACCGGCGACCAGAGCGAGCTATCCCTGCCTCTGCCATCGGATCGCTCGGTCTGGAGCCAGGTGGCCGCGGACAACGAGGGGTGCTCGCTGGAACGCTGCCAACGGGAGATGGGCGGGCGGTGCTTCTTCTACCGGGCGCGCAAACAGGCCGAGGCCGCCCACGTGATCGTCGTGAATCACGCCCTGCTCCTGGCGGACGCGGCCACCGAGAACCGGGTATTGCCGGAGTACCATCACCTGATCATCGACGAGGCGCACCACCTGGAAGACGCGGTCACCGACCAGCTCAGCTTCCGCGCCGATAGCGAGCTGCTGAGCCAACAGTTCGCGACGCTCTACGCGCCGACGAGCGGCCGGGCGCGAGCGGGCGGGCCGGCCAAAGGCAGTGGGCTGCTGGCCGAGATCGACGCGTGCGCCGAAGCGCACCTCCCCCGCGAGCTGCTGCCGGCGCTGCGCGACCACATCCTCCGGCTGCAAAGCGACATCCAGGCCGTCCTCGCCCGACTGACCAACTTCTGGGAAGCGCTCGACGAGGTCATGCGCACCCTGCAACCCAACGCCGCCAACAGCGAATACGACACCCGGTTGCGGATCACCGACGCGGTGCGCAGCCAGGCGATCTGGGTCGAGATCGAGGTCGCGTGGGACAACCTGGCGTTCCTCTGGCAGACCCTGCTCAAGCGCCTGGAATTGCTCCAGACCGCGCTGAATGACCTGCGCGATGGCGGCTTCGAACCGCCCTGCCTGGCGGAGTTGGGCGAAAACCTGGCCAATGTCTATCGCAACCTGAGCGAGCTGCATGCACAATTGGAGACCTGGGTGATGCGGCCGGACGACAATGGCATCTACTGGGCAGAGGTCAGCGCGGCCAACAAACGCGTCCAGCGCATCACCTTGCGCTCGGCGCCGCTGAACATCGGCCCGCTGGTGCAGGAACACATCCTGTTTCACAACGACACGGTGGTGCTGACCTCGGCGACGCTGCGCACCGCGGGCAGCTTCGACTATCTGCGCGACCGGCTCGCCGCACACGACGCGGACACCGTCACCGTGGGCTCCCCCTTCGACTACCAGGCCAGCACCCTGCTCTACCTGCCCACCGATCTGCCCGAGCCCACCGCGCCCGGCTACCAGACCGCGGTCGAACAAACGCTGATCGGCCTGACCCGGGCGCTGGGCGGGCGCACCCTGGCGTTGTTCACCTCGTACGCGCAACTGCGCCGCACCGCGCAGGCGATTGCCCCGGCGCTAAAAGCGGCCGGGATCGAGGTGCTGAGCCAGGGAAGCGGCGGCTCGCGTCACCAACTGCTGGAGACGTTCAAGGGGGGCGCCAACACGATCTTGCTGGGGACGCGCAGCTTCTGGGAAGGCGTGGATGTGGTGGGGCCGGCACTGAGTGCGCTGGTGTTGGTACGGTTGCCCTTTGCGGTGCCCTCAGACCCGGTGGTCGCCGCGCGCAGCGAGACCTTCGATGATCCGTTCTACGACTATTCCGTGCCCGATGCGATCCTGCGCTTCCGCCAGGGGTTCGGGCGGTTGATCCGCAGCAAGACTGACCGGGGCGTGGTCGTCGTGTTGGACAAACGGGTCCAATCGAAAAGCTACGGCCAACTCTTCCTGGATTCTCTGCCGGAATGCACCATCCATCGTGGCCCGCTGATGAACCTGCCCGCGGCCGCACAGCAATGGGTCGATGGGGGTATGCTTGACAAGGTGACGCCGATGCTGCGCATCGGACGGTGACATGGTGAAGGGGTGACAAGGTGAAAAAGCCGCTCTGGCCGGTCTGTGACCGAGCCAGTGGACAGCCTTGCGAAGGTTTTTGCCCCGACTTGGGCTAGAAATGGCGTCTTCGGGAACCTTCGCAAGGCTAATCGCGCAAGTTATTTAATTCTCAGT
>PHCA01000203.1:7881-10178 GCA_002842085.1 Chloroflexi bacterium HGW-Chloroflexi-1
CCACCTACACCGAGGACAACGAGTTGTGGCGCGTCCTCGAATACCAGCACAACAAGTCGGGGCGTGGCAGCGCGACCATCCGGGTCAAAGTGCGCAACCTGCGCACCGGCGCGACCCTGGAAAAAACCTACCCGTCCGGCAACCGCGTCCAGGACATCCGGCTGGACCACGCGACGGTGCAATATCTCTATCGCGACGGCGACCTGTACTTCTTCATGAACACCGAGACGTACGAGCAGCCAGCGATCGACGCCAACATCCTGGGCGATGCGGTCAACTACCTGATCGATGGCATGATGCTGGAACTGGAAACCTACGAGGGCGAGCCGATCAGCATCGAATTGCCTACCACCGTGGAGATGGAGGTGTTGGAGACCGACCCGGGCTTTGCCGGCGACACGGCGACCAACGCCACCAAGCCGGCCACCGTCAGCACCGGCCTCCATGTCCAGGTGCCGCTCTTCGTGGAAACCGGCGACGTCATCCGCATCGACACCCGCACCGGCGCCTATCTGACGCGGGTGACGGGGTGATGATATTGGGTATTGGGTATTGGGTATTGGGTATTGCGTGGTGCGTGGTGCGTCGTGCGTATTGCGTATTGCATGTTGCGTAACAGGCCGCGCACCGCGCACAACGAGGGGGAGGCCCGCAGCTGATTTGGAATGCACCCATTAGATACACACGCCGCGAGCCCGCTAATACCCAATACCTAATACCTAATACCTAATACCGCACGCTGCGCCGGTCGCGTGCCACCCTGGCTCAATCGGCAGAGCAGCTCATTCGTAATGAGCAGGTTGTCGGTTCGATTCCGACGGGTGGCTCCAATTCGGCCCCGACCCGCCAGGTTGGGGCCGATGTTTTACTGGCAACCAGTATCCAGCTTCCAGCTTCCAGCATCCAACTCCGGGTACCCGATGATGACACTCAGCCCCGACATCCCAAAACGCCGCGACATTCCGGATAGCGCCTGGCGCATCAGCAGCGCCGCGGGCGTGACCATCGCGCTGTTGGCGCTGCTCGCCGTTACACTGATCGTGGCAGTTGCCTTCAAGGTCAACACGGGTATCTGGCTGCGCATCTGGCTGGCCGCGCTGGCCTACAACCTGACCCTACGCCTGGCCAACCAGGCGCGCCACGCCTGGCTGGCCTATCACCGGGTGCAACCGCTGCCGCCATTCCCCGCCGACCTGCCGGTCGAGCAGATCACCCTATCAGGCCCACTCGACGCCACCCTGGCCCGCGTCCAGGACATCCTGGACGCCCGCTATCAGATCGTCGCGGCAGAGCACGACGCGACGCGCGCCCAGCTTCACGCCGAACGCCACCGCCTGGCCGCGTGGTGGCCCGCGCTCGTCTACGTGGGGTCATTGTTGGTGTTGCTGGGGCTGTTGATCAACGATGCGACGGGCTGGCGGGCCACCGACATCGCGCTGGCGCCGAACAGTAGCGCGACCCTGGCCCAGGCCGGTGGATTGCAGATCACCCTGAATGAGATCACCGGGACGGAACCCAGGGCAACATCGACCTTGATCCTGACCCAGGCTGATGGCCGGGCCCGCACCGTGCACGTGGTGGGCAACCGACCGGCCCGGTGGGGTAACTTCTGGATCATCCAACGGGCGACCGGCCCGGCCCTGGCCGTCTCAGCCCAGGACGCCAATGGCCGCCCCCTACTCCTGCAAGCCCTGATCTCCGGTGGCGAGGTCAGCGAACACCTCCACATCCCGTTCGGCCAGACCCAAACCGAGCAGGGCTTCGCCATCCCGACGCGCGACCTGGCGTTCCGGGTCGTCAGCTACCCAGCCCTGCCCGAACGGGACATCGCCAGCCCGGTGTTCCTGGTGGAAGCCTATCACGGCGACGAGCCTGCGCCCGTGCTCAGCGAGCTGGTCGAGGACGAAGCGATCCTGGCGCTGGATGACCTCACCTTGACGCTGCGCCGCGATCATCATGCCACCCTGGAAGCAACCTGCTTGCCCGGCCTCGGGCCCCTGTTCTCAGGTGGACTGCTGGCCCTGGTCGGTCTGGGGTTGACCCTGGTCCGAGGATACGCGGAGGCGTGGGGCCACCTGGCCGTGCAGGGGGAAACCGTCATCGCCACGTTGAGCGCGTCCGCGTGCGCATTTGCGCCCTTGTCATCGCGGAGAGAGTTGGCCCACCTCGTTCAGGCCCTGGAGCACACCGCCAGCCCAAACGACGCACACGACACGCACTGATCGCGATTTGCCACCTGCGATCCGCGATCTGCGATCTGCCATTTGCCATTTGCGGATTTGCGATTTGCAATTTGC
>PHCA01000204.1:0-8173 GCA_002842085.1 Chloroflexi bacterium HGW-Chloroflexi-1
GGTATCGCCGCCCTCCAGCACTTTCATCAGGGTGGCGATGTAGCCGTAGTCGGTTGGCCGGAGGAGCAGGCCGCGCTGGAAGTCGCCGGCCGTGGCCTGCGTGCCGGGGCGATACCAGAAGGCCAGCGTGGCGATTGTGGCGTTGGCAGGCACGCTGATGGTCTGGTAGGCGGTGGAGTAACTGGCGCCGGCCGGTGCGGCCTCGCCGAGGAGATTGCGCTCGGGCTGGGGCGCGGCGGGCACAGAGGCGCCGCCCGTACCCAGGGCCGAGGTGGCCGCGGCCGCAACGGGCAGCAGCCCCAGGCGAGCGGAGCGCGTTCCCGTGTGGGCTTGCGTCGCAGTGTAGCCGGCCTGCGTGGCGGTGAGCGCGAAGGTCCACGCGCCGTCGATCTCGAACCCCCCGTTGTTCACCCTTTCGACGCATTGGCCGGTCGGGGTCGCGGTGGCCGTGGGTGTCCACGTGGCCGTGGGTGTCCACGTGGCCGTGGGTGTCCACGTGGCCGTGGGAGAGGAGGCCTCACCCGTGCCTGTCGGCGTCGGCGTGGGAGAGGTGGCCGTGGCAGTGTTGGTGGGCGTGGGTGTCCACGTCGGCGTGGGTGTCCACGTCGGCGTGGGTGTCCACGCGGCCGTGGGGGAGGGGGTCTGGCCGGCGCAGACTTGCACGCTGACGTCGTCGAGGAACATCCAGGCCTGTGTGCCGGGGCGATACCAGAAGGCCAGCGTGGCGATTGTGGCGTTGGCAGGCACGCTGATGGTCTGGTAGGCGGTGGAGTAACTGGCGCCGGCCGGCGCGCTCTCGCCGAGGAGATTGCGCTCGGGCTGGGGCGCGGCGGGCACAGAGGCGCCGCCCGCACGCGGGGTTGGGGCGGCCGCGGCCGCAACGGGCAGCAGCCCCAGGCGAGCGGAGCGCGTTCCCGTGTGGGCCTGGGCCGCGGTGTAGCTGGCCTGCGTGGCGGTGAGCGCGAAGCGCCACGCGCTGTCGGTCTCGAAGCCGCCGTTGCTCACTCTTTCGGTGCACTGGTCGGCCGGGGTCACGCTGCTCGTGGGCGTGGGTGTCCACGTCGCCGTGGGTGTCCACGTCGGCGTGGGTGTCCACGTCGCCGTGGGTGTCCACGTCGCCGTGGGTGTCCGCGTCGCCGTGGGTGTCCACGTCGCCGTGGGTGTCCACGTCGCCGTGGATGTCCACGTCGCCGTGGGTGTCCACGTGGGCGTGGGTGTCCACGTCGCCGTGGGTGTCCACGTCGCCGTGGGTGTCCACGTCGCCGTGGGTGTCCACGTGGGCGCGGAAATCGAGGGTGTGCCCGTCGGTGTCGGCGTCAGGTCCGCACGGATGCCGGCCAATTCCGCGATGGTCGCCAGCGCGGTGCGGGCGGTGTGCGTCACGTATTCCAGGTTGACCCGGCTCAGCAGGTCGCCGGTGGTGTGATACCAGGGGTTGCGGTCGCGCGGGATGGCGCCGTCGGCGTAATTCTCGAGGACCAGGAACGCGGCGTAGCCGTAATCCCAGAAGGAAGCGTGGTCCGAAAAACGGCTGGCGGTCGCCTGTTCGAGCTCGATCCGCAGCCCCTGGTCGTAACGCGCGTTGGCGTCGCTGAACGCTGACGCCAGGTTGTTGGACGCGGTGCGAGTGCCGGCATGTAGCTCCACCGTGTAGTCGTTGTCGCTGTCCCAGCCGATCATGTCCAGGTCGATGTAGCCCATCACCTGGACGCCCTGGCTGCTGAGCGCCTGCGCATACGCCTTGCTGCCCCACATCCCTTGTTCCTCGCCGGAGAAATGCACGAAGCGGACGGTGTCGGCGAATTGATAGTGACGCAGGATGTCCGCGATGACCATCGTCGCCGCGGCGCCGGAGGCGTTGTCGTCGGCGCCCGGCGCCCGGTTGTAGGGGTCATCCGAGATGCTGTCGAAGTGCCCGCCGATCAGCCAGACCCGTTCGGGATGCACGACCCCGCGGATGTCGGCGACCACGTTGCGGCCGCTGTAGTTGGCGTAGCTCCAATCGAAGTAGCTGGTGGGCAACCCGCGGTTCGTGAAGAACTGATAGACATAACGTTGAGCATCGACGATCTGGCCGGCGAAGGTGTAGCGGGTGGAGAGCGTCACGCTGCGTCCGTCGATGTCGGTCGGCCGTTCTCCGCTGAGGTCAGCGATCAGGTTCGAGAGGTCGGTCGGGGTCACTTGCGGCAGCAGGGATTCGATCAGCGGGTCGGCGGCGGCCGCGCGCGCCGGGGCCGGGGGGATGGGGACCCGTTCGCCCAGGGAGATCGGTTCGGCCGCGAGCAGGGCGATGGCCACGCCCTGGGCCGGCAGGGTCGCCAGCAGGGCCGGTTCATCCTCAGCCGGCGCCGCGAGGAGCAGTTGCCCGGTGTCGGCGTACAGGATGCGGCCCAGTCGGGCGGCCCGCGCGGGTGCGTCAGGGGCGCGGGCATCGACAAAGTAGTAGACCTGCCCCCGCGTGTCGGCATCCAGCACCTGGACCGGAATGCCCGCGGCGGCAACCTGGCCCGCGGCAGCCGCGTCCGCGCTGGCGACGTACCGCTCACCCGGGTCACCGAACAGCGCGGCGTGAACCGCGACCGGCAGGCCGCGCAACGTGTCCAACTGGTCGGGTTCGGGGGCCAGGAGGAGGAGTTGCCGGCCAAATACTCCTGCGCCCCGCCGAGCCGGGCTTTCAGCGGCGCTGGAAGGTTGCCAGGCGGGCTGCCCGGCGATCAGACTCAGGCTGAGCCAGAGCGCGACTGATAGGATAACGGCGATGTGATGATGACGTGACATGGCGACCTCTTACGGTCTTCCAGGAGTGGCGATATTTTCTTCTCGCTCTGGCCGGTCTGCGACCGAGCCAGAAACGGCGATCTTTTCTGGTAGAAGCTCTCGCTCTGGCCGGTCTGCGACCGAGCCAGAAACGGCGATCACACACAGCATGACGTTGCGGTGGGTGGGGAGGTGACGCTGGTGTCCGTTTGGTCGGCACAGAAAGCGGCCTGTCGGTATTGGAGACCGACAGGCCGCTGGTTGTCGAGAGAAGGAGATCTTCTCAGTCTTTTGGGGTACCTGCTGTGGCTCGATCGGGAGACCGGCCACAGCCACCCCGGGTTAGTGAAACATGCTTTGGCCGGTCAAGAATCGGATTCTGGCGTCGTTTCGTCGAAGTTTTCTGTCAGGACTTTGACGACGTCAACCGCGGCCGGGCCCTTGCTGCCGTCTTCAACCGTGAATTCCACCTGCTCGCCCTCGGCCAGGCTCTTGTAGCCTTCGCCGCCGACCGAGGAGAAGTGCACGAAGACATCCTCGCCGTTCTCACGAGCGATGAAACCGTAGCCCTTCTGATTGCTGAACCACTTGACAGTACCGCGTTCACGTGTAGCCATTGTTAGAAACCCTCCTGTTGCTACTGAATCTTGTGCTGATGACGCGTAAGTCGCTCGGGTCGGACACAAAGACCGCCCAGACCGGGTAAGGCTGGGCGGTGCACCTTAGTCATCCGAAACAGTACTTACGGCGTTAAGTCTTACTGTGTTAGAGGATACCTCAACTCCTCGTTTCTGTCAAATAGCGCGGGCTTGCCCTCACGGGAGCGCGGGATCCTGGCGTGTCGTCATGCCTGGCCAGCCAACTCTTCAGCCTCGCTGACCAGCCCTTCAAGGATGCCCAGGCCGTCTTGCCAGAAACTGAGGTCGGTCAGGTCGACGCCGAGCGGTTTGACGATCTCGTGCGGCCAATCGGAGCCGCCGGCCGCCAGCATGTCCAGGTAGGCCGCGGCGAACTCGTCGCCATCCTGTTGGTAGCGGGCGTAAAGCGCCAACACCAGCAGCTCCCCGAACGCGTACGCATAGACATAGCCCGGCGCGCCGATGAAGTGCGGGATATAGCTCCACCAGATGCCGTAGTCGCGGGTGAGGGTGACGCTGTCGCCGAACATCGCCCGCTGCGTGTCCAGCCACAGCTCGTCGAAGCGCGCCGTGGGCAGCTCGCCCTGCTCGCGGCGCGCGGTGTGGATGGCGTGCTCGAAGCGGTTCATGGCGATCTGGCGGAACGCGGTCGCGCAGGAATCCTCGATCTTGCCGGTCAGCATCGCCAGGCGCGCTGTGGGGTCGGTCTCGCGGGACATCAGATCCTGGAACACCAGCATCTCGCCGAACACCGACGCGGTCTCGGCGGTGGTCAGCGGGGTGTCGGCCTGGAGCAACCCCTGGACCCCGGCCAGCTTCTGGTGGACGCCGTGACCCAGCTCGTGGGCCAGGGTCATCACATCGCGCGGCCGGGCCTCGTAGTTGATGAGGATGTAAGGGTGAACGGACGGCGTCACGCCGTGGCTGAAGGCCCCGCCGAGCTTGCCGGGCTGCACCGCGGCATCGATCCAGTGTTTCTCAAAGAATAGACTCGCGATTTCGGCCATGCGTGGGTTGAAACGGGCGTACGCGTTGAGCACGATGTCCCGCGCGGCTTCCCACGGGTAGCGCCGGTCGGCCGCGGGCAGGGGCGCGTAGCGGTCGTAGGCGAACAGCTCGTCCAAGTTGAGGAGCCGTCTCTTGAGCCGGTAGTAACGAGCCACGATGTCGTAGCGCGACGTGACCGCCGAGATGAGCGCTTCGACCACCGCGTCGTCGACCTCGTTGGCCATGTTGCGGGCCGTGACCCAGGTCGGGTAGTGGCGCAGCCGGTCGTCTGAGGCCTTGTCGGCCAGGATGTTGTTGAAGACGCAGGTCGTCGTGCGGCTGAGCTTCTCCAGGCCGGCCGTGACCGATGCGGCGGCGGCCTGGCGCACTTCCCGGTCAGGCGCGTACAGTTTGTTGAGGAGCTGGTCGCGCGTGAGCTCCTTGCCGTCGAAAACGTAGCGCGCCGCGCCGTGGACCTCGTCGAAGAAGCGGTCCCAGGCGTTGCGCCCCGTGACCGCCTTCTCAGCCAGGATCTTCTCTTCGGGCTCGCTCAGCAGGTGGGAGCGATAGCGGCGCATTGTCTCGATCCAGTGCCGATAGTGCGCCACGGCCGGGTCCGCATACCAGGCTTGGGCGGCCGCGTCCGGCGCGGCGGCCAGCTCGAGCTCGAGGAAGACGAGTTTCTGGCTGAGCCGGGAGCCCCGCTCCGTGGTGCGTTGCAGCAACGCGCCACGGGCCGCTGCGCCGGTGTCGGCCGCCCAATTCAGGTAGGCGTAGGCGCCGACCCGGGCGGCCCGCTCGCGGATCGCCTCGTAGGTGGCCAGCAGTTCCCGCAGCGCGGCCGCGTCCAGGGCCGCGATGCGCCCGCGGTACGCCGCGTCCAGCTCGTCCGCGCTCGCGTCCGCGCCGTCCAGATCGCGGTCGATGGCCGGGTCGTCGCCGGCCGCGTAGAGGTCGGTCAGGTCCCAGGTGACCTCTTCGGCGCCGCTCAGGTCAGGGGTTTCAGCGCCAGTGGGGAGGGTATCGTTCATCGTCTCAAGAGCTCCTATCGTCGTGATCAATACCGCATTGTAACTACAAGACACGAAGACACAAAGAATGGTTAGGGCGCGCGTGTCGTATCCTCTCAAGCGCTAGCCGTAATCCGGGGTGGCTGTGGCTCGGTCAGGAGACCGGCCACAGCCAACGATTCCCCGAAAAATTAAGAAGATACCTCGTGTCTTTGTGTCTTCGTGGTTTCTACGGCTTCTTGCTGCCTGGCGTGATTCTCACCAGGCCCGATTTACCGCTGTCGTCTTCGATCTCGATGGTCGCTACGTCGAACATTCGGATGATCTCCGCGTTCGTCAGCAGGTGCGGCGTCACCTTCGCCGTGCGATACTCCGAGGGCCCCTCCGCAAAGGCCAGGGGCAGCAGGAGCTGGTCGGCCAGGTACTCGTCCACCGCGCCGTTGGTTGCCAGAAACTTCTCCAGCCACAGGCAGGCCTCGTCGGCCACCTGCTCGGCGCGCTTGCCCAGCGCGCCCAGGCCGAAGTAGCATGCGCTGGACCGTTTGAACTCGGCCTGGAGCAGCAGGCAGGTGCCTTTGGCCCGCGCCGGTAGATCGAGTAGCTCGATGTCGATCCGGTTGTGGCGGCCCTGGAGCCGGTTCAGCGCCCGTTTTCGCTGCCGCTCGGCGATGGACATATCCAGGTTTGCGACGGCCGAGATCCCCCGAATTCCTTTCAGCCCACCGCGCTCGGGCAAATCCAGGGGCGCGATCGTTTTGATGGGCTCGATGCGGGCGCGAATCTGGCCGTTACCTTGGGGATAGAAGCCGGCCAGCAGCAATTCCAGCGTGGTGTCGAAGCCGATGCGGTGCATGAAGGGCAGCCACTGCAGATCGAGGTAGTGAAAACACGGGCTCCAGGGCACGTGGGTCCCCCCGATGATGGTGACCTCCGATGGCCCTGCCGCGAGACCTAGCGGCAGGAAGATGGTTTGCAGCACCAGCGATGCCGCGCCCGCCGTGCCGATGTCGAAGCGATAGTCGCCGGGCCGGACCGCGCCGGGTTGGAAACGCAACTCGGATGCGCCCAGATGCGCGCCCTCGACCTCCGCGCCGCTGATCGCCGCGGCCGCGTTGACCGCGGCCAGGTGTTGGGCCTGCAGGCCGGGCTTCTTGCGCCGGGCGCGGATGTTCGTGATGCGCATCGGCTGGCCGGTCATGACAGCCAACGTCAACGCGCTGCGCAGCACCTGCCCGCCGCCTTCACCGAGGGAACCGTCGATTTCGATCATGGCGCCTGACCTGGACGAGCCGGACCGGAAAGATGATAACCTGGCCCATGGAACTCTTGCACAGTAACTACTCAGCCGCCGTGTCATTGCGAGCGTTTTTTGCGAAGCAATCTTGATTGCCGCAATCCCGATTGCTTCGTCGGCAAAAAACGCCTCCTCGCAATGAAAGCTATGTTTGCTCAGCACACCAAAGTGTTGTAGAATTCAATATCGGGATGTATTGCAGAATCTGATTCGAGAATGAGCGCTCTGGCCGGTCTGTGACCGAGCCAGCTCCGTGATGAGGGCACGCCATGAACGCCGATGAACTACGCAAATACATCGCTCAAGACGAAGGCCAGACCGTCGAGTTCAAGCTGGAGAGCGAGAAGCAGGCGGACCTGGCTGAAACCCTGGTCGCCTTTGCGAATGCCCAAGGCGGCCACTTGCTGGTCGGCGTAGCTGACGACGGGCAGGTTGTCGGAGTGGAGCGGCCAAAGAACGTGGCCGACCGCCTGCACGCAGCCGCGCGTCGCGGGGTTCCTTCCTTGCACGGCGCGGTGACAGTAGCCAGTGTGATCCTTGAAGGGCGCACGGTGGTCGTCGCCACCGTCTCCGACGGCCTGGAAGCTACCTACAGCCTGGCGGGGCGTTTCGCGATCCGCGAGGGCAGCTTCAACCGTAGCATGAGTCCGGCCGATGTGTTGCAGCACGCAGCCCGCCGTGGGACGCTGGACTACGAGAGCACACCGGTGCTCGATGCGACCCTGAACGACCTGAACGAAAAACGGATGATGGATTTCCTGGCTCAACGGCTGCGCGCGGGGACGCCGGCCCGCTCATTCGCCGAGCTACTGCAAACCCTGGGCGCGGCCAAAGCGGTCGCGGAGACGGTCCGCCCCACCGTGGCCGGCCTGCTCTGTTTCGGCAATTGGCCCCAGTTCTACTTCAACCATGCCACGATTCTCGCCGGCCGGTTGGTGGGTCCCCTGGGCACGCAGATCGTGGATCGCGCCATCATCGAGGGGACGTTGCCGGAGATGGTGGACAAGGCCCTGCAATTTACGATCCGCAACACGCGCCACGGCCTGCGCATCGGCGATCCGTGGACCGCGCGCGCCCAGGAGGTGGACGAGTATCCCCTGGATGCGGTGCGCGAGGCGATTACCAATGCCTGCTGCCATCGCGACTACCTGGAGCACAGCCCGATCCAGTTGAAGATCTACGATGACCGGCTGGTGATCGCCAATCCTGGCGGTTTGCTGCCCGGCCTCGACGTGGCGCACCTGGAGGGCCAGCACCGGCCGCGCAACCCCCATCTGGCCGACTGGCTGCACAGCCTGGGCTATGTGGAACGCTTCGGCGTCGGCCCGATCCGGATGCGGGAGGCGATGGAGCAGGCTGGCTTGCCCGTCCCCGAGATCCAGGCCCCACCGGCGAGCTTCACGGTGACGTTGCGCGGGCCTGGGCCGGTGGACGCGCACGTCGCGACGGTCGCCCGGCTGGCGGAGTCACCAGCCGTGATCGCCGAA
>PHCA01000204.1:8235-8798 GCA_002842085.1 Chloroflexi bacterium HGW-Chloroflexi-1
TGACCGCGAGGAGAGCATCGGCCGGCTGGTGAAGATGGCCGCGCTCACCCCGCGCGACATCACCGTCAGCACGTCGGTCGTCGGTCGGCGGCGGCTGGGTAAGACCGTGGTGCTGGAAGCGGTCTACAATCGGCTGTTCTGGGAACAGGACGCGGTGGTGCCGATCTACTTCGTCTTCGAGGCGAAGCCGGTCACTTCGACCGAGTTCGCGGAGGCTTACTTCACCAACTTTCTGCGGCAGTTCATCGCGTTTCGGTGCAAAGATGATGGCATGGTGCGCGAACAGCGCGGTAAGCTGCCGGAACTGGTGCAGATGGCGCGTGAGTCAGGGGAAGAATCGTTGATCGTGCGCGCGGAAATCTTCATGGATTTCCGGGAGCACGTCGAGATGCCGGGTGTGCTGCATCAGTTGATCGAATGCGCCATTCATGGCCCGCGCCATGTAATGGAATACAACCGCGGCCAGTGGTTGCCGGAGACGCCGATCTTCGTCATGCTGGACGAATTCCAGGAGGTGCTGAAGATCTACTACACGGGTGGAACGCCGGCCGACGCGGTGGGGA
>PHCA01000205.1 GCA_002842085.1 Chloroflexi bacterium HGW-Chloroflexi-1
GCCAGGCTGCTGCCGATCGCCACGAAACGGATCTGCCGGGCGGCCGCGGGAGCCAGGCCCGCACGATAGCCGCGCCAGAGAACGACAGGCACGAGCAACAGGGTAAGCACCAGGGTCAAGAGCACGCCGCCCCACAGACTGCGAATCAGGGTCCTGGCCGGCAGCAGAGGCCCAAAATACGCCAATAACGGCGCCGTCCAGGCCACTGCCAGCGCCACAGAGGTAAATGCGAGTGCCCGCTCACCCGGCTTCAGCGGGCGACCCAACAGCGTCAGGTGAGCTCTGAGGCTGATCGGCGCCAGCCAGACCAGGGCCACATGGAATGCCGTTCCAGCAGCCAATGTGCCGGCGCCGGAAAACAATCCGGTCGTCAGCGCCATACTGCCCAACCAGAAGTAGGCTACGACAGAGAGGGGCCGGCGCGTGCGCCAGGCAATGAAAGCCGTGGCCAGAAAACCCAGCGCAGTCAGGCTTGGCGAAAGAATCAAGGCCGGCGTGGGGCAATCTTGCGGATAGGCCGAGGCGCGCGGGCACTGCCAGACGTTCCCGGCCACGAAAATGATCACCGCCAGGCCCAGGAGCATCAGCCCGGCGCCGATCAGCCAACGCGCCGTCGCGTGCCAGGTTCGAGTGTCCTGGGCTTGCGCTGTCATGTCAAACCCCAAGGCCGCGGAACGCCGGAAAAACACAGTCAATCAGCGGCTTCAGAAGAAGCTGCACGTTCTCACCCAACTCGGAGGTGGCCCGATCGAGCGCGGCCAGCGCTTGCGCACGCTGGGCCAGCGCGACCGTCAGCAGGTAGGCCTGGGCCCCCATGTCGATCAGCATCTGTTCAAGCTCGCCCGCTGCAGAACTAGCCCCCTGGCGGCGCGCCTGCAGCAGACGCTCCAGCCGCGCCGCCTCGTCGTCGGCTGCCACCCAAAAGGCATAGCATACCGGCAGGGTCAGGTGTCCCGCAGCCAGATCGCCCTCAGCGCCGCTGCGCCAACAGTCAGTGAAATCATCTGCGAGTTGCAGGAGGATTCCCAGGCAGAGACCGAATTCGCCCAAAGCGGCGATAACGCCACGGCGCGCCCCCGCCGCCAGCGTGCCGGCCACAACCGCCCAGCGCAGCAGAGCTCCCGATTTGGCCGCCGCGATCGCGAGCCATTCGTCAGGGCTCAACACACCGGCGGTTACCCTGGCCTCCAGGTCAAGGTGCTGCCCTGCAGCGGCGGCCAGCAGGGCGTGGTGAAACAGGTCTGCTATACGCCGGATCTGGCTCGACTTCAGACCTGTCCGGCGAGCCGTATCGAGGGTAACATGCGCCACAGAGTACAGAGCGGCTGCCGCGTTGATGGTTGTGCTCAGGGCGGCGAGCGCCCCCTGGGCCCCATCTTCCACGTCGTCCAGGAGCTTGACAGCCAGGCGGATCAGTTGCCAGGCCGCCGCGATGGGCAGTGTCCGGCTGCCGTCGGTTCCGCACGCCTCACAGGCCAGAATTGGCAGCCAGCCTACGCCGAGGGTCTCCACATCGCGGATCATGCCGTGCTCGACCAGCCGCGTCAAGTATTCGCGCAACGGGCCTGAAGCGACGCCTTCCTGAATCGCCAGGCGGATTTGGGCGCCGAACGCCTGCCGATGGCGAGCAACCAGGTGAGCGATGGGTTGCAGAGGCCCACACAGAGGAACGCCTGTCATCCTGTAACCGAGGCGTACTCTGGAGCATTCCCCCAAACCCAGTCGGGGCCGCTGCCGTCGAGGGCGGCAGCCAGCCAGCGCGTTGATCCGTCCAGCAGCGGCGAGATCCGTTCCAACGCTTCACGCTCGACAGCCGCCAGAAGCAGCCGGTTCCCGTGCGAATCCTGACGACCTTCGGTGAGCATCCGACGCACCGCAGTTGCAAGGGTATTCATGTTGACCTCCTTCTGTACTAAGTTGATGGGATTCTACCATAACAGGGCAACACCCGTCCAGCGCCATGTCATGCGTCAAAAGTGATGTCGCGACGGCTGAACAGGCACAACAACCAGCCAACGACCAGAACGGCGACCACCAGCCAGACCGCGCAGGCCCGCGCCACCAGCCACGCGAAGTCCGCATTTGCCAGGTCTGGGGTCTTGACCAACGTCTGAGCCACCTGAAACCACGGCGTGAACGGGCTGCGTGGCCCTTGGGTTTCCAACACCGCGATGAAGACAAGAAACGCTCCGACACCGGCGAGGAGGGTTTGCCTGAGCTGAGCCACCAGGGCCAGCGTCAACCACCCGAACAGGCAGATGATCAGCGAGAGCCAGCCGCCCGCGGCCGCCAGCCTGAGGAGCGCCTCTCCGGGTGAGATCACCCGGCTTTCCAGCATGACCCCCTGAAACGAAAAGAGCAGGCAGGCCAGCACCGTCGCCGCGACCAGATAGACTGCCACGAATACCAGGGTCGCAACCGCGCTCAACACAACCTTGCTGACGGCGATCCGCCGGCGCGACACGCCCTCGAACAGCGGGATCATCAGGGTGCGCCACTGGTACTCGGAGGCGCAGGCCTGGGCGGCGAACAGGCAGCCCTTGCGTCGCGCCAACTTCAGTGGTCATAAACTTGATCCATTCCCAGCAGGCCTCAGGTGCTATGGCCTGAGCCGAGATGAAATATACTGAACGGAAATCAAACGAGTGCATTGGAATCGAGGCTTTAGCCGGTTTTTGCGCTTGATTTCCGCCTAAAGGCTCGACTCCGTTTGCACTGCCAAACCAACCCTGCATGCGCGCCGCCGCCTCGGCAACCATTCGGGCAAAGGTCAAGAACTCATCGGGCTGGAAACGCACGGTAAAGTTGTCGTAATTCAGATGAACATGGCCCGCCGGACAGCGGTTGATCTGATCGTCGTCTGGTGTTCGCCGCATGCGAGCGGCGCGCAGTGTGGGAAGAGGACCCTGGTCATTCGTCGGGCCGGGAGAGCGTGATCCGGCAAGCGCCTGATCTACTTCAGCAGTTCGGCGCGTATTCTCCACTCTGCCAAGAGCAGGAACAACAGCAGCCATGCCAATAAGGCAGACAGGTCAGTGACGTTGACAGGTTGGTTGTGCATGGCGCCTCGAACCAGGTTGATCGTGAGCGCGCCGGGCAGAAATCTCAACACCTGCGTCAGGCTGCCAAAGGCTTCGTATACGACGCCGCTGAGGAAAAGAACCACCATGAGCGCCGAGGCAACGGCGCTTCCGTTCCGCTCCGTCTCCGAAAACAGGCTAATCAACAAACCGATCGAGACGAACACCGCTCCACCCACCAGCATGAGCAGGAAGAGCAAGAAAACGTTGCCGATCAGCCCGCCGTTAATCAACAGCACACCCAACTGACCCAGCAGAACCAGGACGAAGACAAACAGCACTTTAGACAAGGTCACGGCTCGGTAAGTGGCCGGTGTGATGATCAAGGCCTCGAGCGTCTTCTTTTCCTTCTCGTCAACAAAGTTGAGCGTCATGGTCATGATGCCAATCATAGCCTGAGCGAACAGGACCCACATCGGCACGGCCTCGGCTGGCCCCGTCGTCTCGTTGATCATCACTTTCACCACGAAAAAGGACAACAGGACGGGGATGCCCACCATGATCCACAGTGCGGGGTTTCTCCGAAAGTCGTTCCAATCATGCCGGATCAGTTGGTAGAGAATGCGGGCGTTCAATTTAACTCACCTCCCGTAAGCTGGGCAAACACATCGGCCAGGGTCTGCTGTTTCGTGTCGATGGTCACGACTTCCTTGGCGAGCAGTTTGCGGTAAATCAAGTTAGCCGCTTCAGGATCATGTATGGGATAACGCCTTGTGATCACCTGTCCGTCTTCGACGAATTCCACCTGTACGTCGCGCGATTGCCCGTGCGACTTCAGCGCCTGCGGCGTGTCCAGAGCCACGAGTCGGCCTTTGTATATGAACCCGATCCGATCGCACAGCTCATCCGCCTCGTGCATGTCATGAGTACACAGAAAAATCGTCACACCGCTACGCCGTAGCTCTTGAATCATGTCACGTATCAGTTTAGCCGAATTGGGGTCAAGGCCGCTGGTCGGCTCATCCAAGAAGAGAACCTCAGGATCGTGTAGCAGAGCGCGGGCGATGAGCACGCGCTGTTTCCAGCCCTTAGATAGTTGTCCGGCCTGTTTCTGCTGCACCTCCTTCAGTCCCAATTGGGCCATCAACTGTTCCAATCGGACGTTCGGCACATCATATAATCGGGCAAAGAGGAGAAGATTTTCCCTAACTGACAATCGAACGTACAGCGTGGGAATCTCAAAGACGACTCCCGTGATGCGATGCACGGCTCCCCTTTGAGTCACGCAATCATACCCGCCGATGTGGGCACTGCCGCCCGAAGGATGCGTCAGGCCAATCAGCATGCGCACAGTCGTCGTCTTTCCCGCGCCATTGGGGCCGAGGAAACCGAATATTTCGCCGCAATTTACCGAGAAGGAGACCGAGTCAACCGCTCTTAAGGTCCCAAATTTCTTGGAGAGGTTATCGACCTCGATCATGTTCTCCCGGTCGGGTCCGTTCCGTGTTTTGGACGCGAGTCTTTGTCCGGGGCGGGCCTCCTGGGGCAATGGCGATGCACCCGCCAAGTTCTGTGCAGCCTGGTCGATGTGTGCATGTTGGCTGGCAACCCAGGCTCCAGGGACTCGCGCTTGCAATGCTCCGTTTAGATCATCAAGCGCGCTGATGAGAACGTTGATATCCGACCGGCCTTGCTGCATTATCTCATCCACCTCGCTCAATATTTCGGGATCAGTGTAGAACCGACGCGATTCATCCAACGCCACATGGGTATAGGCAACAAATTTGATCAGCAAGTTCTTGAGACCGGGGTATTGTTCTTGGAACAACACATGTGCCGACGAAGTCGGGACTAGCGCGATCCGTTCGAGAAGGGCAGTCAAGTCGGCCGCCGTCCGCACCCAGTCTGTAATACTCTGGCCGGCGAGACTTTGAAATCCCATGGACGCTACGGCGCGGAGAGCCCTCGGGAGATCGTTGAATTCCTTTTCATTTCGAGCGATGAACTGCGCGAGGCGTCGGCTGAACTCGACGGCGCGATTGCAGGCCTCTTTCAAGTCTATCCCACGACTCTCGACTTGAATCGTGACCGCGTGGTCATCCCATTACTCGTCCGGGGATTCTCTTCTTTCAATGCACTCGACGCACACTCGCCTTCGTTTTTGAACGGGGACGACCTTTTTATCACTTCGGATCACCGTTGCGATGATTGTCTCGGTCATATCACCTGCGGCCAAGTCACCGCTTTCGATATCGAGCCATAGTTTACCGGAATAAAACGAACTGCCTTGCTGTTTGAGACTTGCCACTTCCGGCTCGGCATGCACATCGAACTCCGACCGTCCGCAAGAGTATTCGTAGATGACGCACGGCTTGCCCTTCCAGACACCATAGCCTACGCAGGTTGCGGTGAGTGTCCCATTCTTGAAGAAAGAGGCAGGAGAATACTGCGGGAAGTCGAATTGGCCGAGTGTATTCGACATAGCCGTAACTTCGGTCGTCGCGCCGAGCTGGTTCAATTCAGCCAGGGTACCAAGTTGCGATGTGAACATGTCAAAGGTGATGACGTCCCAACTGAGCACGCGCAGCAGATTCACCGCCGGGGCCTTCGGCAAGGACGCGTAGTCTAATTCAATGCGAGGCAATTCCTGCATCGCGCCACCTGTGGACGCCGACGCGGAGCGTGCCGGATGGGGGAGGTCACGACCATTGTCTGAAAAAAGGAGAAAGGAACGAAAGCTCTCGCCTTGGGCAAATTTCCAATCGATAGACTTCATCGATGCCTGGTTCTGCCCCGAAGAGAACACAACGCATTCCCACACGTACTTGACCGGAGCGACGAAGAACGCGGCATCGAGGATGGTTCGAGCATAGCGCGCGCTCAACGCTTCTCGTTTGTAGACCGCGCCCTTGGGGGTTAGATAGTCTATCGACATTTCGATCAAGTATCTTTGATGTGCGGCTTCGGTGTAGTGAAGCCCCCGCGGCAGCGGATAGCCGCGAATTTCATTGATCTTGGCGGCAAGACTCTGCCGGGCTTGAAGTGTGTTCGCTGGATCTTGCATGTTGGTGATCCTTTCATCATTGGGCGCAAGTCTGTATCGGCCCCGCTTGAGTCACGCATCCTTCACCAAGCGGAGCGATCTTTCACAGGCATCGATCGCCGCATCAATGTCTTCGGCGGAGTGTGCCAAGTTTACGAAGTTCATGTGGTCTGAGAGCATCAACACACCACGGTTAGTCAATTCTCGATAGAAGTGTTCACGCATGGCCTCTCGACGTTCCCCATGCGGCCCCTTGAACCATATAAAAGGCATCGGCGGCACGTTCCACGGCTGTGCCTCCACTTCTTCTTGCAAGTGCATGCGGGCAATCACCGAATTAACGCCATCGATAAAGCGCTGGCCCATTGCCCACAGATGGGCTACGCCGTTCGTCTTCTCCAACACATCGATAGTGGCCAGCGCCGCCGCAACGGAAACCGCTTCGACGGAGAAAGAGGGCTTCAT
>PHCA01000206.1:0-6134 GCA_002842085.1 Chloroflexi bacterium HGW-Chloroflexi-1
TTTGCAGTTTGCAGTTTGCCATTTGCTATTTGCAGTTTGCAGTTTGCAAGCGGATGATCTGCCGGCACAGCTCGGAGCCAATGGAGCCGCCCGCGCCCGTGACGAGCACGCGCTTGCCCCGCAACATGCCGCTCACTACGCTGACGTCGGTCTGCACCGGCTCGCGGCGCAGCAGATCCTCGATCCGCACGTCGCGCACCTGCTTGACGCTGACGCTGCCGTCCAGCAGCTCATAGATGCCGGGGATGATCCGCGCCTGTACGCCTGCCTCGCCGCAGATGCGCACGATGTCGCGAATCTCCACCCCCCGCGCAGTGGGCATGGCGATGATCACCTGCCGGACCTGGTACTTCTTGACCGCGTCGGGGAGCGCGTGCCTGTCCTGAGTAGAGTCGAAGGAGTCGCCCAACACCGGTACGCCGTGGATCTTCACCTCGTGCTTGCCTACCTGTGCGGGCACAGGCGTTGTCATCCAGGAAGCCGACCGGCTCCAAGGCCCAGGTGCGGGTTGTTTTGCAACTCGCGGACGATCATGGCGCCCGCGTCGCCCGCACCCATGATGAGCACCGGCTGGGGCCGGGCGCCGCTGTCTTTGCCGTTGGATCGCTTGAACGCGAGCGAGCGCGCCGATAGACGCAAGGCGAAACGCGGACCGGCCGTAGCAACCAGCGCCAGCAGCAGGAAGATGAGGGGAATCGAACGCGGCAGGGCCATGCACCCGGCAGCAGTTGCACGGCCAGCAAAATGATAGCTTCATTGTGAAGCCAAGGCTTCGAATGTTAGAACACCTTGCCGGTCATTGAAGCACACCTTGAACCGATCAAAGATGCCCATTCGCCCCAAGAGATGGAACGTGACGCCCAACTTGTCGGAGAAGGCAATCTTGGTCACAAACCGATCCGCCCCCACTTGAACCTCGATGTCATGCAAGTAAATCGGGATGAAGCTGCCATCACCAACCTGCACATAGATCCGATTTCCGGCCCGATAGTCAAAGCCCACGACACCGATTGTGACCATTGGCGACAACCGGCCACGCAAAGGTTTATAGCGAAAGACCTCTGGCATGAGTTTGTCTCCCCCTTAAGCAGTGCGCTTATAGGATGGACTGAAGGTCTTCCTCTCTAGGAACCCGAAAAACCAACGGCATCGGCTGCAAGCCAGCCTGACGCACCCACCGGTGAACGTCCACCTCGGCATCTCCGCTGAACACAACCTTGCCGGCGTGGATGGCCAACGTCTTTTCGGGATACTGCAGCGCCCATTCATCCATGTGCAGCGCCAGCCATTCGTCGTATTGACGTAAATCCAGGGTTTCCATGTCACTACCTCCTTACGCAGTTGCCCCCCCGCTGTTGCCTCTGAATTCTCGTCAGGGTCTGCGCACTTGCACGCATCGTTGTAGTCATTTGATCCATCTCCGTGACGCAATCTCACTGCCAGTCTGCCCACTTGGACACATCATACACCCGCGGACACTAAAGCGCAAGCCGACGCGGCCCCGCACCGGCCCCCAAAAACAGGAAGCCGTCGCCGCCCCGCAGACAACAGCCTCGCCCGTCACCCTGTCACCCCATCACCGTGTCACCGTGTCACCCTGTCCCCCGATACTCCGGCACCAACTCGCTGAGCAACCGGCGCACCGTCTCCACATCATCCCGCTGCGCCGCCGCGATCAGGGCGTCTATCCCCCGTTCCAGGTCGGAAGTTGCACGCACCCCCCCGCTCGATCGTCACTTCGACAAGCTCAGTGCAGGCATGAAGTAGCGCCGCATCTCCGGGTGCGTCACGGTGATCGGCCCGCCCGCGGCAATTTGCTTCTTGAAGGTGAGCACCACGCTGCCACGCGACCCCAATACGTTGCCGAAGCGGACCGCCACGTAGGGCCGGCCGGTGCGCTGCGCCGCATCGTGCACCAGCAGCTCGGCCACGCGTTTCGACGCGCCCATGACGCTGGTCGGGTTGACCGCCTTGTCCGTCGAGATCATCAGACAGCGCCCCCGCGAGTATCGCCGCCTCAGCCGGTCGCCGCCACGGGAGCACCTACCAGCCGAAGCACCACCTGCCGACCATCCTGAAGCCAGATGCGATTATCTTGCACTCGCAACGAGCTATCTGGCGGCGCGGCTAACACCAGGCGATCACCCTTGACCTCGGCCTGGACTTCTATACTGAGCGGAAATGAATTCAGTGCATTGGGTCATTGCGAGGAGCGTTCTTTGCGACGAAGCAATCTCCTCGTTGTGATAGGGGGATTGCTTCGCAACCTGGTCCTTCCGGCTTTCAAGCGCTGCCCAGGCGTCAAAAAAGGTCTCGACGGGGAGCGCGCCATCCCACCGGGCCGCCTCCTCGATAAAGCGTTCGATCACCGTCTCATATTCACCAAGAGGCATCTTTTCTAACGTCTTCATGGCAACCCGCTAGATTCGGTCCTCACTGCGCCGCGACCTCGCTCTCGATGACACCGATCAACTCCATAATACCCAGCGACCGACCCGGCTCAACACGATCTTCTTTGCCAACATGCACGTGATGAGGAAAACTCGGCAAGTTCCGATGGTGTTCAGCGTTGTCCCACCGTTTGCGGAGCTTTTGCTGAGTCGCGTCCATCCATTGATAGCGATACTCCACGGTGCGAACCCTGCCCCTCTCGACAACGAAGTACTCAGTCACCTCCACAAAATCGTCGTTTTGCAGGGTGAGCCGCGCTCGGAAGAAACCCTGATCCGGCAAGCTGCGCTCTTGCACGATCACCACGCTTCTGACGACCGGGCTGCTGGCAAGCTTGAGCTTGATCGTTTCGAGATAGGCGGCTGCATCCATCACGCCGCCCCACCGTGCAACATAGCAAGTCGCTCGCGAACAGAGGTCCGCATCTGGTAGAAGGCGCTCCACTCAAACATATCGGCTGAGTCGCCCAGCTCACCAGCACGAAAACGCCGATGGAATTCGTCCGATGAAAGCTGATACTGCCTTTCAAACGCGCGCAATCGCTCCTCCAGGTCAAGCAGCTCGCGTTGCGCCTTTGCACCCTCCATCGTGAGCAACTTGTCAATGGTGGTATCTACGGTACTGCTACGATAACCGCTCCGGTAGAGCTGCGCGAGATTCTGAATTCTCGTCAGGGTCTGCGCACTTGCACGCATCGTTGTAGTCATTTGATCCATCTCCATGACCCAATCTCACTGTGAATCCATCCACTGAGACACATCATACACCCGCGGACACTAAAGCGCAAGCCGCCCGCTACCCCGCACCAGCCCCGAAAAAACAGGAAGCCGTCGCCGCCCCGCGGACAACAGCCTCGCCCGTCACCCTGTCACCCTTCATGCCGGCCCAGGCCCGCGCGCTCATGGGGATGGTATCGGATCTTCGAAGCGACTACAGGCGAGGCCCGCCACCGCCGCGAGGGGCGCGGTCAGCCAGCCAAAGCGCCAGCGCAAGGCTGCCAACACGACCAGCACGGCCCCGAGCGCCATCAATCCGCCGCGCGACTTGGTGAGGATCACCACGCCGAGCATCGCGGCCGAGGCCAGCCCTCCCAAGACCCGCTCGGGCCAGCGCAGGCGCCCCCAGCCGAACAGGAGCGGCCCCAGCGCGCACGGCAGCAGGACGGCTAACGCCCCGGCCATGACGTTGGGATGGATCGGATCGGCCAGGAGCAGCGGGAGCCGGCGGTAGATCGCCTCGGGGATGAAGGTGAGCTTCCCGCCGGCCATCCACTGCACGCTGACCGGCGCGCTGGCCGCGAGCAGCAGCCCGGCTGCCATGAAGCCCGCCGTGAGCGTGCGCAGCCGCGCCGGCGAGTTCGTCCAGTTGGCGATCGCGCAGTAGAGCGCCAGTCCAGCCAGCAGCCGCAAAACCTGCGGCCGCGTCACGTCGGGCAGGGCGGTCGCCCAGAGGATGACGGGGATGGTGAGCAGCAGCAGGCCGAGGGGCCAATCGGCCGGCGTACGAACGGTGAGCCGGCCATAGGCCAGCCAACGGAGCGGCCAGAAGAGCAGCGCGGCCACCAGGAGCGCGGGCCACGCGCGGGTGGAGACCGCGCCGGCCAAGAACAGGGGGAGGAGCAGGGGCAACTCGACACGGGTCAGCCAGCGGGCAGCCACCCGGAGCCGCGCCCGCCTGCCGCCCACCATCGAGGTCTCGTTTTGCTGCGCGTTCACTCTAATCGCAACATCCGGCGATCGCGCGGAGCCTCGAAGTCCATAAGCACCTCACCGGCAGTCGCTTGCCAACTCTCAAGCTCCATCGCTAATCCGGAGTAGCCCAACACCCGATCCGTCCACTGCTTCGCCTGGACAGCCAGCAGGCTCCGTCGAAGCTGGCTGTGTTGCGCCTCGGGCCAGGCCCTGCGCCACAGTGCCAGCATCACCTGCAGGTTGACCAGCTCCTCGGCCACCTCGACCGGGGCCTCGGCGCCCATCCACTCGATGAGGTATTGGCTTTCTTCGAGCATCGCCGCGACCGCTTCGCCGCCCGTCTCGCGACGAGCCGAAGATGCGACGCGGGACAGATCGGCCGCCAGGCCGGCCAGCCGCACCGACAGCGGATCTCTCAGGTAGCGCTCCCGGATCCGCTCTTGATTCTTCATAGGACACCCCCCAACAACTCGCTGGTGATAGCTTCCACGTCTCGGCGCAAACTCTCGCTCTGGATCACGATACTGCGGTGCGGTTGCCCAGCCGCGGACAGATGTTGATGAGCGACTCAAACTCAATGAGGGCAGGTATCTTCTCAATACTTCGGGGCTTGCAGGTCGGGCTCCCACGCCCGACGCCGGCGGCATGGGAGCCGCCCCCGCTTTTGGATATTGAAACTAGGGAGATTCATGGCTGAGGTGTCTGCTGAGGGTATCCAAAACCAAGCTCATCTCGCGCTCAACGTCGCCTTGCATCGGCGACTCTTCGAAGATCCACTCGCCGTTGGGCACTCGTCGCTGAAAGTGATGGGGGTAACTGGACAACCGGCGGATAGCCTCCACGCTCTCGTGAGGGCCTAACCCGTGAGATTCTTGCTTTCTGTGCAAGGATTTGTCTATCCACTTTCACCGCTTTGGTTCCGGCTTGGCCGGGTTAGGACAGTCATCCCAGCCGAGGATCCGCTTGTCTCCCGAATACGGCGAGGTCAGATCAACAAGGGCGTACGAATAGCTGCCGGTGGTCGGGTCGAAGTGAATGTCAAGGAACAAGGTCTCGCTCAACGAAGCCCGAACTTTGGCTCCAATGAGCGAGACCTCGACGAACAGACTGCTGCTGCGCAGACTCTTGAGAACAGGGCCATACCACACGGTCAGAGTGTCTCCAGGAGATCCACCAAGGCCGATAGCTCGTGCCGAATGGCTCGCCACTCCAGCAAGTCGGTGTAGAGAAGATGGTCATCTGGAGAAACACCTTCGATTCCGATCCGCCGTTGTAGCTTTTCCAGAAAACCATATCGGGCGCGCAAACGCAAATCGGCCTTCTTCAGGGCGACTAGACGATCAGTCGCCTCGGCCGTGATCCCTCTCAACAGGAAGTCATCGCTTGACGCGGGAAGCACCTGCGTTGCCCGTTCAAGAAGTTGCGCCGCGTATAAGGTCATGCCCATGCTCCGATCTGCAAAGTTAACCTATCCCTGGCCCGATCAACTTCATTGTAACATGCGCCGCGCTAAGAGTCAAACTGTCCCCCAAAATCCAGAGTGCGTCGGCGTCCATCCGCGTTCCCCCCGCGCCGCCTTCAGTGTCTCCGCCACGTAATAGATTTGCTCATCTGTCAACTCGGCGTACATGGGCACAGCAATTCCAGAAGCGCCCCTTCGACTGCGCTCAGAGCTTGCCCCTTCGCTGCTCTCAGGGCAGGCTCTGAACGCAGTGAAGGGGCAGGCTCTCAGGCGCTGGTTTTGAGCCGCTGAGGCGGCTTTTCAGCTTGAGCCGGCACGATTCCATCTGCCGGGCGGCTCATCACGGCTTGAGGAGCGCCCTGAGACCCAGCACCCCCTGCGACAGAACCACCCACGGATGCCACAAACACGCCACCCACGGCCGCCAGCGGCCCTGCGGCCGATACCGTTCCGCCAGCCAATGCGGGCCGGGAAAGAAAAGCCAGACCATGACGCGCAGGACGTCGGCCGGCCGGTCGGCGAGCGCCAGG
>PHCA01000206.1:6186-8400 GCA_002842085.1 Chloroflexi bacterium HGW-Chloroflexi-1
CAAGCACGAAGTAGCAGGCCGCGGTCAGCCGAAACTGGCGCGCCCGAGCCACGAAGCTATCCCAGGTTTACTGTCCGCGCCAAGGCCGCCAAGCCAGCACGATCGGTGAGCAGAATACCTTGCTCACTGGCATAGTCCCTGGCATCCTGGCTGAAGCCAGTTCGGGAGACGCACCAGAGTGTTGAGCAAGTCGGCAATTGGACAGCCTTCACCTTGGCTTGTAGACGCTCCAGTTCCCGCCTGCCTACCTGCCGTCCGCCCCATTTCACCTCTGCAACCCAGCTTTCTCCCGTTGCTAATCTGGCCACGGCATCTAACTCTACCTGTCCGTCCGACGAGCGATACGAATCAACGCTGATAACCCGTGGTAATCGGACCACATCCTGCGGTAGACCAAGCAGCCGGCCTTCTGCTTCTTGCTCGGCAAACCGGCGTAGTATCTCTCGTACCTGGGCCTCCTGCGAGACCCCCAGTTCGGTGCTAGCCCTCTGGAATAAGCCATCCAGTTTGGCGATCATGTCGGCAATGTCCACTCCCGCCGCCTGAGCACTCACTTCTATCCCTTGGGTGGCATAGGCCACCCAGTAGCGCAAGACGGGATCGCGGAAATAATAACGCCCCGCTTGCAAGGACACCAGGCTTACCTCCCGCAACCACCGCAGGTAGTCACTGGCCGTAGCTGATGTTACCCGAAGCCGGCGCGCTACGTCTGCGACCGTCAGCCCCTCATCGGCAGCCAGGACTTGCAGAATCGCCTTGAGGGAACCATAGCCCGCGGCCTGCTGCAGGGAAAGGTCGTAGATGTAGCGACAGAAATCGTAGATACGGCCGCTTGGAGATAGGGTCTCCACCACAAAGGCTTCTTTGGCTGTCTCTGGCGAGAGTGGCATCCCTAACGCTGCCACGCGCGTCGCGGTTCGCCGGCAAAGCGCCTGGATGTAGAAAGGGTAGCCGCCGGTCAGATGGTGAATCGTGAAAGCGATCTCCGAATCCGTCGCCTCGGGCAGAAGCCTGGCCACCAACTGAGCCGTTCCCTCCCGGGAGAATGGTCCCAGCGGTAGCTTGGCAAACTGAGCGAAGAGCGGGGCAGCAGGATCAGAGAGGATTTGGGTCAAGACCGTGACGGCTGATCCGGCAAGCAGGTAAAGGACCCCCTCTTGGGACTGGAGCGCAGCCCGGAAGAGCGCCAGGACATTCTTGGACTCGGCGAACCTCTCCAGTGTCCGGATCTCTTGGAACTCGTCGCAGATCAGGAGTAAGGGGATTCCGCGCTGCTCCCCAATGACCTGAGGTAAGCGAAAGGTCTGGCGTAGAAGGGCCTGACGATCAACATGCGCGCGCTCCAGCAGGCGTGTGATGGGTTGAATGGCCTTATAGAGGTCGCGCTCACCGACCAGCAGGAGTTGAGTAGACAACTCCGTGGGAGTCAGGTATGGCTCTGGGTTTTCCTTTCCCTGTGTGGTGAGCCAATAGCAGATGTGGCCCACATAACCCGTAGCGAACTGCTCAGGCGAACTGCACAAAAAAGTGAAGTCCATATACACGGGGGCTACAGCAGTCTTCTGACCCAGCGTTTGGCGGAGGAACTCCTTAAGGAGCAGGGTCTTGCCAATGCGCCGGGGGCCGAAAATTGCGGCGTGTTCCGGCTGCCCGCGCAACAGGGTATCCAGGTAATGAGCCAGTTCTGCCAGCTCGGTCTGGCGATTGGTGAAGAGTTCCTGTTGTTCCTGGGGGTAGCAATAGCGCATCGCGAAAGGCCTCCTTGTCCAGTACAGCAGATCACCACATTAGGTCATTTAACCTATAGGTTAAGTGACCTAATTATACCGCAGAACTGGCATCTCTGTCAAGCGAAGACGTGTGTGATCCGGAAGGGAAAACATCGCGAGCGAAATCGGAAGCACCTCAAACGGCGTCGAACGGTCTGTCAGCAACTCACCCGTCAACTCAAATGTCCAGTTTTGATCACCGCCTCGGTCTTATCATATCCCGGCCTACTTGTTTTCTTGTCTCCGCGTTTCGCCCCGGCCAGTCAGAATCTTCCACAGGCTCCGAATCCCTTGCGAAAGGACGAACAGAGGATGCCAGAGACAGGCCACCCACGGCCGCCAGCGACCCTGCGGCCGATACCGTTCCGCCAGCCAATGCGGGCCGGGAAAGAAAAGCCAGACCATGACGCGCAGGACGTCGGCCGGCCGGTCGGCGAGCGCCAGG
>PHCA01000207.1 GCA_002842085.1 Chloroflexi bacterium HGW-Chloroflexi-1
TCACTTTCTCCTGGCGCCTGCGGAACGGCAAGCGTCAGGTAAGATTATCCCATGAGGCAACGATTTCCCCAAAGTAAGATTTAGCGTGAGTCAATTCGCCCATTTGACATCCACCCTTTCCTGGGTTATAATATGGGTGAACAAAAACGGGCGCGCTGACGTGCCGTTTCCCTCGGGCGAAAAAGTGGCGGTTTCCCCGCCGCAGGCCGGGTGGTTCAATGCCCTGTGGGGCCATATCCCGGATAGCCCGAGGCGTTTTATTTCCCGGCTTCGCTCTCCTCGAACCATATGACCCTCACCCTGTCCTCCAGGCCAGCCAGGTGATCAATCCCGCCTTTGACCTTGCTCTCCACTACCGCCCCTGCCAACATGTCTGCCAACTGTAAGCCATCCTCACTATGCGCCGGGTACCCACGCACCTTCTTGATCCCCGGTTGTATCTCTCGCGCCCGCAACGCCCTGGACATGGCCACGCGAATTCTGCGTGTAAGCTTTGTCGTAGTGGCATGCGCGTCAATCATCACAAAGGCATTTTCAACTGCCTCCGCAGGAAGCTGATCAGCGAGAGTGGCAATGAACTCACCAAACAGATCGTACTGATTGCGCCGCTGGAAGCTTCCGGAGAGCCTCCTCTTGTCCACTACCAGTACCCATGCCTGGAGACTCACGTCGTGCAGCGCATCGCAGAAGGCTGCCCGTTCGGCTTCAGGGATGTGAGCATGGTGAAACTCGTAGGCTTTGTGCAACCCCCGTTCGGTACGAAAGCCCGAAATAAGCTTCTGAAGCGCTGCATAATCCACAGTACTGACCACGGCGATCACCAGGTGGGTTGTAGAACCACGACCGAACTTGAATCCCAGATCGCCCGACCAGTCAATGAAGAGATGCTTGGATGGCAAGAATGAGGGCTCCGGTTCATCGGATTTCGAATTTATGTTCGCGACTTGGTTGTCTTAGTGGATTTATTCTTGCAATTTGCTGATCCTGCCGATATTCGTGAGGATTGCAAGGACTCCTTCTGCTCTTTATCTACGAGTAGTCCCCGCTATTTCCAAATCCGCAGAATTTTCACTAATCACTCACGGTTCGCTGATATTTCCGTTGCTATTCAAGGTTTCATTCGCAGCAACGCACGGCTTTTTCGTGCCATTACTGCATATATGACGCCAAACCATGCAATTGTCGTCAATGATCGTCTCCGTTGTACACAAATTGAATGCCGGCGCCAGTCAAATCTTGAATACTTGGTTAAAAATGAGCGAACCGGGAGTAATCATTTTCTCTTCGTGCTAATTCGTGCAACCTGTCCCTGCGTGCCTCAGGGCAAGCTCTGAGTTCAATCGAAGGATTCGTGGCGAAAATCAACGTCCTCTTTGCCACGAATTACACGAATTTTCACTAAGGTTTTTCTTTCGTGTCAATTCGTGCAACCTGTCCTGAGCGCAGTCGAAGGATTCGTGGCGAATCGTAGCGGATCACTTCACCACCCGCTCACGCTGGAGCGATTCGGCGCCGAAGCCTGGCCTGCGCGCCGTCGAAGGGCCTGGTCAGAAAATGGCCCCCCAGCTCCCGCATCCTCGGTGCGATCCTAACCTTGACGATGTTCCAAGAACTCAGCGAACGCCAGCAACTCTGCACGGACCTGCCGGAAAACCCCTGGCGCAGCCGCTATCAGTTTACCAACTTTGGCAGGATCGAATTTGAAGGTGTAGACGTTGCGCACCACGTGTCGGAACCCTCGATACTCGTCCAGTTGCCTGCAAACGGCCTCCGAGATGACCGCCGGGCGTATAGTTGGCGTCTCGACAGTCATCTGCTGCAACAAGGCTTGATGCCAGTTCTCGCCTTCAGGCCTTTTACCATCCACAACCGTTGCGATCAGTTCAAAGGTGCGCTCAAGCCCAGCGTAGAAGCCGTGCAGATTGAGGGCCACGCCATCGAGGTAATAGTCATCCGCCGAACGCATGGCGCGTTGCCAGCCTTCTCCGGCCCGGAAGACGACCCGCTCGAGTTCATCCAACTCTGAGCGTATCCGATCGGCCAGTTGCCCCAAACGAGCGCTCATAGCTCGATCCCTTCACGCTCGATCGCCTGTCGCAGGCGCGGCCGGCACGTTTCGGGGTCTATCAGGTCCACTTTGAACGCTGGACTCAACGCGGTGATCGTTGCTACAGCTTGATAGAAACGTTCGTCTGGAACGCCCCAAGCGGCCAGGTCAATGTCAGACCACTGTGTAAACCAGCCACGCTGAGCCAGTGAGCCGAAGATGACCACGCGTTGGGCGCCGAATTGCTCACGCAGCACCTTGGCCGCCTGGCGCGCCACACGCCAGGCCCGTTGTCGGCGGAGACGCATCCCCGGATCAGACGGGCCGCTCAGGCGCCGGCTCATTTGGTCGGGCCGATAAGCTTGCCATTCCTGAGGCGTTAACTCAAGCGCGGTCTTTGCCATCTATCGCTCCCTCACGCGGTGCCCTCAGCCGGACGCGTGCCCAGCCTTGGGCAATCAAAGAACGCTTCTCCGACACATACGACGTACCGGCCCAAGCACCCCGCGCCGCCTGTCACCATCACACGCTGGTTGTTCCAGTATTCAACACCATCCGGCCAGGCGCCGCGACCCATGCACTCGCTCCGCCTCAAATTTGCCACGCATCCACACCGGTTGTTTTGCCACGAATTACACGAATTTGCACTCAGGTTTCCTTCGTGTCAATTCGTGCAACCTGTCCCTTCGTGCTTCAGGGCAAGCTCTGAGCTCAGCCGAAGGATTCGTGGCGAGAATCAACGTTTTCTTTGCCACGAATTACACGAATTTTCACTAATCATTTTCTCTTCGTGCTAATTCGTGCAACCTGTCCCTTCGTGCCTCAGGGCAAGCTCTGAGCAAAGCCTGCCCTGAGCCGTGTCCTGAGCGGTGTCCTGAGCCTGTCGAAGGGCCAAGCCGAAGGGGGGGCGAAGTCGAAGGGTCGTACTGGCTGCTGCGCGGGACGATGACTGGAGGTCATCCTGCGGCAGGCTCAGAGCTTGTCCTGAACGGAGTGAAGGAACAGGCCCTCGGTGATTTCCGCCGCGCCCATCCTGAGGCCCCTCCTGAGTACATCCTGAGTTACATCCTGAGTTTATCGAAGGGCCTGTCGAAGGGCCCAGCCTGTCCTGAGCGAAGTCGAAGGAGCCTGCCCTGAGCTTGTCGAAAGAGCCTGCCCTGAGCGAAGTCGAAGGAGCCTGCCCTGAGCGAAGTCGAAGGGTCGAAGGATTCGTGGCGAGAATCAACGTCCTCTTTGCCACGAATTACACGAATTTGCACGAAGGTGTTCTTGTTTTTCGTGTCAATTCGTGAAACCTGTCCCTTCGTGCCTCAAGGCAAGCTCTGAGCGCAGTCGAAGGATTCGTGGCGGAAATCAGCGTCCTCTTTGCCACGAATTACCCGAATTTTCACTAATTATTTTCTCTTCGTGCTAATTCGTGCAACCTGTCCCTTCGTGCCTCAGGGCAAGCTCTGAGTCCAATCGAAGGATTCGTGGCGAGAACCCTTCGTGCTAACTCGTGCAACCCATCCCGAGCAAATGTCATTTCGAATTTGGAATGTGGAATTGGGAATTTGAAAACCTGTGGTGAGCGCAGCCGAACCATCCGAAATCCGAAATCACATCCTCCCAAGCGCCGCCGCCTCGCCGCCACCGACGGCAAGGTAAAGGAAGAACACCTATACAGGACTGCCCGGAGCGAGAAACACCGTCGCTGCAACGGTCCAGCCCGTTGTGCGGGCCTGTGGGACCCACTTCCTGGTCAGCTCCTCTGACCCACCACCGCTGGAAACCTGGCAACTCTACCATAAATCAGCGATGCTGACAAATTGCTATTGCGTCGCCTCACCAGGTAAACATTCCACAACAACCCCGTACTTTCCAGCCGGTCCTTCGAGCAGGCTCGCCGCAAAACAGCGAAGATCTTCTTGAACGCGGCCTCATTGCCCAAGATGAGGAGCTTCAGTTATTGGAGGACACCAACTGCCTGGAATCTTACACTGTGAAATTCCGAGTTTGGAAATCCAAAATCCGACATTCGCAATCCGAACTCAAATTCGCAATCCCCAATCCGAAATCCGAAATCAATACGAGCCTGCGGTCCTATCAGCCAGCCGCCACGACCCGTACCACTGGATCGTTCGCCGCAGCCCTTCCTCGAATGGCATCGTCGCCTCAAACCCGAACCCCGCCTTGGCCCGACTGACATCCAGCTTGCGCCGCGGCTGCCCGTTGGGTTTGCTCGCGTCCCAATTGATTTGCCCATTGAACCCCGTCAGGCGAGCGATCGTCTCTGTCAACTCTTTGATACTGATCTCGAACGCACTGCCCAGATTCACCGGCTGGCTGTCGTTGTACCGTTCGGCCGCCAGCAGGATCCCTTCGGCCGCGTCCTCCACATACAGGAACTCCCGCGTCGGGCTGCCGTCGCCCCAGGCCACAATGTGATCCTGGCCCACTTCTCGCGCGTCCACACACTTCTTGATCAGCGCCGGGATCACGTGCGACGATTCTGGGTCGAAGTTGTCGCCAGGGCCGTACAGGTTGACCGGCATCAGGAAGATGCTGTTGAACCCGTACTGTTGCCGATAGGCCTGGCTCTGCACCAGCAACATCTTCTTCGCCAGGCCATACGGCGCGTTAGTTTCCTCGGGGTAGCCGTTCCACAAATCCTCTTCACGAAACGGCACGGGAGTAAACTTGGGATAAGCGCACACCGTACCGAGCGCCACGAACTTGCTTACGCCGGCCCGCCACGCTTCGTGCATCAGCGGCACGCCCATCATCAGGCCTGTCCTGAGCCTGTCGAAGGATTGTCGTAAAAGAACTCGGCGGGGTGCGCGCGGTGCGCGCCGATCCCGCCCACGCGCGCCGCCAAGTGAATGATCACGTCTGGCTTGCATTCATTCAGGGCACGGCGGATGTCGGCCAACTGCCGCAGGCCTGTCCTGAGCGGAGTCGAAGGAGCCTGTTTTGAGTGAAGTCGAAGGAGCCTGCCCTGAGCGAAGTCGAAGGAGCCTGCCCTGAGCGAAGTCGAAGGAGCCTGCCCTGAGCGAAGTCGAAGGAGCCTGCCCTGAGCACGAATTACATGAATTTGCACTAAGGTTTTTCTTTTCGTGTCAATTCGTGGCGAGAACTCATGGTGTCAACATGGGGATCACAGTTCCATGAACTCAGTCACGTCCGACCCGACTTCGCGAATGATCGCCCTGACGGTTCCTTTACGGATAGCCTTGCCCCGATCATGCGGCACTGGCACCACTCGACCGTCTGCATCGCGTACCCAAAGCTCATGCGAGCCTTTGCCCTGGCGATACAACCGAAACCCCAATTTGCGCAAGCGGCGGGTGATCTCCTGATAGTTTAGCTCCCGCAGTTCTGCCACGTCAAGCAACTCCAACGGGAATGGCCATCGTCATACGCGTATTGGGTGTCAACTCGATCCTGTTGAGTGCCGGGCTATCGTCGCGTTCTGCCCGATAGGCCAAGATCAGCTTGGCAACATCCACGCAATTGAAAACAGCTTCCTCGACCGTGTCGCCCTCAGCAAAAGCCCCCTGCAAGCCTGGCACCGACGCCAGATAACCATCATCGTTCGCTTCCAAGACAACCGACAGAAGAACCGCTTGCCCGTTGCTCATCGCTGCCCCTCCCAATTCCGGTACCTGCTCGACCGCTACCATCCACGGAACAGCCTTCCGGTTTTCATTGAGGCTTCTTTCGTGTCAATTCGTGAAACCTGTCCTGCGCCACGTCCAGATCAGGCTCACCCTGTATCTCGTACCCGTTGTGTGAGACGGTCGGCACGCAGGTATCGTGATACCGCACGTCCGCGCCCTTGGCTCGCAGCAACTCGATCACGTCCAGCATCCGTGTCATCCGCGAATTCTGGCATCAGCGGGCAATGCTGCCTGGTGGGCCAGCACCTTCTCGTACAAAGTCGCTACAGACTCGTCAGCAAACTGTTCGTCTCGCCATCCCAGATACGCGCCACGACCAGCTTGCCAGCTCGCCCAGAAGCGCACCACCTTGGCTGGGGCCAAATACTGCACCAGCACCTGGGCTACTTCGCGCTGCACCTCGGCCTCGCCTGGAACACGCAATGTCATCGCTCACCCCCCGTTGTTTCCAATTCCACAAACTCCGTCGGCGTGCATACACCCACCATCTGCGCTCGTCTCCGATAACGCTTCACCAACCGATCATCACACGTGATATCGAAGGGCCTGTTGTACACGCAAGTATCCAGGTAAACTCGCTTAGGTGTAGTCCGGTTCGGGTATTTCCAGCTCGCGGAAGAACACCGCCGACATGTTGTCGTCGTAGTGTTGGCCGATGTGCACCAGGATTTCGGTGTGTCCGGCCGCCCGGAGTGCCTTGCTCACCGGCGCGGCCTTGATGAACTGCGGCCGCGCGCCGACCACAGAGAGGACTTTCAACCTGATAGCCTCATCCCACTGCCTGCTACTCGATCTCTGCCATTGGCAGTTGCGAACGCGGGTTGGCATACAGCCCCAGGCTCCGCGGTTCGACAATCAGATCCAGCGACTCCAGCACAACGGCGCCGATCAAAACGTAGCGCTTCTTCGGTTCGACGATCGCCTCGAAGACCCCTTTGCGTCCACACAGTTCTACCTCAAGCCCCCAAACTACCTCGCGCTCGGCGGTTTCTTCGTTGACATACTTGACTGTTTGTTTGCGGATTACAGGAAGTTCAAGCTCTCTGGCAATCGCCTCGGGGATCACTAACAAGGTTGCCCCTGTATCTACTTTGGCGTCCGCCTCGATAACATTTTCATTCTTCAATCGGTTCTTTAACCGCAGGCCGGCATAGATAACGCCCATCTCGATCACCTCCAGCAACGAGCCCTCTACTGATCAGCCTATGCGTAGAAGCCAGCCACCGCCCCCACGACCGACGCCAACATCGCCACGGTCAACTCCGGGTAGATCGGCAGCGCCAACGTCTCGGCCACCGCCTGCTCGCTGGCCGGAAAGTCGCCGGTCCGATAGCCCAGATCGGCGAAACATTCCTGCACGTGCATCGGTACGGGATAATAGATCTCCGTGCCGATCTGCCGCGCCTTGATGTGCCGGTCGTAACCGGCATCGTGAGGCAGGCTGACTCCTGCCCCCTGACTCCTGCCCCCTGACTCCTGAAACAACCGGCGATAAGTCGCCGCGCTGGGCGACCGCCATAATCGGGCCCATGTCCGCCATCTGACCGAAGAGATGTACGGGCATGATGGCCTTCGTGCGCGGCGTAATCGCCGCCTCGATGCCGGCCGGGTCAATATTGTAGGTCAGCGGGTCAATATCCACAAACACCGGCTTCGCGGCCAGGCGGGCGATGGATCCGGCTGTGGCAAAGAAAGTGTACGGCGTCGTGATCACCTCGTCGCCTGGCTTGATCTCGATCGCCATTAACGCGACCAGCAGCGCATCGGTGCCCGAAGACACCCCGATGCCGTACCGGCACTGCGAATAAGCCGCCACTTCCCTTTCCAGCGCCTCGACCTCTGGCCCCAGGATAAAATGCTGCGATTCCGGCACCCGATCTATCGCGACCCGCACCTCGTCCTTGATCGTTGCGTATTGGGCTTTCAGGTCTGGCAAAGAAACAGGAATTGTCTGTTGAGGAATGAGAATCTTATAACTGTCCATGCCCCGCGAGCATCCCTTCACTGCGTTCAGGGCAGGCTCTGAGCGGAACGGAGCGTCCTGAGCGGAGGCCACGTCGTTTGTGGCCGGAGTCGAAGGATGCGGAGTGAAGTCGAAGGATGCGGCCATTACGCGAACACCGCTTCGCCTTCCTTCGGCTGCGCTCAGAGCTTGCCCTGAGGCACGAAGGGACAGGCTCTTCGACTACGCCCGCAAAATACAGCGGGCTCTCCTGAGCGCAGTCGAAGGATCAGGATGCTCCACTGCGGCTGAACAGCCCGGACAGTTAATTAATTCCCGTTCCTGAGTGGTCATTCGCTCTCCCTTCGATGTTACGGTTGACAGAGAGATCGCTCTATGATATGATGATTTCAGAAAGGAGCAAAAATGTGTACTTTACTGAAACCATTGTCGGTCCGCCAGGAGCTGTTGGGGAAAACGATTACCATCTTTACCCCACAGGACTTCCAACGGATCTTTCACACCACCGGATCGAAAGCCAAATACTTCCTGGAAACATACACCCAGAGCGGACTGTTCTTGCGGCTCAAGAAAGGGTTGTATACCTTGCAGGGCGATCTGCCGCCTGAGGAAGAGATCGCCAATCTCCTCTATCGCCCGTCCTACGTCTCGTTTGAGTACGCGCTGAGTACGTATAACATCCTCTTGGAAATGGCCTACTCCGTCACTTCGGCTACGACCCAGCCCACGCGCACCTTTCAGGTCGGCGAGCGGACCTTTTCATACTTTACAATC
>PHCA01000208.1 GCA_002842085.1 Chloroflexi bacterium HGW-Chloroflexi-1
GCAAATGGGTCTGTTTTCGATTAGCAAAGTTTAGGCCGATACCCCCAAGTGGGTCCGTTTTCGATTAGCAAGTGGGTCTGTTTTCGCTTGACAAACACAGGGGCATGCGCTTGGCCGTGCGCCTCGGGTGGCAGGTTGTCCAAGGGAAACGCTGGCGCCATGTGAGGGTGCTACGTGTGGTACCACCAGCCGAGGTTCGAACAGACAACGCAACTGCTGGCCCGACCACCGAAGTCGAGCCCACGTCTTTCTCCACGTTTCTCGCCAGAGCGCGCGCACTGACCGCCCAGGCGGGGCACGCGGGGCCGTGGGACGCAAGGCGCTGGTAGAGGGGGAAGCCACCGAGGCGCATAGCATCACGTTGCCGGCGTCTGCCTGGCGGCTCCTGGAGCGGATCGGCGCTGGCTGTCACCGGCGCGCTGATCGCGGTGGCGCGGATGCAGTGCCAGACCCAGAGCCCAGCCGCAGGAACGGAACTCGTTGAGCGCCTGAAAATGATCATGGGCCGGGAATCGCGTTTTTCGCAACTTGACATCTGACCGGATTATCTGTATTATACGGGTAGATTATCATAAAGACCAGGTATAGATATAGGTATAATACAGATGAAGTCATCGTTTGTTGGCCGCGAGGCCGAGTTGCAACTGCTGGATCGCCTCTGGGCGCGGCCGGATGCCACGCTCCTGATCCTCTATGGCCGGCGCCGAGTGGGCAAGACCAGGCTGCTGACGTACTGGCTGCGCCAGACCGGCGCCGGTGAAACTGGACAGGAGCAACCGGCCCGGCGTGCGCTCTATTGGGTCGCCGAACCCTCCTCGGCCCTCGACCAACTGCGTGCTTTCTCCCAAGCGGTTTACAACTTCGCCAATCCCCAGGCCCCCGCGCCGGAAGATTTCACCTACGCCAACTGGCAGCAGGCGTGGCAGCAGGTGGCCGCGCTCGCGCAGAATGAGCGGCTGGGGCTCCTGATGGATGAGTTTACCTGTCTGTTGGAAATCGCTCCCAGTATCGCCGGGCAGTTGCAGAATCTGTGGGATCATACCCTCGGCCGCACGAAGCTCTTTCTGGTGATCTGCGGCTCGCACCTGGGGATGATGTTGCGGCACACGTCGTCTTACCAGGCGCCGCTCTATGGACGGGCGGCCGCGCAACTACGGTTGCAGCCCCTGCCCTTCGGCATGACCGCGCGCTATTTTCCAGGCTTCGATGCCGACGAACGGGTGGCGATTTACGCCATTTGGGGCGGGATCCCGGCCTATTGGGAGCGGCTAGACCCTGCCGCGACGCTCTCAGACAATATCCGCCACGAGCTGTTGACCGCCAACAATCTGATGCAGGCCGAGCCGCGCCTGCTGCTGCAGGACTTCGTCAACGATCCGCACAACTACGTGGGCATCTTGCGCGCCATCGCCAACGATGCGCGCACGCAAGGAGAGATCGCGGCTTTCACAGGGCTGGCCCAGGGCCACGTTTCCCAATATCTGAGCATTTTGCAGGATGCGGGCTTTGTGGAACGCCGCGTGCCGGTAACGCAGGCGGAACGCTCGCGCCTGGGCCGCTATCATATCGTTGACCCCTATCTGCGCTTCTACTATCGTTTCCTCGCCAACCGCCAGACGCAACTGGCCCTGGGCATCGAGGAGCAGTCGTTGGCAGAGATCAAGCGCCATCTGCATGACTTCATCGGCGCCAACACCTGGGAAGAGATCTGCCGGGAATGGCTCCTGCGTGCCAGCGCGCAGCACACACTGCCCGTTGTGGTTGATCAGGTGGGCAGCGCCTGGACGCGCGCCGCCCAGGTGGATGTGGTGGGCCTCAACTCGATGGAGAAGACGCTGGCGCCAGGCGAGTGCAAGTGGGGCCCTGAGCCCAGCGGGCGCAGCGTCCTGACCGATCTGGTCGCAAAGACGGCGGAGGTCGTGCCCAGCCAGGGCCAATGGCAGATCTATTATCTGGGCTTTGCCCGGGCTGGCTGGACCGCCGCCAGCCACGCGTTCGCCCAGGAAGTCGCCAGCGCCCCCCCGACCGGCAAGAACTGGCGCGCACACAGTATGCGCTTGCTGGATTTGGCTCAAGTTGACCAGGACCTGGCCGCGTGGGTGAGTTGACAGACAGCATGACGGACGACGGATCTGCTGAGGCGGCAAGAGGTGCGTTAAGCGGCGCTCCCAGGCGACCACGAAAGCCGAGCGACGCTGTATCAGACCTGCCACTGAGACGATGGTGGGCGGCAGACCCTTCGCTGCCAGCCGATACCGACCCGCGCAGTTGTGCGAAAGTCATTCGGCGTGTCCGGCTGGCCCTACTGCCGCATCGGCCGACGCGGCTGGCTGAGCGCCAGTGCCCTGGCTCATTCAAGCCTTGCCCCAGCAGTTCCAGTCCTATTTTGACAGCGCTGACAGCCACACGGTCGTCCTCTGGTTCGATCCCGAGCGGGAATACGAGGCGCTGTTGCCCCACCTGGCTGCGGTGACGCTCTGGCGTTACGATGGCAGTCTGCTGCGCCTGCGCTACCGGCTGCGCGGCCGCGCGGCCGGCGAAAAGACGGTCGTTTATCTGCCCATGCGCCCCGAAGACGCCGAGGTCCTGCGCCCCTTCTTCGCCACCAGCTTGCCCTTCACCGATCGGTTCTACAAGTTCCTCCGGCGCCAGGGACTGGACTTCCCGGATGATTCCCAGGTAGCCCACGAGCTGCGCGCCCTGTTGCCGCGGCTTGCCGCGCGCTCGGTGAGCAAGGGTCGCGAGTTCTGGACGTACAACCTGGCCAACCTGGAGCGCGCCCGCGAGACGTTGATCGGCAGCTTCGACGATGCGCTCTTGCGCTTCCTCGCCGGACCGGCGACCGAATCGCTCATCGGCGCGCTGGAGGAGCGCACCCTCTGCTGTCAACACCCCGCCTTTGTCTACAAACGTAGGCTGTTCTGCCTGATCCTGCACGACCGCCTCTTTGCTTGCCTGGCTCATCTCGTCACCATCCCCATGCCCTTCCCTCGCCCGAATTATACACCGTGACGCCATGGCCGACAACTCGTGTTTGCTCCGGCGCGGTTTGGGGAACGCGCGCTCCTGATGTATAATCTCTGCCGTGAACCATCCGTAAAGTCGGGAGTGCCAAACTATGCAACTCGAAGACTACTTTGATTTTCTGTCACCAGACGACATCCGGATCAAGGGCCATCGCATCGGCATCGAGTCGGTGTTGTACGAGTACATCTACCGCTCCCGAACGCCGGAGGAGATCGCTGACGTTTTTCCAAGCCTGAACCTGGAGCAAATCCTTGCAACATTGCTGTACTATCAGCGGAACAAGGCCCAGATAGATGCCTATCTCGCGGCCTGGATCGACTACGGCGAGCGTATGCGGGCAGAACAAGCGCGCAATCCGACTCCGGCCATGCTTCGCCTCCGCCGACTCAAGGCCGAACGCGAAGCGGCCAAACGCGCGTCGCTTGAGTTACAGCCAGCATGAGCACCATCAAGTACCTGCTGGACGAACACGTCAACCCGCGCTTCCGGAAGGCGCTGGTGCGACGCGAACCTGAAATGGTTGTCTGGTGCATCGGCGATGTCGTCGCGCCGCCGATACAAACCGGCGATCCGGACATTTTGCTCTGGTGCGAGGCCCGTGGCTTTTCGCTGGTGACCAACAACCGGGCATCTATGCCGGTGCATCTTCGGGATCATCTTGCCATCGGGCGACACGTTCCGGGCATTTTCATCCTCAATCCCAACATGACGATGGGCGAGACCATTGACGAGTTGATCTTGATCTGGGCGGCATCGGATTCGGACGAGTATGCTGACCAGTTGCGGTACCTTCCCGTGAGCTCGTGAGGCCGACCGATCATTATTGGCGGACGGTATTGGACTCATTGCTCCACACGCCACTTCACTCCTCATCTCCGCCACCTCCCTCCGCGCCGCTCACCCGACTCGTCGGCCGTCTGCACCGGCAAGATCAGCTTGAGCGAGCCGCGCAGGCGGAGGCGGGCTTCGCTGTTGCGCTCGCGGTAATGGCCAACAGCCGCTCATACTCCTCGTGATCCAAAATCGCGATCATCGGCTGCCCGGCGTGCTGAACAATGTAGTGCCAGCCGCGAAAGTGGGCGTCCTCGAGGATCTCGCGGGTTTCGGTCCGCAGGTCGGTGACGTTGATCATGCGCCGATCCGGGGTGCTCGGTTTGGGTTGGCTCACTGCCGACATTGGCTCTCTCCCATCGGTTGGTTGAATGGCGGATTGGGTACCGTTCAGCCTCGCCGCTCCAGTCAGCCAGGATCTTCGCTTGCCTCGCCCCCTGACGATTTGACACCCCTGCCGGTCGTGCTATAATACCTAAGAAACTTATGCGATAACCTGACTGGCCCTTCCCCCATCGAGAGGCCCGATGCAACAAGTAGATCAAATGCGCAAAGGCGCCACCACGCTGGCGATTCTGACTCTGCTGGCCGATGCCGATCAGGCCATGCACGGCTATCAGATCATCCAGGCGCTGGAAAGGAGATCGAGTTATGTCTTACCTGCTAACCATCCAACGACTTGCCGAGAACCCCGAAGAGTTGGAGCTGGCCTACCAGCAGGCCGTCAAGACCGGCGACCAGGCGGCCTTCGCGGAAGCGGTCGAGGCCATGTACGCCGAATCGGGCGCGAACCGGCTGCTGGCGGCCTGGCACTATCGCCTGCTCCACGCCGCGGCCGCGGTCAAGAAGCGGGCCGTCGCCTGGGGCTGGGCGCTGCCGCTGGGCGTGCTCAACGGGCTGCTGCTGTGGCTGCTGTCCGACTTTCAGCGGTTCAAGATCCAGGTGACGAACCCGCTGTACGGCACGGTCCACGACGTGATGCCGGCCGTGGCGTTGCTGGCCGCGCCCATCAGCGCGGCGCTGATCGCGTTTTTTCTGACGCTGGCCGGTAAACAGCGTTGGGGTCGCGTCCTGGCCGTCGGGTTGGGCCTGGCCGCGGGCACGGCCTACGTGCTGCTGCTCGCCCCCCACATCTGGCCGCGGGTGTTCCAGGAGCAGTACCTCGGCTTGATGGCGCTGCACCTGGGCCTGCTGGCCTGGGCCGCGGTCGGCCTGGTGGCGCTGGCGCGGCGCGATGACCAGGAGAACCGTTTTGCCTTCCTGGTTAAATCGCTGGAAGCCGCCGTGGTGGCCGGGCTGCTGGCGATCGCTGGCGGGATCTTCACCGGCATCACTTTCGGCTTGTTCAACGCGTTGGGCATCCAGCCGCCTGACGTGGTGATGCGGCTCTTCGGAGCCGGCGGCGGCGGGCTGATCGCGCTCATCGCGGTGGCGCTGGTCTATGATCCGACCGCAGCGCCGCTGCAGCAGTCCTTCGACGAGGGGTTGAGCAAGCTGGTGGCGCTGCTGCTGCGCCTGCTGCTGCCGCTGGCGGTGGCGGTGCTGCTGGTCTACCTGGCCTTCATCCCCTTCAACTGGCGCCAGCCGTTCGAGAACCGCGATGTGCTGGTGGTCTTCAACACGCTGCTCTTTGCAGTAGCCGCCCTGCTGGTGGGCGCGACGCCGGTGCATGAGGCTGAACTCGGCGAGAAAGCGCAAACCTGGCTGCGCCGTGGGGTGATCGCCCTGGCCGGCCTGACGCTGCTGGTCGGCCTCTACGCGCTGGTCGCGCTCCTCTATCGCACCGCCAACGACCGCCTGACCCCCAACCGCCTGCTTTTCATCGGCTGGAGCCTGGTCAACATCGCCATCCTGGCCGCCCTGTTGATCCAGCAGGCGCGGGCGGGACGATCGCGCTGGCTGCCGGCCATGCACCGTACCTTTGCCATCGGCGCCGTGCTCTACCTGATCTGGTCGTTGGCCGGTCTGCTGGCTGTGCCCTGGCTGTTCCGAGGCTCCCTCGCGGAGGTGGCCGGCCTGCCGCCGAGCGTCCAACAGCTCGTCTACGAGCGCGCGGACCCCATCCTGCTCAAATGCCCCAGCAGCCCACACATCTACCTGCTGCAAAAGGGCCAGAAGCGCTGGATCCAGGACATCCCCGCCTTCCAGGCTGAGGGCTATCGTTGGGGCGACGTCCAGTACATCACCTGCGCCGACCTGGGCCTTTTGCCCGACGGGGAGACGATCCCGCCTGGCGGCGGCCCGCCGCCACAACCGTGAGGCGCGGAGCGGCCCGATGCAACAAGTAGACCAAATGCGCAAAGGCACCACCACGCTGGCGATCCTGAAGCTCCTGGCCGATGCCGATCAGACCATGCACGGCTATCAATCCGAATATCTGCTGAGGCCGGTCTCCGACCGAGCCGGGCACGGTCAGAGACCGGCCCGAGCGAGTTGCTGCTGGGGCTGACCGGGTGAGGCGGGCGCCGTGACCGTCGAAGATGTGCTCATCCGGATTCAGGCGGGCCTCGATCTGGAGGCCGAAACCGAGCACGAGGTGCTGGAGGAAACCCGCGGCCACCTGGAGGAGGCCGTGACCGCCGGGGTGGCGCGCGGCCTGACCCCCGAGGATGCGCTGGCCCAGGCCGCGGCCGGCTCAAGGTCTTCCGCGGCGAGGCGGTGCGCGCCGGCTTCCGCGACGCCTGGCGCCGCCGCGACTACGCGGTTATCGTCGCCGTCGCCCGCCGCCTGCCGGAACGCGTGCTGCAGGAGGACGCGGATCTGCTGATGTACTACGATAACGCGATGATGCGGATGGGGGTGGAGTGAAGGAAGATTGACAAAACTACAGTGAACCGAGGGCGTTGAGAATGTTACGGGCGAGGGCCACCGAAGATCGGGCTGTATCGGCTGGCCGGCCAGTGAAGACATCGTCGTAGTCAGCCTTGTTTCGATTGCCGCGCAAACGGCTCAGGCCGGCGCCGATCTTCCGCCGCGCCGGATCGGTCGCGTTCCGGAAATGAGCGATCACCAGCCCATGATCGCTCGCCAATCCGGACGGGACGATCTCCCCTCGGCTGGCGGCCAGGTTCGAGGCGCTCCGGTAGGCGGCGTAGTAAGCGCGGCTGATCGCGGTGCGCAACGACGCTTCTTCTGGCCCCGGCGAGACTGGATCACGCGTGAGGGCTTCAGCCAGCTTCAGGTAGTCGCTCCAGTCGAAGCTCATACGAAGGCCAGGTTGAAATTCAAACGGCCGCCGGCCCGAGCGAGCTGGGCGAGGAACCATTCGCTGTCGAACTGATTAAGGCGTTCGAGCGCCTCCTCGACCGACAAGGAGGTTTGGATGTTACCGAACAACTCCACCGAATCCCGGTGGCTTTCGGAGTCAGGATCGAACGTGACCTCCAGAACGACTTGAGTGGTTGGACCGAAAATCTTCTCGATGTAAGGCCGTGCTTCCAACAGGACATCTGGAGCGTCGGGATACACCCGCAGGAAACGGCGCACTTCATCGGCGTTTTCCACGGCGTAGAACTCCAGGAGCTGGTGGAGCTTGGCCTCAACCCTCGCCAGCAGCGCTCCATCACCGCTCGTGCGCCAGGCTGGCAGCCGTCGCAACGCCAGGGCGCGCAAGTAGACGGAAGTGCTGGCCGTCGGCAATTCTGGGCCTTGATAGAACACCGGCGCCGAAGCGCCTGCACGAGCAGACGAGATCGTAGCGAGACGAGGCATTATGCTCACTCCTGACAATCAACTGAACAGGCTGCGCAGCTTGTCGGTCAGGCAGCCCTCGAAGACGCCCTGGATCCTGAGATGGGCAGCTTCCAGCCAATCGAAGGCCGCGTGGAGCGGGACACCGGCCGGTTGCGCCAGGAAGTAATCCAGGTCCAAGATGGCGGCTATAGAGTCAACTGTATCGGGTTCCGTGGAATTCAACTGAAGCCGCAGCAAATCACGTCCGTCATCAAATACACTCTGAATACCCAGTACAAAGCCGCTCACCAACTGCGGCAGACCGGCTCCCAGGTAGGGCCGGAAGTCAAAGTAATCCGACAGTTCAATCGAGCTTCCCAGGATTTCAATGCGGTTGATGTACCTCAACCCGATCCGCCGCAGGCCTTTCGACCGCGTCACAGCCTGGTAGGACTCAAACCCCTGGCGGATGAGTGGCACGCACTCCTCCCAGGTGGAGTAGGGCGCCAGATGATTGACCACCAGCAAATCAGGACCCACCTGAACGATAGCCTTCTCGTCCGCGCGGGCGAATTGCATCCGGTCTTCCAGGCGGAGCGCCTGGTGAATCCCAGCCGTTTCTGCAGACGTCTCTGCTTCCAGCACCTTCGACACTCGCCGGCGTGGAAACTGCTCCCGAAGGCGATCATATACGAGGCCGGGAACCGTCAAGTCCCATGGCTCAGAGGGCACGAAGCGGAACTCGGCGACCACCTCGACAATCGGCGGGTTGCCATATTTGATCTCGCGATAGGGATCCATGTTTCCCCCAATGATGCCGGGTATGCGCAAGTGGTGCAGCAGGTAACTCCTGACGTATCCGAACTCTATTGTATACAGATCGCGACATACGTCAACTAAAGCAGCAGGCCTGTGAAGGATCTTCAGTTGCCTCGCCCCCTGACGATTTGACACCCCTACCGGTCGTGCTATAATACCTAAGAAACTTATGCGACAACCTGACTGGTTCCTCCCCTTTCGAGAGGCCCGATGCAACAAGTAGA
>PHCA01000209.1:0-5030 GCA_002842085.1 Chloroflexi bacterium HGW-Chloroflexi-1
ACCCCGACGGCACGCTGGACGCGACCTTCGACCCGGGGGCGGACGGCGGTGTCTACGCCCTGGCGGTGCAGGCGGACGGCAAGATCGTGGTGGGGGGCTGGTTCACCACGCTGGGCGGGCAGACGCGCAGTCGCATCGGGCGGCTCAACGCCGACGGCACGCTGGACGCGACCTTCGACCCCGGGGCGAACGGCGGTGTCTACGCCCTGGCGGTGCAGGCGGACGGCAAGATCGTGGTGGGGGGCTGGTTCACCACGCTGGGCGGGCAGCCGCGCAATTGCATCGCGCGGCTCAACCCCGACGGCACGCTGGACGCGGACTTCAACCCAGAGGCGAACGGCTGGGTCTACGCCCTGGCGGTGCAGGCGGACGGCAAGATCGTGGTGGGGGGCGACTTCACCACGCTGGGCGGGCAGACGCGCAACCGCATCGGCCGGCTCAACCCCGACGGCACGCTGGACGCGACCTTCAACCCAGGGGCAAACGACGGTGTCCGCGCCCTGGCGGTGCAGGCGGACGGCAAGATCGTGGTGGGGGGCGCCTTCACCACGCTGGGCGGGCAGCCGCGCAACCGCATCGCGCGGCTCAACCCCGACGGCACGCTGGACGCGACCTTCAACTCAGGGGCGAACGGCGGTGTCGTCGTCCTGGCGGTGCAGGCGGACGGCAAGATCGTGGTTGGGGGCGACTTCACTACGCTGGGCGGGCAGGCGCGCAGTCGCATCGCGCGGCTCAACCCCGACGGCACGCTGGACGCGACCTTCGACCCCGGGGCGGACTGGGCTGTCGTCGCCCTGGCGGTGCAGGCGGACGGCAAGATCGTGGTGGGGGGCTACTTCGGCACGCTGGGCGGGCAGACGCGCAATTACATCGGGCGGCTCAACCCCGACGGCGCGCTGGACGCGGCCTTCAACCCAGGGGCGACCAACACTGTCTACGGCCTGGTGGTGCAGGCGGACGGCAAGATCGTGGTGGGGGGCGAGTTCACCACGCTGGGCGGGGCGGCGCGCAATCGCATCGGCCGGCTATCGAGTGACACGGCGGCATTGCAGAACCTGACCGCCAACACGAGCGGCACGACCGTCACCTGGACGCGCAGCGGCGCGGGTCCCGAGGTCTGGCGCGTCACCTTCGAGTCGTCCACCGATGGCGCGAGCTATGCGCCCCTGGGCGCGGGGACGCGCATCGCGGGCGGCTGGGAACTGACGGGCCTGGCGCTGACGCGAGCGCAGAATCTCTTCATCCGCGCGCGCGGCTATCATGCCACGGGACTCTTCAATGGCTCGGGCTCGATAGTAGAGTCGGTGCGGAACGTCTTCTATCGTGAGCGATGGGGTTGACTCGTGCACGGGCAGCGTGGTGGCAGGCGCCTGTACCATCACGCTGACGACGCCCGGTGCGCGCACGCTGACCGCGACCTGCGCAGGGGACGCGAACTTCAACGGCTCAAGCGACACCGAGCCGCATCAGGTCAACCAGGCCGATACCCCGACGCCGACACCGACCCCCAGGCCGAGCAACGTCTTCGGCTGGGTCTTCCTGGACGTCGATGGGGACGGCTGGCGGCAAAACAGTGAACAAGCCGGCGTGTCGGGTGTCTGGCTGACCCTGAAGCGCAGCGACGGCAGCATCGTGGCCAGGACCAGATCGGTAGGCTCCACCGGCTGGTACCAGTTCCCCTACATGGCGCCCGACACGTACTATCTCGATGCCGCAATTCCGGCCGGCTATGTCCCCACCAGCCCAACGCAAGTCAGGTTCACGCTCTTGGCTGGCCAGAAGCGTGTGGTCAACTTCGGCGTGCAGCAGGCCACCCCCACGCCGACGGCCACCAACACGCCTACGCCGACACCAACTTACACCGAGACGCCGACACCGACCGAGACCCCGACGGCGACGCCGACCGAGACGCCGACCGAGACACCGACGGCGACGCCGACGCCGACCGAGACACCGACCGAGACACCGACGGCGACGCCGACGGCCACCAACACCCCAACGAACACGCCAACGGCCTCTCCCACCCCTACCAAAACGCCGACAACCGGCCGCATCGAGGGGTATGTCTGGGAAGACATGAATCAGGATGGCCAACGGCAGCCTGATGAGCCTGGACTTGCCGGCATGGTGGTGACGCTCAATTCGGCGCCGGCAGCGCGGCTGCGGGTCTACCAGCAGCGCGAGACGATTACCGACGATAACGGCTACTACCAGTTCGATGATGTCCTGCCGAGAACCTGCGTCCTGGAAGTGGTGGCTCCGTCAGGCTATTGGCCAACCACACAGATCAGGGTCGAGCTGTCGGTAAGCGCTAACGTTGTGGTAACGGTTCCCGACATCGGCTTTTACCGGGCGCCGGTTCGCCTGTACCTGCCGCTGGCCCTTCGGTAGCAGCCGAGGGCAGAAGAGCCTACCCGCATCGGCCGGTTGTTGAGGAATGGGGCGCATTTACAAGTTATTCTCTTCATCCGGCTGATTCGGTGTCATCTCTTCGCCGTTGGGCAAAACAGCGCCTCGCCCCCAGATCAACAAGGGCGAGGCGCTGCGTCTGGTGGCTTTGCTTCGGCTCGTGTCAGGCACGATCGGAATAACCCCGAACCCTTTCGTTTCTGGCTCGGTCGCAGACCGGCCAGAGCGGGAGGCTCGGTCGCAGACCGGCCAGAGCGGGAAGCAATTCTTTGACAGACTCTATGTGGCGCATCCTGACCTGGACAAGGCCGCTGCGCTTACAAGCCAGAGCCAACCAGACAAATGCCATCAGAAGATTCTCGTCTGTCGTGCAAGGATCTAACTGGTTAGGCCCTGACTGGTCAGGCCTCGCTACGTTTTTCAGCCACGTCCCGCGATGTGGTATAATTTGCGGGTGCTCGTCGAGATTCTGTTTGTGCCAGGTATAGCGCCCGCTCCCTCCCATCACCATTCGCAGAGTAGCTCTACTACGGGCTTGTTTTCTGGGTAGACACTACGCGTTCACCTGGCCGATCAGACGAAGAGCATTCGGCAGTTCGGTCGGAACATCGCGCCAAAGGACAATACATGAAAACTCGCACCCGGTCAGCAGGCTGGTTTGCGCTGCGCACGGCTGGCAATCTGGCAACTCGAGCCTTGGCCGCGGCCAAGGCCGCCACACGTCCCGGAGCGGGCCTGCCAGTCATCGGGGCCGTGGCCCTGACGGTGATGGTGCTGCTAACACGCGCCACCTTCGCAGCCGCGCCTGAAGCGCCATCGGCCCCGAATACGATCACCAACCCGACGGCTGGCAAGGCCGGCATCTACGTCTTCTACGACTGGAGCCATCTCGACCCCGCGCAATATCCGATCGTGGGCGGGCATATCAGCATGCAGTGGAAAACCCTGGAGATCGGCCCGGGGACGTACGACTGGAGGCCGCTGGACAGATGGATCAGCAAGGAAGCCGACCTGGGCAAGCGGGGCGCGATAGCCGTCAACCCCTATGACGGGCAGTGCTGCGGTGGCAGCGGGGTACCGGACTATCTGAAGCAACAATACCCCAGCATCGTCCTGAGCTGCCCAGACAGCAAAGGCAATCTGCAAGAGATCCCGCGCTACTGGGACGCGAACTACAAGAACGCCATCAGCCGGTTTGTTCGCGCCCTGGGGGCCCGCTATGACACCGACCCACGCATCGCCTGGGTTGAAGCGTCCGTGGGGATCTTCGGCGAAGCCGGTCCGGCCGAGGACGTGTTCGACGATTGCCTCCAGGCCGCGGGCCTGACCAGCAACAAATGGATCGAGTTCGTCAACTGGACCGTCGACACCTACAAAACAGCCTTTCCCAACACCCAATTGATACTCCAATACTCGACCCGTTTCCTCGACCGCCGCGAGCGCCGAGAGTTTTCGGCATACGCGGCCAGCCGAGGCGTCGGCCTGAAACACAACGGGCTCAGCCCGGACGGTGGCGGGGACGCCATCATCACCGATCCCGGGCTGTCCTCCTACAAGGCCGGCCAGTACGATCCCATCCTGGACTGGGGCCACCAGGTTCCCACCGCGTTCGAGGGCTCGGAATCGAGCGTCAGCCTGAAAGGGCGGACCGCCACCCTCTGGGGCATCTACAACGCGCTCGACAAACACGTGGACTACCTGGCGCTGGACACCCAGGTCGTGTCGGCCGCAGACCGGCAGGATATCCTGGCGTTCGCCGATACTTACCTGGGCAAAACTCTGGACACGACCCCCAGTGTTTGGGTGGCGCTCCGGGAGACCGAGTATGATCGGTTCCCCGATTGGGGCAATTACGAATTCTGGTTGTACCAGAATGATGAGGTCCCAGGAGGCCGCACGGCGCCGTTGTGGAACGTAGGCAGCGCCGCGGAAGGCCGCTACACGCGGCGCACCGACCAGGCCACCGGCAACCACAGCATGTACTTCGACATCGATGACGACTATGCGCCAGGCGGCAAGAACCGCGCCACGATCACGGTAACCTACTACGATCAGGGCGTCGATCGCTGGGAGCTGCGCTACGACGCCCTCGACGATGACGACAAACTCGCGGGCTCAGTCCGCAAGGGGAACACGCGCACGTGGCTGTCGGTGACCTTCACGGTCGAGGATGCCGAGCTCGCCAACAGCCAGCCGGGTGGCGGCGCGCACGCCGGCAGCGATTTCCGGATCTGGAACGCGAACGACGGCGATGAGATCATCCACTTCGTCGATGTCATCGTCGAGTCGGGGGCGCCGGAGAGGCTAACGCTGCAGCCTGGCGTGGACGGTTACAACGGCCTCAAGGACACCTATATCAGCGCCTGGGATCCGAGCAGCAACTACGGCAGCGATCAGCGCATGTGGGTGCGCGCGCCGGACATAAGGTTCGGGTTATTACAGTTCGATCTCTCACCGCTGCCGGCCGACTCCCGCGTGGTGACCGCCACGTTGCAGCTTGACCAGTACGCCCGGTCAAACCCGGCCGCCCTGACGCTGGCCGCCCATCGCCTGCTGCGGCCGTGGGATGCGCGCCAGGCGAGCTGGACCCAGGCCACGGCCGGCGTCAACTGGCAGGAGCC
>PHCA01000209.1:5062-10853 GCA_002842085.1 Chloroflexi bacterium HGW-Chloroflexi-1
TTCGCGGCTTCTGAATGGGAGACGGTCTCAAAGACCCCGCGGCTCGTCATCGACTACCTGAAACGAGGCGCGGCAGCTCCGACCCCCACGCCCACCGCGTCGCCGCCCGCCACGATCACGCCCACTGCCACGCCCGCCGGGCGGACGCTGCTTAGCCGCTACGCGGCGATCCCACCGACCATCGACGGCGATCTCAGCGAGTGGACACAGCCCGAGCACGTGGCGCTGAACATGGACACGGCCGATTACAGCGAGGGCCAGCCCTCTCCCACCTATGCGGATTCATCGGCGCAGGTGTTGAGTCTGTGGGACAATCAATGGCTGTACTTCGCGGCACGGATCAGCGACGACAGGCTCTACCGCGACAGCAGCCAGATCTGGCACGACGACAGCATCGAGCTGGCCCTCGACGGCGCCAACGACCGGATCAGCGGCCGGACGGACGACCACCAGTTCACCATCGCCACAGACGCCGCCCTGACCGAATTCGGGGTGAACAGCGTGCCGGGCGCCCGCGTCCAGGTGCGCCAGCGCGCGGGCGGCTACGACGTGGAGCTGGCGGTACCCGCCCCTTATCTGCAAGCCGGCCCGCTGGCGGGAGGCAAGATCATGGGGTTTACGGTCGGGCTGATCGATGACGACGACGGCGGTCAACGGGCGGGAAACGTGACCGATAGCTACCTGGTATGGGAAGGGCGTAGCACCAACAGCGGCGCCGCGGACTATGGCCGGCTGATCCTGGACGCGCCCGCGACCCCGACCACACCGGCGCCCACCTTCACGCCCACCCGCACCGCGACCTCCACTCCCTCCCCGTCCCCCACCCGAACGCCTACAACCACTCCAACCACGCCCGCGACGCCGACACGAACTTCGACATCCACCCCGACCTCGACACCGACGCCGACGCTGACACCCCTGCCCAGCGCGACCCGGACGCCCACCTCCACCGCGACGCCGACCGGTACGCCTGGCTCCACGCCGACCGCCACCCAAACCCCGACGGCTACGACCACGCCAACTCTGACGCCAACCCCGACGGCCACGGCAATGGCCGCGGCTACAGCGACCTCAACCGCCACCGCGACCCCAACCGATACACCTGCTCCCACGCCAACCGCCACCCAAACCCCGACGGCCACGGCTGCGGCCACGGCCACGGCTACGGCCACGGCTACGGCCACGGCCACGCCAACTCCGACGCCCACCGCGACGCCGCCTGGCCGCATTCAGGGTCGCGTCTGGCTCGACCAGGACGGCGATGCCCAGCAGGGCGCCGACGAGGCCGGCCTCGTCGGCGTGCCGATCAGCCTGTACCACAACGATGGCGCCGACCAGGACCCCACACCGGGCGCGCTCCTCCACCAGACCACCTCCGGGGTCAATGGCCGCTTTGAGATCTTCGCCATCCAGCCCGGCCGTTACGTGTTGGCCATCACTCAACTGCCAGAGCTGCACACCACGACCCCGCCCCAGGCCGCGCTGACCCTCCTTGCAGATGCGCCGTTACAACAGATGTCTTTCGGTGTCCTGTGGTACCGGGCTAAACTGTACCTGCCCTGGATTTCCGCGCATCGGTAGAGCTGCCCGCGGTGGGGCTCAGAATCGACAACCACCCGGTGACGTCAAAGAGCAATATGCATTTGCCCCTTTTTCGTGTATAATAGGCTCCGGTGAATGACGCCGTGTGAATGGCATCATCTGAGAAACCTGGCGCTCGGCCGCCTCCATTGATTAGGCCTCACGTCTGATGGGACCTCGTCAAAAATGAGCCGGATGCTGATACCCGAAAAGGACGTTCCCATGACACCTCCGTCACGTGACGACCGTGTTGCCGATTGGCTGCGCCGCCGCAGAGTGCTGATGATCTTTCTGCTTGCCTTGCTGATCACCGCGTCGATCATCCTGTGCCAGGCGCTTGGTGGCCTTTTTCGGCCGCCCCCGCCCCCCCCGCCCCCGGGGGTGATCCCACCGCCAGCGCTTGGCGCCGCGATCCCTGGCGCCTACGTGGCCTGGGGAACGGCCAACAACGCCATCCCCCCCACCCGCGCGCCTTCTGACCCCCTGGCCCCGGGCAACGAGATCCTGGGGGTCGACTGCCTGACTTACCTGGGCACGGGCGGGGATGTGGGCCTCACCGGTGTCACCTGGGAGAACAAGGCCGCGATCAACTGGGCGCCGTATGACCAATGCATCGCCGCGGCCGCAAAACGAACGGTCAAATTGCCTGACGGCCGAGAGGTCCCCCAGCCGGTTGCGCTCACCATCCCGAGCACCTTCTCCGACGCGGGCAGCCGCTGGTACAAGACAGGTGGGCATGGCGAGTCCGGGACAGCAGATAACCCGTTCATTCGCCTGCACCTGCCGGCGTGGATGCAAAATGACACCTACCGGTTCACATTTCAGACGCCGGGCTCCGAACACTACTACCAATCCGTGCGATACGATGGCGCTTTCAAGGCCAAAATGATCGAGTTCGTCCGCGCAGCCGGGGCGCGCTACAACAATCACCCACAGGTGTCGGTGGTCCGGGTCGCTGTGGGCTACCAGGGAGAAAGCCAGCCAATCGTGGATTGTAAGTCCTACTGGGATGTCAAACCACCGGCTGGCGCAGATTTCACCGACTGTACACGTGACACCTTAGAAGCGGTGCTGGCCCAGCACCAGACAGTCGTCTCCTGTGGCGAATACATGGCCTTCGTCCGGGAACTGACGGAAGCAACCCACGAAGCCTTCCCCGACAAGCCCATCGCCGTGATGGCGGATGTCTCCCCTTGCAGCAATGTTTCCGGCAAACGTTTCCGCCAGGACCTTTTTGCCACCAGGTGGCGGGGAGAATCGATCGGCGTTTCGATCAACAGTCTCGATACCGATGGCGCCGATGGCGCCGAAGAGGCCGGCAACACTTACGCTGCGTGGGCAAAATACACGGTCGGTAAGACGTTGAGCGCCAGCGGTGCGCCTGTTGTTTTCGAGTATGCAGCACATAAGCCCAGCCAGCCAGGCATGTATTGGACAACACTAAACGGAGTGGGCAACGGCGGTGATTTCCTGCTGCACCATAGCCCGTGGAACAATAGCTATTCTCAGTACATGTGGGAAGTCATTGATTACTGGCTAAACAGCAACACGCGCGCCTGGCTGGTCTTCCGGGACCGGGAGTGGCCAACCTACAACTGGAGCCGGGGCTACGGGAGCAGTGGTGTAATCGGGGACTATGGCAAATACTTGACGCTGCTAAACCCGGATAATTCCCCGCAGGCCTGTGCACCTCAGCTTCGGGCCACGGCCCAGGCTGCCAACGCCGCAGCCGCGCCTTATGCTCCCACCCCCGCCTGTCCGGAGGCATTGCCCACCCCCGCGTCCGCGGGGGCTGGCAGCACGGCCGAGGTGATGCAGAACGTCTTCAACTATCAAGCCCGCCGGCTGGAGACCTCGGGCGAGATGCTGATCAAGGCCGACACCAACTGGACCTTCTACGGCGCGCAGGGCCCGGTCACTGTCACACTCTCCTACCTGGATATCGGCTTGGACTCGTTTTCCGTCATCATCCCATCGAGCCCCGGAGAAGCAAGCCAGCAGGCCGTGCGCAAACCAGCCTCGCTGGTGATGCCTTCATCAAGATCGTCAATGACGCGGCCGGGATCGAGTATCTGCACGAGATCTACGTGGACGTCGCCCCACAACCGTCTACGCCCACTCCCAGCGCAACCAACACGGCCACCCGCACGCCGTCCCGCACACCAACCCCCGCGTCCGCGACGGCCCCGGCGACGCCGACCCATACACCAACCAACACACCAACAACCAAACCAACCAACACGTCCACCCATACGCCGACCGCCACCGCCACGGCCACGGCCACGGCCACGGCCACGGTTACGCCCAGCAACACACCAACCGCCACGGCCACGCCAACCAACACACCAACAACCAAACCAACCAACACGTCCACCCATACGCCGACCGCCACGGCCACGGCCACGCCAACCAACACACCAACAACCAAACCAACCAACACGTCCACCCATACACCAACCGCCACGGCCACGGCCACGCCAACCAACACGCTAACAACCAAACCCACCAACACGTCCACCCATACGCCGACCGCCACGGCCACGGCCACGGCGACGGTTACGCCCAGCAACACACCAACCGCCACGGCCACACCAACCAACACAGCCACCCACAGGCCGACCGCCATGGCCACGGCCACGCCGACTGCCACGCCAACAACCAAACCAACCAACACGCCAACCGAGCCACCGCCTGTGGTCACCCTGGCCTGCATGCCGCAAGTGCAATTCACCGCGGCCATCGGCCAGCACCCGAAAAGCATCGCTGCCGGAACCCGAGGGTTCTACATCGGCCTCTTCGACAGCAGCCAACTCGCCCTGGCCGACGCCGTCTCCGGTAGCCGCCGGTGGCAGGTAGGCACCGGGCCAGGCCGCACCAACGGCGTGGCGGCCTGGGGGGATTACGTGATCACGACCAACCGGGATCGCGGCGCCGCGACGTTGCACGACGCGACTACCGGCGCGCAACTCGCGACACTGAGCGTCGGCGCGCTGCCTTGGGGCGCGGCCGCCAGCGACGGCTGGGCCTACGTAGCCAATTTCGGCAGCGACAGCGTGTCTGTGATCGACCTGGCCAACCGGCGGGTGGCCGTGACCGCGAAAGTCGGCTCGGGGCCGGTGGCTGTGGTGGCCGATGGGGATCGGGCCTACGTGGTACACATCGACGGGTTGGTGACACAGATCAACACGGCGGGGCAGACGGTGGCCCAGGGTCAGACAAACGTGAACAACTCGCGGAGCGTTGCCTGGGACCGCCTGCGCGGGCGCGTCTACGTGGGCAGCCGCGCCGGGGTGATCGTCGCGCTGAACGCGACGACCTTGCGCGAGGTCGCGCGCTTCGACGTGCCCGGCGCGGTCTACGCGCTGACAGTCAACCCGGGCACCGGCCGGCTGTTCGCTGTAGACGCGCTCAACGACCGGTTGCACATCGTGGAACCGGACGGTTCCGGCATCGGCCAGATCCGCCTGCCACCTCAAGACGCCACGGACGGCGGGCAGGGGATCGCCGTCTGGGAGAACCGCATCGCCGTAGCCAACTACGCGGCCAACAGCATCACCATGATCAACGACGCCATCTGCCCGGCCCGGCTCACCCCGATCGCGACGGAAACGCCAACCAACACACCAACCGCCACACCAACCAACACACCAACCGCCACACCAACCGCCACACCAACCAACACGCCAACCAACACGCCAACCAACACGCCAACCAGCACGTCCACCGCCACTCCAACCGCCATTCGAGCCAAGATCGAGATCGTCTGGCCTCACGGCGGCGCGCCCGTGCGCGACGCCAACCTGGCCAACATCACCGCGTATCTGCTCGCCGTGCCGGCCGCTGACACGGCCGCGGACACGGTCCGGGGCAACGACCCACCGCCATGCAACTGGGCGCCGACGGTGCGGCTCTGGTCTGCGCTGAACGCCGAGCCGGCCCGCCCCATCGCCGTCGGGCAGAAGCGGATGTTCACAATCAGCGGCCGCACCTTCCCCGTGTGGGATTTCAACGACGTGGACGTCAGTCCCGCCCGTGATCCGGCCAACAAGCTGACCTTCTTCGCAACCGTGGATGGCGTGCCGACGCTGCACAACATCTGGACCCACGCGGCCGATGCTCGCACCATCTTTCCGCAGCAGGACATTCCCACCGGCGTGGTGGCCCGCCGGCCGGCCGCCGTGGACGCGCGCATCGAGATCGTCTGGCCCCA
>PHCA01000210.1 GCA_002842085.1 Chloroflexi bacterium HGW-Chloroflexi-1
ATCATGTCGGGGATCAGATGGCGGATGCTGCCGTCGCAGTGCAGGATCACCCGCTGGCCGAACTCGTGCCCCAGGTCCACAAAGCGCTTCAGGTGGGGCAGGATGAAACGACGGAACAGCTTTGGGCCGAGCATCGGCCCGGTCTGCGCGCCGAAGTCGTTGCCGATGAAGAAGATGTCGATCGCGTCGCCGCTCGCCTCGAAGATGCGCTGGCTGACGCCCAGGTAATAGTCGGCGCAGTGTGCGATCACGGCGTCCGCCAGCGCCGGGTTGTCGTACATCCGGTAGACCAGCTCGTCGAAGTCCAGCAGGTCGATGGCGTCGTGCCAGAAGGGTGACCAGTCCCCGCCCAGGATGGCATACTGGCGGTCGTACTTCAGCGCATCCTCGCGAATGTGCGACACGTCCATCCACTCGGGATCGGGCCAAGGGTAGGCCTCTACCTCAGCGACCGTTTTGGCGGCGCGTAGCGGCGCGCTCAGCGGCATACCGTAGCCGTAGCCGTAGCGCTCGATGCCGAAAGGTGTGCGGTAGGTCGCCTCAGGAAGGCGCAAATTCCGGGTCGGGTGGGCGTAGTCGGGGCCGGCATAGCGGGCGAAGACCCGGCGGAAATCGTCGCCCAGGTAGTTCAGCAAGCTTTCATCATCGGGGAGGCCGAGGTGCTCCCGCGCGAGCGCCTTCCACTCGGGCGATGCGCCCAGCCAACACGGCACGTGGTCCGGCTCGCGATGGGCAAAGGTGGTCAGCACCCGTTCTCTGGAAGTCATGCGATCTGGCATGTCTGTGATCCTCACCGACGTCGGTAAGATGATATCTTTTTCAAAAAAGCGGGAGACTTCCGAAGTCTGACGCAGGCGGACCCACTTACAACAGGCTTGTAGAGATTTCTATTTTTTATGAGCCTTTGACACCTTGGCCGTCAACCCCGCCAGGAGTTGATCGAACGCGTCCGAAAAGGCCTTGACGCCGGCGCGCAGCAGCTCATCCGTCACATCATCCATGTCGATCCCCAGCGCGGCCAACTGCCCCATCAGCGCCTCGGCTTCGACCACGCCCTGGGTGATAGTCTCACCGAGCCTGCCGTGATCGCTGAACGCGGCCAGCGTCTGCGGGGGCATGGTGTTGACGGTGTGCGGGCCGATCAACTCATCCACGTACAGGGTGTCGGGATAGGCCGGGTCCTTGGTGCTAGTGCTGGCCCAGAGCGGCCGCTGCACGCGCGCCCCCCTGGCTGCCAGCGCCTCCCAACACGGCCCGGCGAAGATCTCCTGGAAGCGCGCGTACGCCAACCTGGCGTTGGCGACCGCCGCGCGGCCCCTCAACGACCGGCCGGCCGGCCGGCCCGCCAGCCGCTTGTCCACGGCCGTGTCCACCCGGCTGACAAAGAAGCTGGCGACCGAGGCTACGTTCCGCACCTCACCGCCGGCCTCCGCCCGCGCCGTCAGGCCGTCCAGATACGCGTTGGCGGCCGCCTCGTACGCGTCCAGCGCAAAAAGCAGCGTCACGTTGACGTTGATCCCGGACCTGATCAGCTCAGCGATCGCGGGAATCCCCTCCGGCGTGCCGGGGACCTTGATCAAAATGTTGGGGCGATCCAGCGCCGCCCACAGCCGCCGGGCCTCCGCGATGGTGCCCGCGGTGTCGTGCGCCAGATGGGGGGATACCTCCAGGCTGACATAGCCGTCCAGCGCGTCCGTGCGGTCGTAAACCGGTCGCAGGAGCGCCGCCGCAGCTCGGATGTCGGCCAGGGCCAGCGCCTCGTAGATCTGGGGTACCGACTTGCCGCGGCGTGCCAGATCGGTGATGTCCACATCGTAAGTTACTCCGGTCGAGATCGCCTTCTCGAAGATGGACGGGTTGGAAGTCAGTCCCAACACCCCGGCCTCGACCATGCGAGCCAGCTCGCCGGAAGCCAGCGCGTCCCGGCTGATGAAATCGATCCAGACACTCTGGCCGTACTTTTGCAGGGCCAGCAAACGTTCCTGAGCCACGTCAACCTCCTATCGCTGGCTCGGTCACAGACCGGCCACAGCCCCGGATTATTGAGAAGATACCTCGCAACCGGATTTGAACATACCCAAGACATCATCTGAACATCTATAGTAAGTCAGATAAAGATTTGGGCTTTGCAACCCGGAATCGAGGCTTCAGCCGGTCAATCTCTGGCTAAAGCCTCGATTACAACCCCGAAAGATTATCTGAACGCCTATATCACAAAAAATCGTAACTACTCAGTCTGTCATTGCGAGGGCCTCGCTGTGGCGCGGAACGTCCTGAGCGGAGCGGCGTGATTTTCGCCGCGCAGTCGAAGGATGCGGTTGCGAGGTACGAAGCAAAGCAATCTCCGCCATGGTGGGGATTGCGGCAATCCCGATTGCGGCAATCGAGATTGCTTCGCAAACTGCGCTCGCAATGACAGAGGGCTGAGTAGTTACAAAAAATCACGCCGCGAGCAGCAAGTACGGCTCCTCGACCAACCCCTTGATGTATTGCAAGAAGCGCGCTGCCGGCGCGCCATCGACCAGCCGATGATCGAAGACCAGGCTCAATGTCCACATCTGGCGCAGAACCGGCCCTTCCGGATGTTCAGGCCGATAGACCCACTTCGGCGCGATGCGGCCCACGCCCAGGATCGCGGCCTCGGGCAGGTTGATCACCGGCGTGAACGCGTCGACGTCGTGCATGCCCAGGTTGGTGATGGTAAACGTGCCGCCTACCAGATCGTCCGGCAGGGAGCGGCCCTTGCGCGCCCGCTCCACCAGCGCGCGGAACTCGCTCCCGAACTCCCGCAGCGATTTGCGGTCCGCGTCCCGGATCACCGGTACCAGCAAGCCGCGCTCGGTGTCCACAGCCATGCCCAGGTTGACGTGCGCCAGGCGCTCGATGGCATCCGGCGCCAGACGTGCGTTCATGTAAGGGTGCTTGCGCAAGCCCATCGCCACAATCTTGGCCAGCAGGTCGTTGTAGCCGGGCGCGAAGCCCCACTCCTCGACGACCTTTGCTTTCAGGCGCTCCCGCATGGCCACGAGCTCGGTCGCGTCGATCTCCATCATCAGGGTCACGCGCGCGGTCGTGTGGACACTGGCGCCCATGCGTTCGGCGATGATGCCACGCACGCCCTTAAGCGGGATCCGTTCCACCACTTCCTGGGCAGGGGCGCTGGGGGGCAGGGGCGCCGGGGGGCTGAGAGGCAGAGGTGCTTTTACCTCCGCCCCCTCGCTCCTCTGCTCGATCACCTGCTCGACATCTTCTTTGGTGATCCGGCCGCCCGGACCTGTGCCGCTTACCGCGCGCAGGTCCATGCCGGCTTCGTCCGCCATGCGTTGCGCCACCGGGGTCGCCTTGGGGCCTGCCCTGAGCTCGGCCGAAGGACCTGTCCTGAGCTCAGCCGAAGGGCCTGCCAGATACCCCAACACATCCTTTTCGGTGACGCGCACACCTTCACCGCCGGTCGGCGTGACTTGGTCCAGGTCCACACCGCGCTCCGCGGCCAGCTTTCGCGCCCGCGGCGACGCGAACAATCTGACCGGGTGATCGGGTGACACGGAGACAGGGTATTCGGGCGTTGTCCCGGCCGGACCCGGCGATACGACGCCCCTTGTTTCCTTGTCTACCTGTCTACTTGTCTCCTTGTCCCTTTGTCCCCCTGCTTCCCCAAACCGCTCATCTTCCTTGCCGATGATCGCCACCACGGTGAGGACGGGCACGACCTGACCCTCGGCATACGGCCCGATATGCAAGAACCCTTTGCCGGTAGCTTCGATGGGAAAAACCGCCTTGTCGGTCTCCACCTCCAGGATTTCCTGCCCCTGTTCGACCTTCGCGCCGTCTGGGACGAGCCACTGGACCAGGGTGACCTCTTCCACCGTTTGTCCTAACTTGGGAATGAAGACTTCTTTTGTCGCCATCAACTGACCAACCGGGACGTTGGCCGCTGCAACCCGGACCATCGGCGCGTCCAGCCAGTCGAAGATCCGCTCGTTGATCTGAGCCATCACTTCGTTGATGAAGCTGGTGTTCTCGTAGGCTTCTGTCACCCCGACGAAGCGCCCGGTCTTCTTGACCGACGCGGTGATCGTATCGATGTCCAGCGGATTCAGCGTACGCAGGTCGATCACCTCGACGTCGATCCCTTCGTTGGCCAGCAGCTCGGCCGCTTCGAGCGCGCGCAAGACCATGTGGGAGTAGGTGACGAGGGTGACGTCCTTGCCGGGGCGTTTGATGTCCGCCACACCCAACGGAATGATGTAGTCCTCTTCGGGCGCCGGGCCTTTTTCTTTGTACAGCATCTTGTGCTCGATGAACATGACCGGGTTGTCGTCGCGGATGGCCGCCTTGAGCAACCCTTTGGCGTCGTAGGGCGTAGACGGCATCACCACGTAAATGCCCGGGAAGTGGGTCCACAGCGACTCCAGACTCTGGGAATGGTGCGCCGCGATGGCCCGGCCCGCGCCGCCCTCGGTGCGAATCACCATCGGGACGGTGGTCTTGCCGCCGAACATGTAGCGGTTCTTGGCGCCCTGGTTGGCAATCTGATCCATGGCCAACGGCGTGAAGTCCACGTACATGATCTCGGCTACGGGCCGCATCCCCGCCATGGCCGCGCCGACGGCCGCCCCGCCGATGGTCGCCTCGGAGATGGGCGTGTCCAGCACGCGCCACCCGCCGAACTCGTCGAACAGCCCGCGGGTTGCGCCGTATGCGCCGCCGTACAGCCCCACATCCTCGCCGAAGACGAAGACCCGCTCGTCCCGCGTCATCTCCTCGCGCATCGCCTCGACCAGCGCCTGCGCATAGGAGATCTGGCGCATGTGCGGGTCGCCCCGCACGCGCTCGCGCAGCGCGGCCTCGGCCGCGACGTCCGCGGGCGTGGTCTTGGCGGGCGCGTACACGTCGGTGTACGTCTCGGCGGAGTCCGGCTCCGGGGACGCGTTGCTGTAGGCCATGGCCGCGTCGAGTTTGGCTTGCACCGCCTCGTCCATCTGGTCGAATTCTGTCTCGCTCAGCAGACTCACCGTCATCAGATCGTCCCGCAACCGGCGGACGGGGTCACGCCCCTTCCACGCAGCTTCCTCCTCACGGGTCCGATAGGCCCGGGGGTCGGAATGCGAGTGCCCGAAATAGCGATAGGTCTTGGCCTCGATCAGGGTCGGCCCTGCCCCACGCCGCGCCCGCTCGACGGCCCTGGCGACCGCGCCCCGCACCGCCAGCACATCCATGCCGTCCACTACCTGGCCCGGGATACCGTAGGCGCAGGCGCGATCGGCGATGTCCGGCAGCTTGCCGGCCCTGGCCCACGGTACCGACATGCCGTACAGGTTGTTCTCGGCCACGAAGATCACCGGCAGATCCCACAGGCTGGCCATGTTCAGCGCCTCGTGGAAATTGCCGGTGTTCGAAGCGCCGTCGCCAAAGAAACAGACCACCACCCGATCGGCGTCTTGCAGCTTCTGGGCCAACGCCGCGCCGACCGCGACCGGGAGGTTGCCGCCCACGATGCCGGTCGCGCCCAGGTTGCCGTGCGCCACGTCGGCGATGTGCATGGAACCGCCCTTGCCTTTGCAGTACCCGCCTGACTTACCCAGCACCTCGGCCATCATCTTGTTGTAGTGCATCTGCTTCTCTTCGGGTGTCTGCGCCACCTTGTCGCCGTGCGCATGCGCGTGCCCGTGTCCGCGGTGGGTGCTGGTGATCAGATCGTCGTCGCGCAGCGCGGCGATCGCGCCCACAGCCACGGCTTCTTCGCCGGCGTAGAGATGCGACGCGCCCCGCAAGACCGCGCGGCCCAACAGGTCCGCGATGTTGTTCTCCAGGGCCCGGACTTCCAGCATCTGGCGCAGGTAGGAGAGCAGCTCTTCCCGGGTCAAAGCCTGTTCCTCGATCAACGCCGAGACGCGCTCGGCTCGTGATAGCTCAAAATCTGACATGATGGGTGTGGCTCCTGTGCAAGGGGTGTTGGGTGTTGGGTATTGGGTGTTGGGTATTGGGTATTGGGTATTGGGTATTGGGTATTGGGTGTTGGGTATTGGGTATTGGGTATTGGGTATTGGGTATTGGGTGTTGGGTATTGGGTATTGGGTATTGGGTATTGGGTATTGGGTATTGGGTATTGGGTGTTGGGTATTGGATGGCGACGTCTAATATCCGATACCCGGCCTGCTGCTCCAGGGACGCGAACGAGGCCAGGCCCGCGCGGCCCCACTTGGTGGCGTCCAACACCGCGATCGCCTGCCGGCACATCGCCACCATCGGCCGCTTCACCTCCGCCTCGTCCGCGCTGACGTCGGTCAGGCCCTCGGCCAGGCTGATGCCGTGCGCGCCGAAAAAACCTTTCTGAACGTTGAACTTGCGCACGACCTCCAGCCATTCCGTGCCCACCAGGGACATGGTCTCGCGGCGCAGCGTGCCGCCGGTCACCACCACGGTGACGCCCGGCGCATCCAACAACTCCTGCGCCACCGAGACGCTGTTGGTGATCACGGTCAGGTAGCGGTGGTTCTTGAGGTTCCCCGCGATGGAGAGCGCGGTGCTGCTGCTATCTAAAATGATCGCGTCGCCATCCGCGATCAGGCCGGCCGCGGCGAGGCCGATCTGACACTTCTCCTGCACCTGTTGTTGGCGCCGCATGGCCAACGACAACACCTGCAAGCCGGGGCTCGCGGGAACAGCCCCGCCGTGCGTGCGCACCACCAGGTTGTAATCGGCCAAGGCCTGCAGATCGGCCCGGATGGTGACCTCGGAGACGTCGAACTCGGCGCCCAGGTCCGCGACCGCCACCCGCCCCGCCTGGTTCACCAGCCTCACGATTTCCTGGCGCCGCTCCGCCACAGCCAATTCCCTCGCCATGCTCACCACCCTCGGGAGTTTCGTTTGCTTTTGATTGCTTTCAATATACTTCATTTTGAGGATTTTGTCAAGCCCCCAAGTCAGATCCCCGCCCCGCCAGATACAGCGCCGCTGTTCCTGGCGGCTGCCGAGTTCGAGCAGGCGTTGGCGGAGTAGTTTTACCCTCTACGTTCCTTGTGCTACAGGTTCGGCGACCTCTCGTTGTCGCCTATTTTGGTCTTTGCTCCTTCTTGTGAGATGTGCTATGATCCCCCACGGGATCCTGGACGATTCCAGGATCACCTGACCCGTAGGGCATCGTCGCTCATCGCCTCTTTCGCTTATGTATGTATTGCTGCATTGACTTGTATCGGAAAAGTGCTAGAACGTCGGTAGGGAGAGTGACCTGACTGGCATCGACGAAACGGAGGTCTCAGATGGCGCACTATGCCCCGGAAAAGGTGCTGGGTGCAAAGACGGACCAGTTGTTCAGGGTTGTTGACCTGTTGCCTGAAGAAAAAGTCGCCCAAGTGCTGGATTTTGCCCAGTTCATCTTATGGCAAGAAACTAGATCTCCCGACGAGACGACGTCCTTCGAACGCTGGGCCGAAAGACTGGCTCAGGATAAGGAGTTCGCCTATCTGTCAGAAGAGGATGTCGCCTACATCGTACACGAGTCGCGAGCCGAACGAAAATGATCATCGCGCTCTACGACACTAACGTGCTGATCTCAGGCACTTTCTGGCGCGGGATGCCACGGCTACTCATCCGCCTGGCAAGAAAGAAGCAGATTCAGTTTGTCACCTGCCAGGCGCTCCTGGATGAACTCCAGAGCGTGCTGATTCGACCGGACAAATCTTTTCGGCTCTCCCAGGCGGAAGCTGCCTTGATCGCCGATGATGTATTGACCTACGCCAGCCTGGTTGCTCCGACCCGCGAGATCACAGTCTGCCGTGATCTCGATGACAACCTGGTGTCGGCATGTGCGCTGGCCGGACACGCCGAGTACCTTGTGACCGGCGACCCTGACCTGTTGGTTCTGGAAAAGTACGAAGGTATCTCCATTGTGAAAGTACGGGACTTTGTAAAGACGTTTTTGAGCGAGCACTATCAACGTTACCGGCACGGCGAGGTCTCGTTCGGCCGGTTGACTGAAGAGCTGGGTATGACCACGTGGGGGTTGAGTCACCTGTTGGAGGAGTTTGGTTGGCCGGTGTCCAATTTACCGGCTGCCTATTGACGAGCAAGTAAGCGCCATTACTTTGTTGACGAAGCCGGCGATGCGACCCTGTTCGATGCCAGGGGCCACGTCTACTACACACAAAAAAAAGCCGCTAACAATAGCGGCTTTGAATGACCTGCCAGGGATATAGAGCTGACCCGCCGTAGCAGAACAGCCACACGGCATGAAGCCGAATTTTGTCCACTGGCGATGATGAGTATAGCAGAAAACGGCCTTTTGTCAAGCAGTCCGGCGGGATTGGTGTCCAAAGAGTTGACCCGGCATCTGATTTCGCGAAGGAGGGATCTGATGATTCAATCTGCCGCTTACGAGATCATCAACTGGCCGAGGCGATCCTGGAGACACTCGCCATCCGTCTCAATCCCACGCTCGCGGCTTATCGCCAGTTGGAGCAGCAACTGCTCAAGCTGACCGAGCCGGAGCGTCTGCGGGGACTGTTGCGGGCCGCCCTGCGCGCTAACGACGTGGCCGAGTTCGAGCAGGCGTTGGCGGGGTAAGTTTTGCCTTCCACGCCCTGTGGTGCTACAATGCGCCTGGGTTTGCTGGCATTGTCGTTGCCAACGGGGGTTGACGCGCCGGCCTGACCGTATCTTCTCAACAGGTAGTAGAGTGGCTGCCACGTGCCTGGCACTTCCGAAAAGTGCCAGGCACGTGAGAGGATACGCCTGACTGCCCATCGTCCCCCTCTTCCTCCCCCCACAGCCGCGCCGATAGAATTGTTCGCCTTCTTTCCCGTGGAGGTATCCCATGTCCGCTCGATCCGTCAACCGGTCCTTCTCTGTGTTGGTCCTCGCCGCGCTGTTGCTCCAACCGCTCGCCGCAGCCGGCGACCCATTATGACTCTTCGCCAGCAGCGACTCGATCTCTGCGATCAGCACGGGCAGATTCGAAGGTCTCCGACAGCAATCCGTACTTCTCTTCCAGGCGCACCAAAGGATACAAAAGTATGCACGCCGAACCCCGCACCTTCAACCTGAAAACCTTTCAGTGCTCGCTCTTACGCCTCGATGACAACGCCTACCGACGCCTGAGACAGCACAGCATCCCGATTTCTGAAAACCACGCGCTTTACTGGGAGCTGGAGTTCCCGCTCCAGCGGGAGCCGAGCAAAAAAGACGAGCGCCTCAGCCTACCCAAAGCGTATGTCGCCCTGAAGACCTTGTTCGGCGAAAGCGGCGGCGACTTCGACGACTGGAAAGGCTCGTTCGCATTTCCCTTCTTCCTCAAAGTGGCGCGAGGCGATCAGGACTTCGCCTATCTGCTGAACGTTCACGACCACCGGTGCAGCATCGAATTCGATATCTACAAACTGGCGCCGCCGGATGCCGGGTACGATTCACGGCGCTACTATGAACCATTTGAAGAGGAGTTTGCGCGGGCCGAGATCGACCATTTCATCGTCTACTTCTACGGTTTCCTGGTCGGGTTTTTCGACGCGGTCAAGGACCGGCACGACGAGCCTTTTTGCAAGCAGGTAGGCTCGCAGTCTGTCCTGTACGGCTACCAGGACGGCCAGTTCTTCGAGGAGCAATACGACTCCGAAGAGGAGTACCAGGCGACGCTTAAGACCTTCGAGGCGCGCTACAGGACGTCCGCGTTGCCTTCCCCCGCCGAACTGATGGACGAGGTGCTGGCGCGCCGCGCCGAACGGCTTCGCATGGTCGAGCACCTGGTGGCCGCGCTGGATCAAGACCTGCTGCAAGAAACCACGATCGTGCGCCGGCTGATGGACGCAAGCTGGCGGGCCGGTTTCCGCGCTGGCGGGGGCGCAGAGCGCAGATAGGCGGTGTTTGATGGCCGGCGGAACGTGCCTGTGGTGTGGGTCAGATAGCGGAGATTCTTCGCTGTTTCACGCCGTCGCGAAAGGTGCGGGGCAGAGCCGCTGCCTGGAAACTCCCGGCACGAGATGCTTACGCTGGATGCTCGCCGTCGCGAGAAGTTAGGGGCAAACCCGCTCAGAATGACAGACGCCTAAAAGCGCACTTTGTGACCGTGTCGAGTATAGTGATCGCTCAACCCCCCGGCGAGGCCCACCATCGTCGCCACGGCGGACGCGACATTCTCGTGCACGGCCACGCGGCTTGCAGCCCGCGTCAGCGTATCGGTGCGCTCGTCGATTTCGTGGGCCAGGCGGTTGGCCTCGGCCAGCGTCAGCCCCCGGTCGCGGTCCTCCACCATCCGGATCATCACCTGGCGATGGCGCGTGATGCCGGCCAGGGAAAGCACGATCAGGACCACCGCCAGTGGAAAGATCGTCCACAACAGGAGTTGCACGCGCAGGCCGCGCAATCGGCGGATGATAATGAGTTTTCCAGTAACTGCTCAGCCTTGACAGAATAGAACGCAGATGACGCAGAAGCGCGCAGATTCACGCAGATCAGCAGATAAAATTATTTGATAAATCAGCGTTGATCAGCGCGCATCAGCGGGATCAGCGTTCTATCCAGCGCCCCCCTGAGT
>PHCA01000211.1 GCA_002842085.1 Chloroflexi bacterium HGW-Chloroflexi-1
CTGGTTGATGATGGTGTCGATCGCCAGCGCGGTCTTGCCGGTCTGCCGGTCGCCGATGATCAGCTCGCGCTGGCCGCGGCCGATGGGGATCATGGCGTCGATGGCCTTGATGCCGGTCTGCACCGGGGTGTCCACGCTCTTGCGCACCACCACGCCGGGCGCGATGCGCTCCACGGGACGAGTGCGGCCGGTCTTGATGGCGCCTTTGCCGTCCACCGGCTGGCCCAGGGCATTCACCACCCGCCCGATCAGCGCCTCCCCCACCGGCACCGAGGCGATGCGCCCGGTAGCCGTCACCTGGTTCCCCTCCTCGATCTCGGTGTAGTCGCCCAGGATGATGATCCCGACGTTGTCCCGTTCGAGGTTGAAGGCCATGCCCAGGGCGCGGTTGGGAAACTCGACCAGCTCGGCCACCCGCACGTTGGCCAGGCCGCTAACGCGGGCGATGCCATCCCCCACCTGGAGCACCGTGCCCACGTCTACGGTGCGCGTAGGAGCTTCGAAGCTCAGGATTTGCTGTTTGAGTTGCGCTACAAGATCATCAGTGCGTACAACCATGGCGTACCCCTGTAGGTAACACTACTTGAAGGCGACGCAGGCCACCTGTCGCGATCACAAACTCTCGTAGTCCATGAATTCTTTCAGCCGCACGCGCAGGAGAAGAAGGTGCTGCGAATCCTCATTAACCCGGTAAGCGACGCGCCACTTGGTCGCCAACCAAATGCGATAGACGTTCGGCTTGCCGCGCAGTTCTTTGGCGCGAGGAGGCTTGGGGTCGTCCCGCAGCTCGCGGATCAGTTGCCTGATCTGTGCGCGCACGTAGCCAGGCAACCCCTCGATTTCCTTGCGAACAGGTGGAGGAACATCAACCTGGTAGCTCACCGCGCGCTTCGGCTCTATCCAACTTGGCCTCGAAGTCTGCCCAGGTCATCCAGCTCTCCGGCTTGTCGCCGTATTCGTCCAGGACGACCATCGCTTCGGCCAACAACTCATTGTCGCCCGCCGGATCGTCAGGCCCTTCCTGGCTCCAATCAGCGAGGATCGAAGGTGTGATAGAACGCGTCGGTGGACGGGGCGAGCGAAAGAGTTCCTCGCGCACTACTTCGCGCACGACACGGCGCATCAGGTCTTCGAGATCGGGCAAGCTGATACTGACCGGGGTTCCAACTGTGGGTGTACTCATCGCATTTACTCCTCTCGCCTGACCATTCTAACACCCGACGCACACAAACGCAACAGCAACCGGTCAAATCAGGACTGAGAAACCCTTAGTCTCCCGTCGTCGCGCCCAACGCCTGCCGCATCGCCGCCAACCGGCTCGCCAGGCTGCCGTCAATCAGTTTGTCGCCGACGCGCACGATCAGGCCGCCCAGGATGGTGGGGTCCACGCGGTGGCGCACGTCCAGGCCGGCCCCGTGCTGCGCTTCCAGTTGGGCCAACAGGGCTTGCCGCTCGGTGTCGGTCAGCGGCACGGCGCTGATGACCTCGACCCGGACCGGCGCTGCTTGGGCGCGGGCGCGTTGGCGCAGCGAATGCGCGATGCCGGCCAGCAGTGCCAGCTCCCCGCGCTGCATGAGGGTGTAGAGCAGGTTGCGCACAGGCTGGTCCACATCGGCCGACAGGATGCTGTCCAGGAGCGGCTGGCGTTGGGCAAACTCGACATCGGCCGCTTGCAGACGCGCGAGCAGTTGGGGGTTTTGCTCAAGCCGGCCGGCGGCCGTCTCCAAAGCCGCCAGCCAGCGTTCCCACGCGGCCTCGAAGAAGGCGTCGGCGTAGCTGCGTACGCGGTCCTGCGTGTTCATCAGGCGCCACTCCGGGCCGGCGCGCCGGCGCCCATCTCCGCCAGGAATTGGTCGATCAGCCGGCGCTGCAAGTTCTCGTCCACCGCCTGGCCCAGCACACGCTCGGTCGCCAGCATGGAAAGGCCCGCGATCTGGTTCTGGACCTCGGCCAGGACGCGCGCCTTCTCCGCGGCCGCTTCCTCGCGCGCCTTCTGGCGGATCGCCTCGGCCTCCCGTTGCGCCTCAGCCTTGATGCCGGCGCCGACCTGCTCGCTGGCCTGCGCGGCCTGGGCGATGACCTCCTGCGCCTTACGTTGCGCATCAGCGATCTTGCGGTCGTAGTCCTGTTGGGCCTTGGCGGCAGACTCGCGCGCGGCATCCACGTCCGCCATGCTGCGAGCGATCCGCTCCTTGCGTTGGTTCAGCATGTTCAGGACCGGCTTGTAGAGCAGCAGCCAGAGCAAGACCGCCAGCAAGCCAAAGTTGACGAGTTGTGATACCAGGAATCCCAGGTTGATGCCGAGACTTTCCAATGGCCCCTCCTTTGGATTGCGGATTGGGGATCGACGATTGCGGATTAGGGCTAAGGACGGCTAAGGCTTAATAACTTACTCACTTGCTCCGGTAAATGAAGGGCGGACTTGCGCAAGTTATTCAATTCTCAGTCCTTAGCACCAGATCGATGGGTGCGCAGTGTTCAATCCGAAATCCACAATCCGAAATCATCAGACAAACTTGATGATCAGCGCGACAACAAAGGCATAGATCGCGATGGCCTCGGCGAAGACTATGCCCAGGACCATATTCGTGCGGACTTCGCCGCTCGCATCGGGATTGCGGCCGATGGCTTCCATCGCCTTGCTGCCCAGGATGCCGATGCCGATACCGGGTCCAAGAGCGCCGAGACCGATCGCAAGCGCCGCACCGATAGCCTTCAGTCCTTCAACGTCCATGTGCGTCTCCCTTCTATTGCAAATTGCAAATTTTGGATTGCGGATTTCAGATTGCGGCAGGAGGATCGTGAACGAGCCAACTCGCATTCAGCAATCCGCGATGCTCAATGATGCTCTTCGCTGCCGTGGCCGAGGGTCGCTATCACGAAGAAGACGAGTGTCAACATCATGAAGACGACCGCCTGGATGAAACCGATGAACACCTCGAGACCGTAAAACGGCAGCGAGGTGATGTATGGGATCAGAAACGCCATCACGCCCAGCAGTACCTCGCCGGCGAAGATGTTGCCGAAGAGACGAAAACTGAAGGAGATGATCTTGGCGAACTCCGAGATCAGCTCGAGCACGCTCACGAACAGCCCCACCACCCCGTCAAAAGCGCCGTGTTTGAACCCGCTGAGGTCGAAGAACTTCTTGAAGTAGCTGCCTCTCAGCGCGCGCGCGCCCCAGTACTGTGTCATCACCACGGACATGATCGCCAGGGCCAGGGTGAAGTTGAGATCGGTGGACGGCGCACGAAGATACGGCACGACGATGTAGCCGGCGCTGTGTGCCGCCTCTTCGTGTTCGGCTGCCGCCTTGTCTTCCAACGCCGCTTCCGCCTCGATGCCGGTCAGGATGGGACCTTTGGCGATGAAGCCAGCCTCTCCCGCCTTGTGCGGGTGTTCGAGGATCCCGATCGAGCCTACGCCGGGCAGGAGTCCGAACCAGTTCGAGACGAGCACGAAGAAGAAAATCGTCACCACAATCGGGAAGAACCTGGCGGTCCAGTGGCCGGCAATCCCCTCGATGAAGTTGTACAGGATCTCGACGAGCCACTCCATGACGTTCTGCAAGCCGCTCGGGACCAGGTCCTGATTGCTGGCCCGGTCCAGGTCTTTCGGCATGCGGCGTGTGGAGAAGTAGGCGAGAAGGATCAGCAAGATCATGATGATCCAGGCTGTGAAAAGGGCGTTGGAGATGGCCAAGGGGCCGATGTGGAAGATCGGTTCTGCCGCCAGCGAGATGACCGGGTTGGGAACCTTGAGGCCAAGGAGACCGGACACCACGAACAGCGCGATCACCAGCACAAGGATCACCAGATTACGGATGGTGAACAGCTTTTTTAGCACTATGCTTGATCCTCCTTCCCGTTCACTGTTGCGCCAGCGCCCGGTGCTGCGGCCCCGCCCAACGCGTCACTGCCATCCCCCCCAACACGGCGGCGGGAAATGTGGTTACCGTGTTATCGAGCCAGACACCCACGCCCAGCGGAACAGCGAGGCAAACCACGACCGCGAACACGAGTTGCCGTGTAGATCCGGGCGACTGCACCATATCGGGCAAGGTGTTTTGACTCCCACGCAAAAAACTTGCAAAGTCCGCCATGGCCAGTTGCAAGCTACCCCAGGCGGAAGATTATAACAGATCGTTTTCGACGGCGCAAATCATGATAGACTCAGGGGTGCGGTTCAAGTTTTTGCGCCGGACGCCCCCGTCTGTCATGCTGAGCGGGTCAACCACACAAGGTGCGAGACGGCCCAAGGCCAGCGAAGCATCTCGGCCTGGATGTGGCGAGCCAGGCGGCACGAGAGATTCCCTTCCGCTAGCTCAGGACGGGCTTCGCTGGACTTCCGCGATGACGAGAGTTCCGCCGCAAACCCGCTCAGACGATGTCCTGAGCCTGTCGAAGGAATGACAGCCGCTCATGCAAAACTCAGTACCGCACCCTAGGCTCAGCAAATCACAGTGCTGGGTCCGCATCAGAATTCCTTCTGCCAGACTGCGCGTTCTGGCGCCATCGCGCCGCAGCCACGATCACTCTGGAGAAGTGGGCGATCCGTTCTCTTCCGGTGTCCCGCTTTGGTCGAGCGTGTATACTGGTCGGAAATCAAACGAGTGCATTAGAAGCCAGAACCGCAAGCTGTCATTGCGAGCGTTTTTTGCGAAGCAATCCCCCTATCGCAACGAGGA
>PHCA01000212.1 GCA_002842085.1 Chloroflexi bacterium HGW-Chloroflexi-1
GCTGAGATCAATCACTTCCACACTGACCAATCGTCCTGACTGGAGCTCGGACGGCACGGCAATACTCAGCATGTCAATCACAGCCGCGCCCGCATCGTCGCGGTTCGTCCCGCGCCAGACTTCGGTCAGCTCCGGGCCAGTCGCGCGGCTGACGACATCGCCGGAGTGCTTCCACTCGCGCAGGTTCTGCCCGGCCACCAGATCTACCGCGTGCACCTTGCCGTCGCTGAAGACCAGGCGCACCCGGCCAACGGTCTGCCCGGCGAAGCGACTGAAGAGATCGCCGCCGGTCAGGAGCAGGTAAACAACCTCCGGCCCCTGCGCGTCGACCGACAGCGAAACGCTCTGCGGGTTGCCGGGCAGCGGCGCAGCCTGCGTGGTAACGCTGCCTCCCTGGCCCAGGCTGAAATGTACACCAGACAGGACGACATCGCCAACCGGCGGATCAACATAACCGTCAGTGGTGCTCGCATTGGCAACCCCATTGAGCGAGACAGCCACAAACCGCTCTGACTTGACCGTGGGCGGGGCTTGTGGGGTGCGCGTGGGTAGGAGCGTGGCGGTCGGCGGGCGCGTTGCAGTCGGGAAAAGCGTAGCGGTCGGCGGTAGGGTCGCCGTAGGTTGCGGCGTGGCCGTGGCGGCCGGCACGGTTGGCGCCGGTGAGGCGGTCGCGGACGGCGCCCGCGTCGCCACCTGCACCCCGCCGCCCCGCGCGGTCGGCGGCGGGGCGGTCAGCAGGAGGGTCAGCACGACGGTCGGGCTCGTCGGGACTGTGGCTGGCGATATGGCTGGCGCAGCCGCCTGCTCCGTGCGCGGTGCGCGAGAGGCCAACACCAGGGCGCCCACCGCGGCCAGCAACACGACCCCCACCAGGGTCAGCGCCCACTGGGGCCAGAATCGCCTTTTGGGCGTGAGCGGCAGTGCGGGGGTGGCCCCCGGCGGTGGCGTCTTGGCCCTGGAAGTCAGATCGGCGCCCGCCGCACCGCCGACAAGGCCCACGGCCGCCTCCCACGCCTGACGCAGGCTCACCACATCGGGCCAACGATCGGCCGGATCCTTGGCCAGCGCGCGCACGATGACTGCGGACGCGGCGGCCGGCAGCCGGGGGTTCAGCGACCGCGGCTCGGGCGGCGGCAGCCGCAGGTGCGCCTCCTGCAGGCGGGTGGTAGTGCCGGTCTGCGTCAGGCCCGGCTCGTCGCCGGTGAAAGGCCGCCGGCCGGCGGCCATCTCGAACAGCAGCACGCCCAGGCTGTAGATGTCGGAGCGCGCGTCCACCGGGCCGCCTTCGATCTGTTCCGGGCTCATGTACGCGGGCGTGCCCATGGCCGCGGCGGTCAGCGTCGCGCCTTCCACTGCCCGCGAGATGCCGAAGTCGGTGAGCAGCACCTTGCCGTCCCCCTTCAGCATCACGTTGCCCGGCTTCAGGTCACGGTGTACGAACCCGTTGACGTGCGCGTAGTGCAGCGCGCTGCACAGGTCGCGCAGGATGGGCGTCAGCTCCTTGACCTCCAACAGCCCGCGGCACTCTTGCAGGCGCCGGCGCAGCGTCGTGCCATCGATGTAGTCCATGACGATGAACGCCACCAGGCCGTCCTGCTCGAAGGCGTAGAAACGGACGATGTTGGGGTGGTCTAACTGCGCCAGCGCCTCGGCCTCGCGGCGGAAGCGCCGCACGAAGTCAGGGTCCTCGGCCAGGTCCTCGCGCAGGATTTTGACCGCGATCGGGGCCTGGCGTTTGCTGTCGAACGCCAGGTACACGTCGGCCATTCCCCCGCGGCCCACCGATTGCTGGAGCCGGTAGCGCCCACACAGCAGCGCGCCCTCTTGTACCGTCATTACAACCCCTGTCAACCCTTCGCTGCCCTATCATCCTGAGCGGGTTGACCACTCAAAGCCAGTATCAACGCAACCCCAACGAAAGATCTCGTGCGGCGGACGAGACCCTTTGCTGGCGTTGTGTTGTTACTAACGTTGTGCCGTTGGCCCGCTCAGAGTGACAGTCAGCGCGCTTTGCAAGGCCACGTCATTTCAGGATCAATGGAAGTTCGCCGTGATGGTCACATCGCTGTTCCCGGGAGTGAAATCCGTCTCGGATGCGGTAGCATCTTTGAAGTCGCCGTCGGTAGTATCCTTCGTCCACTCTTTGAATGTATGCCCCGCTCCGGCCGCCGCGGAGATCGCGAGCGGCGTCCCTGAGACGTACTTGCTCCCGCAATTGGGCAGCGCAGGATTGACCAGGCTGGCAGTCCCCGCTCCCGGCGGCGCGACGGCAGTGTTCACCGCCACGCAGTTTGGGGTATTGGATGCCGTCGACGTGGGCATCGGCGTCTGGGTGCGGGTTGCGGTGGGCGTCGAAGTTGATGTCGCGGTGGCCGTTGGCGTCGCCGTCGGTGTGTGTGTTACTGTCGGCGTTGATGTCGCGGTCGCGGTTGGCGTCGGCGTGGGCGTCCGGGTGCGGGTTGCGGTGGGCGTCGACGTCATGGTCGGCGTATCGGTCCGCGTTGGTGTGGGCGTGGGCGGTGGAGCGGTCCAGTTGCGCAGGATAATCGGCAAATAGGCCATCCGCGCGATCAGGCCGCTCCGCGGATCCGGCTGGAGGGTGAACTCACCGAGCTGTACGCTCAAGTAGAACGCGGCGCCGGGAGTTGCGCCGACCTTCGCCTTCAGGGTCAGGGTGTAGGTATCCGAGCCCTGCACCGAATCTGTCAGTTGCAGCAGACCATTCTGTTGAAACACAGCCGCTCCGGTCAGGTTAGCGGTCAGAATCGTAGACGACGGCGCATTGTGGTAGTCGAACACCACATTCACTGTGCCGGCAGGCGGCAACAAAATCACCTTCTGCGGCTCGCGCCAGGCCGCCCAAGCGCCGGTCGGGGTCGCGGTGCGTGTTGCTGTTGGCGTCGCGGTCGGGGTGCGCGTCGGCGTAGCCGTATTCGTCGGCGTGGCCGTCAACGTAGCTGTCGGCGTGGGCGGCGGCGGGTCATACGCGATCTCCAAGTACGGACGATAATCTACCGCGCTATGATCCTTCGACCGGAAGCTACGTTCATGTTGACCGGAGGTCACGTCGCTCCGTAGGAGCAAACTGAAGTCATTGGTATCACGAGTGTTGGACCAGGCTTGCAGCGCTGCGGTCACGTCCCACGAATACCAGTCCAACGTGGATGGAACGCTGGCGCTGGCGCTAGATGTCGTATCGAATGTCGGCTGGTTTTGCCACGTGGTGGTGGTCTCGTCCCAAGCGTTGCGCACGCGATGCGCTTGAATTGTCATCGGTGTGTCGCCAGTGGTGGTCGCGCCCAGGTACAGCCAGAGTTTGGCAGAGGTAATTGTGCTGCCTTGCGGTGGTAGAGCGGCGGGAGCGAAACCTAGCAAAGATCGCTCGATCAGATAACCCCCGGCTTGATCATAACCTACCCACAGCGTGGTTTTGGATGCGAAGTTTTGGGTGGGCCGCCCCGACGCGACATAGGTATCAGCTTCCGGCGCCAAACTGGTCTGATCCGCCCGGACATGATGGACGGCTATGCCGAGGAGAAAAGAGACCAGTACGCCCAGCCCGATGGCTCCCCATAGGAACGAGCGTGAAGTCTTGGTCTGCTTGTAGCAGGTGTTCATAGAGATGTTTCTCCTTTCGATAGCAAAATCTCATCCCGATCGAGTCACATCTAACTGCCGGCGCATGTGCCCGCACAGCACCGTCTCGCAAAATTCATCTCGTTTACTTCGCGCAGTCTGGTCCGGTTCCGGTACATGCCGGGGTAGGCTGACCGCCCCCGCCAGCATCCGCCCGCTCATAGGTGAAAGCCCGACCGTCCGATAGCATCCGCACAGGACCGGACGCTTTTCGCAGCCGCACCCCCCAAGAGTAGGTTTGACCGGGTGTCAAGCCAAGCGCCGACTCAACC
>PHCA01000213.1 GCA_002842085.1 Chloroflexi bacterium HGW-Chloroflexi-1
GATTCGCTGATTCGCTGATTCGCTGATTCGCTGACTCGCCGACTCGTTCAGTAGCCGAGTTGTTCCTTCAGCGTCTCGACCTCTTCCTTGGTTTGCTCCAGGCGGACGCGATGCCGGAGCAGGACGACGTAGAGCAGGGTGAAGGCGGCCAGGCCGAAGAAGAAGGCCGGGCGCATCCCGGATGAGAGGCCGAAGTTCTTGGCGTCGAACAGCACCGGGTGGATCGTGCGCCACAGGCGGATCGAGAAAAACGTGATCGGCACGCTCAGGAATGCAAAGATGCCGTACACCGACGCAAACCGGGCGCGGCGCGCCGGGTCGTCCATAGCGCTGCGCAGCATGAAGTAACTGACGTAGAGCAGGAAGACGATGGTGTAGGTCGTCAGCCGCGGGTCCCAGGTCCACCAGACGTTCCAGGCCGGTTTGGCCCACACCGAACCGCTGGCCATCACCGCCAGGGTGAACGCGATGCCGATCTCGGCGGACGATACCGCCACGTTATCCCAGCCGCGGCGGCCGGTGATCAGATAGCCGATACCGCCGATCATGGTCACCCCGAAGGCGAGCATGCTCAGCCAGGCGCTGGGCACGTGAAAGTAGATGATGCGTTGGGCAAACGTCTCGTCCCTGGTCAGCCCGGCCGCATCCGGCGCAGCCACCAGCGCCAGCCACGCCGCAAACAGGATGCCCACCGCAGCGACGACGGTCAGGATGGTCAGTCCACGATCAGAACGAGTCATGGGGATGCTCCTTGTCTCACGAGGGCACATTGAGAACTGGTAAATTGGTAACTGGTAAATTGGTAACTGGTAAATTGGTAATGATGTGCTGGCGGCTCCGGGGCGCTGGCGCCGTCGGGTATTGCCGACTTGGCCGGGGCTCGCCGCACCGCACCTATAACTAAGTCACTGAGCCTCGTGTAGTCAATGGACTATTTTCACAAACAACTCATGACAACACAAAAGACAAACAGGGGACTGGCCCAGACCTGACAGGTTTTCGAGGTCATTTTTCAGCATACATATGCCTCGGGAAACCTGTCAGGTCTCAACTTAATGACATTGGGGGAGGGCCTGATTCGAAATCCTCCCAGAAGGGTCACCCAATCGGAATGAAAGTTGTCTGCTTGAACACCGGTTCTCGTTGGATGTAGTAGAGGCAGCGGGACCCAACCCCGTCGAAGCCGCACGTGACAAGATGGACGGCGCCGGCCCGGCTGATGGCCAGGGCGAGATCGCTGAGGCCCTGGCATTCACTGCAAACCGTTTCGGGATCCCACCAGGGCGCGTCGTACTCGGGGGAACGGACGCGGTGGTTGAGCGCCTGGCCCTCCAGCCAGACTGCTTGCAGGAAGCCCTGGCGGTTGGCCGCGATCCGGCCGAGGCGGCAGTCCGCGTCGGTCTCTGAGACGTCGACTGGCCTGGCCCAACTGTTGGGTCGCCGGTCTGCGTGGCGGACGCGGTAGATGCCGGCTTCTTCTTCCTGCCAAACCATGTGACAGCCGCCCTGCACGTTAGTGACCAGCCTGGGGTTAAGGGAGTGGGCCTCGGGTTTGTCAGACACCAGCTCGGGGATGCCCCACGCGCCATCGTGGCAGATACTGCAGAACACGTCGTAGCGTTGGGTGTCGGAGAGGCGATCTTGCCAGGCAATGTACAGGTCGCCGTTGGGTGTGATGGCCAGCGCCGGCATGCTGCCGCGCGCGTTGGGGATGGGCACGCTGCTCCAAAACACCTCACGTTGTTGGCCATGGTAGATGACCGAGTAGCCAGGTGTGTTGTCGGACCAGGCCGCGTGGAGGGCGCCATCCGGCGCGATCGCCAGCACGGGATGTGTAGACGCACCGCGCGTGCGAGAGACATTCTGCGGCAACGACCACCTTCCGTCATCCCAATAGACGTGGTAGATCTCGTAATTGCCGGCGAACTGGTTGGCGAACAGGCAATGTAGCCGGCCATCAGGAGCTGCAGCCAACGTCGGTTGTTCCCCACTGGCAACCCGCACGGGTGAGCTCCAGCCTTCTGCTGTCAGGCAGGCATGGTAAAGCACCCGGTTGCTGGTCCAAGCCAAATGCGGCTTCTCTTTCACGATGGCCAGGGCCGGCGCGTGGCTGTCGGCCTGGGTACCGGGGATGGGTGCACTTGTAGTCCAGGGATTATGAGCTGACATCGAGACCTCTCCTGGGAGTATCCGTATCTTCTCAATAATCCGGGGATGCTGTGGCCGGTCTCCTGACCGAGCCACAGCGAGATTCCCCAAAAAATTGAGAAGATACTTTGCGGGAGTGTTGTCAGAACTATGTGAGAGCTATTTTATCACCATGCGCGCGTCTGCGCAAGTCTCAAGAAAACACCACTTCCTCCTTGCCGCTGAGCTTCTCCTGGATTTTGTGGATGATCAGATCGAAGTGCGTGCCATTGTGGACGAAATCCAGGTTGTCGGTGGGCACGGTCAAGACGGGACAGCTGGAGAAGTCGTGCATCCAGGCCGTGTAGAGTCGATTCAGTTGCTCCAGGTACTCCGGCGAGATGCCCTGCTCGAAGGACCGGCCCCGTTGGGCGATTCGTTGCAGCAGTGTCGGCACCGAGGCGCGCAGATAGACCACCAGGTCGGGCGGCGGCAGAAACTGGGCCAGCACCTCGTACAGCTCGCGATAGGTGTGATAGTCGCGCGGCACGATGTGTCCCTGTTCGTACAGCGCGCGGGCGAAGATCTCGGCGTCCTCGTAAACACTGCGGTCTTGCACCACCGAGCCGGGGAAGTCCAGCAAGCGGCGGTGATGCCGCAGCCGGCGCGATAGGAAGAAGATCTGCGAGTGAAACGCGTAACGCGGCATGTCCTGGTAAAAATCCGCCAGGTACGGGTTATCCGCGACGGCTTCGTAGAACGGTTCCCAGCCCAGCCGCTGGCTGAGCAGTCCGGTCAATGTGGATTTGCCGACGCCGATGTTGCCGGCGATGGCGATGAAGTGTTTGGTCATGCTATCGTTCCTTTGTCGTGTAGCTCCTCGATCATCCAGGGGGCTGTGGCCGGTCACAGCGGATGCTCCTAACCTGGACAAGGCCGCTGCGCTTACAAGCCAGAGCCAACCAGGCAAATGCCATCAGAAAATTCCTGTCTGTCGTGCAAGGATTTAACTGGTTAGGCCTTATTTTTCCCCCCACGTGCGCTGCCAATTGTGCCCCATCTTTGTTCTATTCCTTTGATCTTTACAAACAAAGGTTATCATCTGTCTGCTGGCAATACTATAGCATGGAACTCGCGGAAAGGCAACACAAAACCAGCGCGTCGTCCCCATTTCGGAGGGCAAGGCGCTGGTTCTCGATTGCCAAATATGTAGCCTGGCGCACTGGCTTGCTATGCGCCTTTGGTCTTCAGCGACGCTGTGGGAAAGCGATGATCACGTGGGCTCTTCGTAGGCGAGTTCGGCCGCGGGCATGGTGTCGCCGGGCGACTGCTCGAACAACGCTGGTTGCCCGATCGGCGCGGTCTCAGGGATTGGAAATCCCCGCTCCCCCTGGTGGTTGGTGGATGCTCCCACCGGCGTCGTGCAGTAGGGGCAGGCGACCCAGTCCAGGTCCAGCGGGCGGCCGCACCCGGCGCAACTGCGGCGGAGCTCCGTGCGGCAGTGCGGACAGAGCAGCCATTCCGGCTCGGTGACGGCCTGGCAGTTGGAGCAGGCGCGGCGGGTGGTGATGTCGCGCAGCAGCGCTTCCTCTTCCAACTGTCGATCGTAGACCTCGGCCATCGTCTCGCGCGGCCGCAACAGCGAGTAGAGCAGCCAGCCGATCGGGCCGGTGGCCAGCACCAGGAGCATGGCCAGGAGCCACGCGAAGATGTCGCGGGTCCGCGAGCGGATGTCTCGCAGGGTCCAGACGACCAGGCTGATCCAGAACGCGACCAGCAAGGCGGTGACCAGGGCCACCACCACTTCCAGCACAACGCCGATCGAGTTCAACAGTTCGGGCGGAAATTGCATTGTCGGGTAAACCTCATCAAGGAAGATCGACGAACCTGCCGATCATACCACAGGATGCACTCGCGAGCAAAAGGCAGCCCCATCTCTCGCCCGCGCCTCACCGTCTCCACACCTCAGACTCGTTGCCTGTCGCAAGCTGGCGGAAGGACCATCGAAGGGCATGAGGGACGAAATGGGACGCGGACGAACGCGGATAGATTCTCGGGGGCCTTTGCGTTCAGCTACTGCCCATCACGGGAATGCCGCCTGGCTACGGCCGCTCGACCTCCAGCCGGTCCCTGACATCGTACAGGGCGCCCGGCTTGTTCAGGCAGGCGGCCTCCCTCGTGGGTACGCAGATCGTGCTGCACTCCCGGCCTGTCCCAGCTTCATGCGGCGCCGGTCAGATGAGGCGCCAGGCACTTCGACAGTGCCTGGCGCCTGACGCGTTGGGTTATTGTCTCAAGAGCAGCGGGAACCACAGCCGCGGCGTCAGCGCGGCTGCAGGGAAGGTCGTGCGGTAGAGGCCGCTCGTAGTGCCGACCCAGGCTGTTCCACTGGCCTGTTCGCCCTGCAACAGCAGCGCATAGATGCCGCCCGGCGCGGGGTCGCCCAGGCGCTGCCATGACGCAAGCGCGCTTTGCCAGAGATAGATTCAACTCAGCCCACGTCTGGCCGCCGTTCGTGCTGCGCCAGACGCCCCGGGTACTGGTGGCCGCATAGAGGATGCTCTGGTTGCCCTCGCTTCGGCTGACCAGGCCGGTCACGTTCAGCCACGCCACCGGCTCGCCGGCTCGCTGCCAGTTCTGTCCCAGGTCAGCCGAGTAGACGATGCCACCCTCGCCGCCGACGTAGAACTGGCGAGCGGCCGGCCAGGCGGCGTCGAACGTGAGCGCCCTTTGAAAGATTGTGGGCATGGTGGCATCCTGCCAGGTGATGCCACCATCGGTGGATACCCTAATGGAAGTGATTGCGGAGGTGATGTCCGCCCAGGCAAACGCGATGGTCCGGCTGCTGGCATAGTCTGGAGCAAACGCGGCTGCGCTGTGCGACACGGAGGATCTCGGGGCTAACCCCTGCCACGTGGCGCCCCCGTCGGTGGTGACCTCCCGATAGGCAATCGCCGTGCCATCGTGGGTAAAGGCCGGTGAGACCGTCAGGGCCACCGGCCGCCCTAACCGACCGGCGTCTTCGAAGCGGTGCAGCCATGTCCAGTGCTCGCCATCGCGCACCAACACGCCTTCACGGATCAGCAGCCAGGGAGTCCCCCCGGCGTCGGGTAGTTCGGCTACGCCGTAAATGGCCGCGCCGGGCAAGCCATCCAGCGCAGTTTGCCAGGAAGCGCCGCGATCAGTGGTGACTTGGAACTGGTCGCCGAATCCAAAGGAACTGCGCCAAATCCGACCATCCTGCGCATAGGTGGGGGCAAAGGCGATAAACCACAGGAACGCCTGGCCTTGCGCGGCCAGCAGCGCCCACGTCTCACCAGCATCGGTGGAAAGGTACGCCGGCCCCCGATACGCCCAGATCGCAAGAGTATGATCGGTCGCGTAGTTGGGCGACAGGCTCATATTCCCCCAGTAGATATTGGTCGGCAGAGTGTCGGTTGCGATGCGGTTCCAGGAGATGCCGCCATCGGTACTGCGCGAAAGTCCGATATCGCTACCCGCGGCGCGCACTGCAAAAGCAGTGTGATCGCGGGCGAAGTCCGGCGAGACGGCCAGTGGATCGCCCGATGGGCTGGTGACTTGCCAGGTCAAACCGTCGTCTGTCGAACGCAGGATGCCCTTCAGTCCTGGGTTGCCCGTATTGCCCACCAGGATCGTGCGCGTCCCGTCGGCGGCTGTAGCGACAATGGGGAAAAATGGTCGCCCGCCGGGCAGCCCACGCAGTTCCCAGGTATCGCCGCGGTCGGTGGAACGCCAGAAGCCGCTGCCGCGGGAGGCGGCGAAGAGAATGCCGTCTGAATCGAAAGTCGGTGAGGGTGCGATGAACAACCACTCGCCCGCCACAATCGCATCGCCCAAGCGCGTCCAGGTGTGTCCCAGGTTGGTGGAGCGGTATAGTGCATTATTTTGACCGCGCTGTGCAAGCAGCGTATGGCTGCCGGCATAGAGAAGCAGGCTTACCGACCGGGAATCGTTACTACCGGGCATCGGGTCGGTAAGTCGGCGCCAATGGACGCCATCGGCGGATGCGGCCAGGTTCGCCGCGTAGGCGGCGATGATCGGTTGATCGGGCGTCACGGCAGGAGGCAGAGCCAGAAGCGAAGGCGCGCTGCCCCCCACCGGATCGTAGTCTTCCCAGGTGGCGGGCTGGGGCGGCAAGGGGCTGTCGTAGCGGGTCGGCCCTGGCAAGGGTGTATAGGGTGGCAAGGGACCATCGGGAGCGAAGACCTGCAAGCGATTGTTGCCGGTGTCGGCGACGACAATTCGACCATTGGGTAGGGCCGCGACGGCCTGCGCATTGGCGAATTGGCCGTTGTTCCGACCGAAGCTGCCCCAGCCAGCCAGGTAACCGCCGCTCTCATCGAAGACCTGCACCCGACTGCTGTAGATGGGCGTCAACACGGGAATTTCGCGGTTATCTGTATCCACGACAAAGATGCGCCCGCGCAAGTCGGCGGCGATACCGGTGGGCAAGATGAACCTGCCCGGTTCAACAGCGCCTCCATAATCATTGACACCCCAATAGGATATCGGCTCGCCGGCTAACGTCTGCATTCGAATGGCCTGCCAGTGACGCTGGCTTAACACGTAGGCTCGACCGGCGCCGGTCACCGCAAGGTCCAGATACGAGCCCTCGTAATACCGCGTGGGCCACTCGCCGATGCGAACACCGTCAAGATCGGTACGCAGCCCATACCCCAAGTTGTTGACAACCTGCAACGTGTCGCCTGTCGCGGCAATGGCGACAGGTGGTATTTCCGTAGACGCATAGATCGGGTAGGTAGGTAACCAGGCGTCGAAGCGATCATCGGCAAAGCGCACGACGCGGCCACGATATGCCTCGTCGAGCACGTAAAGCCGGCCCAGGCTGTCCACGGTGATATCTTGCGGATTGACCAGGTTCCCCTGGGCGGCCAGTCCGGTCCCGATCATATCCAGGACGCGGCCATTGCCGTCCAGATGCTGGATGCGTCTGCGGCTACGTTCAAGGACGTAGAAGGTGCCATCAGGCGCCGCCGCCAATCGGTCAGGCCGGTCGAAGCTGCCCGGCGCGGCAAAGGCGCGCACGCCCCAGGCGTTCAGCCGGTTGCCGTTCCAGTCGTAGATGAGTACCTCCGGCGCAGCCGTGAGCGCATAGATGCGATTGCTCGATGCGGCCAGCCCGATAACCTTTTTATCCACCAAAAATCCGCCCAGGTAACTCCCCTGGCTGTCGAAATGCTTGATCTGACCACTGCCCAGGTCATAGCTCCACAGGCTATCATCGGGAGCCGTGGTCAGGGCTTGGGTGTCTCGCAGATAGCCGGGCTGGCTGGGGTCGCTATTGATTGGCGGTGAGTGTTCACCGGACAATGGGACATAGATCAAGCCGTGGCTGGCCGGGCAAAAGAAAACGCCGGAAGAAAGCACCGCCAGGGCTGAGCTGGTGCCTCCTGCGTGGTTCGTGAGGGGATCTTCGGCGCCGTCAACGGCGAACCGCTTGACATTGCCGCCAAAACCCTGATTCAAGATGTACACCCGCCCGGTGGCGTCCGTGTCAATACCGGAAGGGGTCATCAAAGTACCGGGGGTGTAGAAGAGGTCACCCCAAACGCCGATCTGTCGCACGAAGACGCCGCCCAGGGTGAAGGCCTGCACCCGGCTGTTGTCGGTGTCAGCGACGTAGACGCGATCGCCGTGAACTGTAATCCCCTGCGGGTTGTAGAACTCGCCGTCCCCGCGGCCGACCTGGCCGAACCCGCGCAGGAACGTGCCACCTGGCGTGAAGACCTGGACACGATGGTTGCCGGTGTCGGCGATATAGACGTTGCCCGCGGCGTCCACG
>PHCA01000214.1:0-8271 GCA_002842085.1 Chloroflexi bacterium HGW-Chloroflexi-1
CGCCGCGACCTCCGTGCTCCGTGGCATCCGTGCTCTCCGTGTCGTGCTCTCACAACTTTTCCAGGATCAGGGTGTCCAGCCCCCTCGCGCGCGGCGTAGATGGCGGTGGTCAGGCCGGCCGGCCCCGCGCCGACGATGATCTGGTCGTAGAATCTGCGGGCGGCTGTGGCGCGCAGCCCCAACTTGCGGGCCAGCTCATCGTTGCCGGGCTCCACGAGCTTGCTGTCATCAGGAAAGACGATCGTGGGGACGCTCTGGTTGCCGTTGTTCAGGCGTTCGACCTCGGCGCGGGCCGCGGCGTCCCCTTCGATGTCGATCCAGGTGTATTGCACGCGGTGCTCGCCCAAGAATTGCTTGGACCGTCGGCAGTCGGGGCGCCAGGTCGTGCCATACACGATGATGCTGGGTTTCCCGGCTGTCATGCTATCTCCTTGACAAATCGCTCTCATGCCTGCATAGTATAGCATAGGTGAGAAGAAGATGAGATATGGGGAATGGCGGCTTACGCCTGGCTGATGGCGGCGCCGGACGGCCGGCAGGTTCTGGTGGACGGCGGGCCGAGCCCCACAGCGCTGTTGAGTGAGCTGGGTAACTTGATGCCTTTCTGGGACCGCAGCCTCGACCTGGTGGTGTTGACTCACCCCGACGGTGACTACATCACGGGGCTGATCCCGCTACTGGATCGCTATCGGGTGGCGCAAGTGCTGGACATGCCGCTCTCGGACGCCGCGCCCGAGGCCGCCTCCTGGCTGGCCGGCCTGGCCCAAAACGGTGTGCCCCGCACCTACGCCCAACGCGGCATGCGCCTGGTTGTCGGTGATCTGACCCTCACCGTCCTGCATCCCGGCCCCACGCCGCTGACCGGCGCCGTCTCGGACGACAACAACAACGCCATCGTGCTGCGTTTGGACTACGGGGCGACGTGTCTCCTGCTCACCGGTGACGCGGAGCAGGCGGCGGAAGCGGATATGATCGCGGCCGATCTGTCATTGCGCTGCGATGTGCTCAAGGTCGGGCATCACGGCAGCAACGGCGCGACCTCGGCCCCGTTTCTGGCCGCGGTGGCCCCGCGCGTGGCCGTGATCCAGGTCGGTGCGGACAACACCTTCGGCCATCCCCACCCCGACGTGCTCGAACGCCTGGCCGGCGTGGAGATCCTGCGCACCGACTTGAACGGCCGGATCGAGGTGGTGAGCGACGGGCGACGGGTGTGGGTTAATGTGACAAGGTGACCGGGTGAGCTTCTCCGTGTTGTCCCGTCTTTTCGTCGTACAATTGTGGGTGGTGTAACACCAAAACGCTCTCATTGTGTTATAATGATGGGGTCGTAAAGTTGTATACGTGTCACGGTCATAAGGTGAGGTTGTCTGATGCGCAGCATCGGCATCACCTTGTCACCTTGTCAAGTGTGGGATCAGCGCTGCTCCTGGCCTGGTCCCTTGTCTACTCTTTACTTGTCTGGTATCTGTTTACCGTCTTGGCGGTTCGACGCAGCGGATGGGGCCGTTCCAGAAAAATAGATGTCGGGCTGGTTAGCCCCGTAATCGCCGGTTTCCCTGGGGATCTCAGGGGGTTTTGGGATGAGTATTTTTCCGGCACTATCTTGGCAACGAATAAGCGGATAGAGGCTCGCTGCCGACACATCAGTCGGCTGACCGCGCTACATCCCCGGTCAAAACCATCCGTTTATCCGCTTTTTATCCGTTGCCTTTCTACCCGGTAAACAAATACCTTGTTTACTTGTCTACTTGTCTACTTGTCTACGCAGGTGAAGGTCAAGAGCGCCTACGCCAAATACACGCGTGTGGCGAACCAGCGGCGGTTGACCGGCCTGGACGCGGCCCGGATCATCCTGGGGCCGGAGGGACTCGACGACGTTTCGATCGAGGGCATCCCGGGCCAACTGACCGACCACTACGACCCGCGCACTAAGAAGCTCGGCCTGTCGGCGGGGGTCGCCAACCAGCCGAGCGTCGCGTCGTTGGCGATCGTGGCGCACGAGATCGGGCACGCGTTGCAGGACAACCGCGGCTATGCTCCGCTGCGGCTGCGCGGGGCGATCGTGCCAGCCGTGCAGGTCAGCGCCTGGGTCGCGCCGATCCTGTTCTTCATCGGGTTTTTGCTGGGCGCCACCAGTCTGGCGTGGCTGGGTGTGATTCTGTTCGCGCTCGGCGCGGGGTTTGCCCTGATCACGTTGCCCGTGGAATTCGACGCCAGCCGGCGAGGGTTGCGTCTTCTGCAGACCTATCGGTTGACTGACGGCCGCGAGCTACAGGGCGCCAAAGCGGTGCTCGACGCGGCCGCGCTGACCTATGTCGCCGCACTGGCCCAAACGCTGGCAACCCTGTTGTACTACGTGTCGTTGTTGACCGGTTTTGGCCGTCGGGACTGAGCGAGTCAGCGAGTCGGCGAGTCGGCGAGTCGGCGAGTCAGCGAATCAGAGAGTTCGCTGCGGCGGTTTGGCAGTGGCCTGACACGAGTAATGGCGCGCGATTTGTCGCCTTGCTGGGGATGCTGTGGCCGGTCTCCTGACCGTGCCACCCGTGGGTAATGGCGCGCGATTTGTCGCCTTGCTGGGGATGCTGTGGCCGGTCTCCTGACCGTGCCACCCGTGGCGGAGACCGGCCACAGCGAGCACGCCCCGAACTATTGAAAAGATACCTTGTTTCCTTGTCTACTTGTTTCCTTGTTTCCTTGTCTACTTGTTTCCTTGTTTCCTTGTTTCCTTGTCTACTTGTTTCCTTGTCTACTTGTCTACTTGTTTCCTTGTTTCCTTACCTACTTGTTCAGGGAGATTCACATGCGTCATTCGAGATCCTTGCCTATCCTGATTGCCGTGATCGTGCTCAGCTTCGCGCTGATGGGCTGTGGCCTGGTGAGCCCGGCCGTGCGCCTGTTGACCGGGCAGAACCCAATACCCACCCCGCGCGTCGTGGAAAGAATCGTGGTGGCCACCCCGGTGGCGCAGCCCGACCAGCCCGCGGCGGCTCCAAACGCGCCCCGGGTGAACATCGAGATCGCCCCCGGCACGGACGTGGAGACACAGATCCTGGAAGCGGTGTACAGTAAAGCCCACCTCTCGGTGATCTATATCGAGAACTTGTCGCGCCTCTCCGCTCCGCCGTCATCCGATCAGGCGCTGCCTGAAAGCCAGGGGTCGGGGTTTGTTTGGGACGCGGCGGGACACATCGTGACCAACGATCATGTGGTGCGGGGAGCGGACGCGCTGCAAGTCACTTTTGCAGATGGCATTGTCCTACCCGCAGAACTGGTGGGGACCGACCCGGACAGTGACCTGGCGGTTATCAAGGTCGATCCTGACTTGGTCAACCTGATACCGGTAGAGCAGGGAGACATCGACGAGGTGCGGGTGGGTCAACGCGCCATCGCCATTGGCAACCCGTTCGGCTTCGTGGGCACTATGACCTCGGGAATCGTCAGCGCGATCGGGCGTAGCATTCCAGCGATCACCGGCTACAACATTCCCGAGGCGATCCAGACCGACGCGGCGATCAACCCCGGCAACTCGGGCGGTCCGCTGCTCAACGAGCGCGGCCAAGTGATCGGCGTCAACGCGCAGATTCAGTCGGCCACGCGCAGCAACTCCGGCGTCGGTTTTGCGATCCCCATCAACATCGTCCAGCGGGTTGTGCCGGCGTTGATCCGGGACGGGGTGTATCGCCACGCCTATCTGGGGATCAGCGGCCAAACCTACAGCCCGGCCTGGGCCGATGCCCTCGGTTTTTCCACGACGGATCGCGGCGCCTACGTCATGGACGTCCGCAGTGATGGGCCGTCCGCACGCAGTGGGTTGCGCGCCGGCAGTGGGGACACGGACGTCATTCTGGGGATCGGCGTGAATGGCCCGGTTTACCTGCAACGGGGCGGTGATCTGATCATCGCCATCGACGGCCAGCCGGTGACGACCTTCGACGATCTGTTGGTCTATCTGGAGAGCTTCAAGTCGCCCGGCGACCGGGTGCAACTGACCGTCCTGCGGGCGGGTGAGGGGCAGCAAACGGTGTCGATCACCCTCGGCGAGCGCCCCACCCGGGTCGAATAGCGCTGTACGGTGCACGCTGCTTAAGACTTCCGCGGGCTTCGGTCTCGGAAGTCTTATCTTTTCGGAGGTGTACCTCTTTGGAGGCGTACATGAGACGAAGAAGTGTCAACAGCATCGCTGTCATCGGCCTGGTTGGGCTCTTGTTGCTACTGTCAGCCATGGCGTGCAGCTTGCCCAACCTGATCACGGCGCCCACGCCGACGCCTGCCCCGACCGTCACCCCCCAGGTGATCATCCTGGTGGCGACGCCCACGCCCGGCCCCTTGCCCGAAAGCGCCGACGCGGTCGAAGCGCGGCGGATCGCCATCTACCAGCGCGTGGCCCCCGCGGTCGTCAACGTCACGACCCAGGTGCTCCGGTCGAGCTTCTTCTGGGGCACGGTACCGGAAGAAGGCAGCGGCTCGGGTTTCCTGTGGGATGCCGAAGGGCACATCGTCACGAACTACCACGTCGTCCAGGGCGCGCAAAAGGTTGAGGTGAGTTTCGGCGGCGACACGGCGTTGCCGGCTACTGTCGTCGGCACAGATCCCATCGACGATTTGGCGGTGATCAAGGTCGCTGCGGCGCCAGAGGGCATTCAGCCGCTGGACATGGGTGAGTCGACCGGGTTGCAGGTCGGCCAGACCGCCATCGTCATCGGCAACCCGTTCGGGCAGTTCGAGCGCACCATGACCGTAGGCATCATCAGCGCGCTGAATCGCACCATCCAGACCGATAACACCGTCCTGCGCGGGGTGATCCAGACCGACGCGGCGATCAACCGCGGCAACTCGGGTGGCCCGTTGCTGGATTCCAGCGGCCGGCTGATCGGTGTCAACAGCGCGATCTATTCACCGACCGGCACGTCGGCCGGCGTTGGGCTGGCCATCCCGGTGGATAAGGTGCGCCGCGTGGCGCCCGCGCTTATCCGGAACGGGCGTTATCCGCATCCCTGGCTGGGGGTGGAGGAGTTGGGCTACGAGCTGACGCCGGCGTTGGCGCAGGCGCTGAACCTGCCGGTGGATCACGGTTTGCTGGTGGCCCGTCTCTACCAGGACAGCCCGGCCGACCGGGCCAACATCCGCGCCGCGCAGCGCGAGGTGATCATCGGCAATCGGCGTTATCTCATCGGCGGTGACATCATCACTGCCGTGGACGGCCGGCCCATGACGAAATGGGAGGACTTGAACGCATATCTGGATGAGGAGACGCAGGTCGGCCAGACGATCACGCTGACCGTGGTGCGGGATGGCCAGGAGATGCCGCTCCAGGCGACGCTGCAAGACACGCCGGATTCGCTGCAAGGGCAGTGATCAGCGCGCTGACAGGGTGAGGGGCGCGGTCGGAACACGAAGCGGTCGGAACACGAAGCGGTTGGCACACGAAGCCACGAAGACCGCCGAAGAACGCGAAGCCCGAAGGGCGCGAAGGGTGTCCGCCGCGGCGCGAGCCTTCGTGTTCTTCGTGCTTCGCGCTCTTCGCGTCGCTTCGCGTGTCATAATCCGTCATAGCGCGGCCGCGTCGCGCGCCGATGCCTACATCATTCCCCGCGCGCTATCATGCGCGGGCCGAGTTGTTAATGTAGCGAGGAGCTTCCTGATGCAAGCGGCAACCATGCAAGTCTCAATTGAGCTACCGCGCAGCGTGTTCTCCGCCCTCCGGCAAGACCCGACCAGCTTTGTGCGTGAGATGCGCCTGGCGGCTGCGGTCAAGTGGTACGAAATGCAGCGCGTTTCGCAGGCCAAAGCCGCCGAGGTAGCCGGTCTTTCCAGGGCCGGGTTCCTGTCTGCCCTTACGCGCTTCGACGTTTCTCCGTTTCAGTATGACGCCGACGAGATCGTAGAGGAAGCTGGCAGTGAGTGAACGCTGGATCTTGAACGCCTCACCGCTGATTGTGCTGGCATGCATTGAGCGCACCGATCTCCTGCTTGCACTGGCAGATGAGCTTGTGGTTCCGCGCGCAGTCGCTGCGGAGATCAAGGCCGGGCTGGCGAGTGATCGGGCCCGACGGGCCATCGAAGCTGGCAAGTTCGACATCGTGGATACGCCGCTGCCGCCGGCCGAGGTGCTGGCGTGGGACTTGGGCGCCGGCGAGACGGCCGTCTTGTCGCTGGCCTTGGCAGAAGACGGTTGGACAGTGATCCTCGACGATGCCATGGCGCGTAAATGTGCGCGTAGCTTCTCGCGACGTGTCAAGGGAACTTTAGGGATCATCCTGCTGGCCCAACAGCGGGGATTGATCCCATCGGCGGCCGAAGTCATTCGGTCATTGCGTGCAACTGGCTTTCATCTGGACGACCAGACCATTCGGGAGGCCTTGGCGCGCACGACTGGGGAGCGGTGGATTCCGTAACGCAATGAGTATGGTCGCCCCTGACCGTAGCGCGAGCCTTCGTGTTCTTCGTGCTTCGCGCTCTTCGCGTCGCTTCGTGACTTCGTGTTCCAACCGCCCCTCGTCCGCGATTCGCCATTTCCCCATCTCCGTGCTATAATCTTGCCCTGTCGTCATCCGTCATAGCGCGGCCGCGTTGTGTATTGACTCCTACACCGTTCCCCGCGCACTGCCATGCGCCATAACGCCGATTTTCCGAGTTGGCGCATCATGTCACCCATAAGGAGCAAGCCATGGCTACTCGGATCCTCTCCTGCCTGATTGCACTGACCTTCGTTCTCTCTTCGACCGGCCCCCTGACCGCCGCCCAGCCCCCGCAGCCTCCGCCGCCTGCTTTGCCGGCCGCCTGGGGGGGCGAGGCGCCGCCACCGGCGCCGAGCGCGGCCGCGGCCGCGGCCGCGGCCGCAGATGCCAGTATCGCCGCGCTCCTGGCCCAGGCCACGAGCGTCGCGGCCGGCGAAGTGCACACCTGTGCGCTCACGAGCGCCGGCGGGGTGAAGTGTTGGGGGTCCAACTACTCCGGCCAACTGGGGGACGGCACCACGACCGCCCGCAGCACACCCGTAGCTGTGGTCGGGCTGGCGAGCGGCGTGGTTGCGGTGGCGGCCGGCGACTGGCACACCTGTGCGCTCACGAGCGCCGGCGGGGTCCAATGTTGGGGGAACAACAGGTCCGGTCAACTGGGGGACGGCACGACGACCCACCGCAGCACGCCCGTGGCCGTGAGCGGGCTGGCGAGCGGCGTCCTCGCGGTGGCAGCCGGCAGGCATCATACCTGTGCGGTCACGAGCGCCGGCGGGGTCCAGTGCTGGGGGGCCAACAACTACGGTCAACTGGGGGACGGCACGACGACCGACCGCAGCAGCCCCGTGGCTGTGAGCGGGCTGGCGAGTGGCGTCGCGGCCGTGACGGTCGGCGAAGAGCACACCTGTGCGCTCACGAGCGCCGGCGGGGTCCAGTGTTGGGGGTACAATTTGTACGGCCGACTGGGGGACGGCACGGGGACCGACCGTTACACGCCGGTGGCCGTGGTCGGGCTGGCGAGCGGCGTCGTCGCGGTGGCGGCCGGCGACTCGCACACCTGTGCGCTCACGAGCGCCGGCGGGGTCCAGTGTTGGGGGTGCAACTTCTCTGGTCAACTGGGGGACGGCACGACGACGAACCGCTACACGCCCGTGGCCGTGAGCGGGCTGGCGAGCGGCGTCGGTGCGCTCACGAGCGCCGGGGGGGTCCAATGTTGGGGGTTCAACTGGTATGGTCAACTGGGGGACGGCATGACGACCCACCGCAGCACGCCCGTGGCCGTGAGCGGGCTGGCGAGTGGCGTCGCGGCCGTGACTGCCGGCGGAGAGCACACCTGTGCGCTCACGAGCGCCGGCGGGGTCCAGTGTTGGGGGTACAATTTGTACGGCCAACTGGGGGACGGCACGGAGACCAACCGCTACACGCCGGTGGCCGTGAGTGGGCTGGCAAGCGGCGTCGCGGCCGTCGCGGCTGGCGACGGGCACACCTGTGCGGTCACGAGCGCCGGCGGGGTCCAGTGTTGGGGGCGCAACTACTACTGCCAACTGGGGGACGGCACGTGGACCAACCACCCCACGCCCGTGGCCGTGGTCGGGCTGGCGAGCGGCGTCGCGGCCGTCGCAGCCGGCGAAGAGCACACCTGTGCGGTCACGAGCGCCGGCGGGGTCCAGTGTTGGGGGTGCAACTTCTCTGGTCAACTGGGGGACGGCACGACGGCCGGCATCTGCTGGCCCGTGGCCGTGAGCGGACTGGCGAGCGGCGTCGTCGCGGTGGCGGCCGGCGGCTCGCACACCTGTGCGCTCACGAGCGCCGG
>PHCA01000214.1:8390-10798 GCA_002842085.1 Chloroflexi bacterium HGW-Chloroflexi-1
CGGCCGCAGTGCGCCCGTGGCCGTGAGCGGGCTGGCGAGCGGCGTCGCGGCTGTCGCGGCCGGCGGCCACCACACCTGTGCGGTCACGAGCGTCGGCGGGGTCCAGTGTTGGGGGGGGAACACAGAAGGCCAGTTGGGCGTCGACCCGGGCTGGATGCCGGTGAACGTGGTGGGGTTCGAGGGCGTTGTTCCCTACGGTCGAACCATCTTCCTGCCGGTCATCAGCCATGGCTCGGGTGGCGGCGGATGAACCGGCCGGCCACGTGGAACCCGGTGCGCCCGCTGTCCTCGTGCGCACCGGGCCAGTGTCCTGGCCAGGCGGCCTACTTCTACATCGTGCAGGCCGTGGATCGCGCGGGTCAGACGTATCCGGTCTCTAAGGACTGAGAATTAAATAACTTGCGCGATTAGCCTTGCGAAGGTTCCCGAAGACACCATTTCTAGCCCAAGTCGGGGCAAAAACCTTCGCAAGGCTGTCTTTGCCGGAGTAGATGAGTAAGTTATTAAGCCTTAGCCGTCCTTAGCCCTAAGGGGCGCATGCAGAACTTGGGGGAGAGCCGCGAATCTGCCACGAATCTCACGAATTCACACGAAACGAGAAGACAAATTAGTATCCAGTATCCAGCATCCCCGCCACAAAACCATCCTCGGCGCCGACGAGTTTGCGCGCAACAGGCAGGTGTGGTAGAATGATTTCAGAAAGAGGCAGAAATATGCACTTTACTGAAACCGCTATCGGTTCGCCAGGAGCTCTTGAGAAGGGGAGTAGTTATCTTCTCTCCGCAGGACTTCCAGCGGATCTTTCACACCACCCGCTCGAAAACCAAATACTTTCTTGAGACATATGCTCAGAAGGGAGTGTTCTTGCGGCTCAAAAAAGGGCTATATGCCTTGCAGAGCGACGCGCCTCCCGGGGAAGAAATCGCCAATCGTCTCTATGCTCCAGACGACAGAATTGAACGTTCGCCGTGAGTATTTCCAGCACCTGTTCCTGTCGTATTTCTACCAGCAACCGGTGACAGACCAGATCTACTTCAAGGGAGGCACGGCGCTCAGAACACTTTACAACAGCTCTCGCTTTTCGGAAGACCTCGACTTCAGCTCTGCCGTGACCGACGTCCCTGCGTTCGAGCCGGCGCTCCTGGAAACGCTGACGGCCATCGCCCGCGAAAACGTTGGCCTCGACCTGGCCGAGTCGAAGCAGACGACCGGCGGGTATCTGGCAATCGTGATTTTTCAGGCCGATCACGGCCCGATCGCGATCCGGCTCGAGATCTCTCTTCGCGAAGGCGAAAAGCGCGGCGAGGCAATGACGGTTGTCTCCGATTTGTTCCCCGCCTATACCGTCGTTGCGTTGGCCCAAGAGCAACTGGTTGACGGTAAATCCGCAATCCCAAATCCGAAATCAAAGAAAGTGCGGAGTTATTCTTGAACGTTCACTGAGACCAGGGGTAGATCCGCAATCCGCAATCCCAAATCCGAAATCAAAGAAAGGAGTTTTCTCATGTCAGAATACACCAACGTCAAGATCACTCTCGAAGACTGCGTGGCGGTGTTGACGATCGACCACCCGCCCGCCAACGCGTTCAATTGGGCCACGCTGAACGATTTCGACGCGGCGATCGATGAGTTGCTGGCCAACGACCAGGTCAAGGTGATCGTCATCACCGGCGCAGGGCAGTTCGCCTTCGTTGCCGGCGCCGACATCCATGAGATCATGGCCGTCAAGGACAAGCCGGATGAGGCGCGCGCCTTCATCGTGAAGGGACAGGAGCTGTTCAGCAAGATCGAGGCCAGCCCCAAGCCGGTGATCGCGGCCATCGACGCGGTGGCGCTGGGCGGCGGGCTGGAGCTGGCCATGGCCTGCCACATGCGCATCCTGTCCGACCGCGCGCGCGTGGGCCAGCCGGAATCGAACCTGGGCATCATCCCCGGCTGGGGCGGCACGCAACGGCTGGCGCGCCTGGTCGGCCCTGGCAAGGCGCTGGAGATGATCCTCACCGGTGACGTCGTCGATGCGCCAGAGGCCTACCGGCTAGGGCTGGCCAACAAAGTGGCGCCGGCCGGCCAGGTGTTACACGAGGCGATGGGGTTGGCCAAGAAGATCGCCGGCAAGAGCAAGCTGGTCAACAAAGCGGCGCTCCGGGCGGTGTTCAACGGCCTCAAGATGTCGTTGGCTGACGGCCTGCGTTACGAGGCGGATCAATTTACCGGCCTCGCGGGTAGCCATGACATGACCGAGGGGTTGACAGCGTTCCTGGAGAAGCGGCAGCCCAAGTTTACGGACAGTTGATGGTACATTGGTAGATTGGGAAATTGGTACGTGGTAAATTGGTAAATTGGGAAACTGGGAAATTGGTAGATTGGGAAAGTGGTACGTGGTAAATTGGTAGATTGGGAAAGTGGTA
>PHCA01000214.1:10844-12848 GCA_002842085.1 Chloroflexi bacterium HGW-Chloroflexi-1
CTACCAATCTACCAATCTACCAACCTACCAATCTACCAATCTACCAATACCCAATACCAAAAAGGAAGTACATTAAAATGGAAATGCGATCTAACGGACCGCAATTAGCGGTCTTCATCGATTTCGAAAACGTGGCGACCTCCGCTGAGGCAGATTTTGGCGAATTCGACGTGACGGCTGTGATGGATCTGTTGCGCACCCGCGGCCGGTTACTGATCAAACGGGCTTACGGCGACTGGGGCCGGTTTCATCGTTACCGTCGGCCGATGCTGGAGAATGGCATCGACCTGTTCCAGCTTTACTCGATCGGTATCCAACAGAAGAACCGGGCGGATGTGCGGTTGGCCATCGACGCGGTAGAAACGGTCTTCACCCGCCCCAACATCGACCTGTACGCGATCATCTCCGGCGACAGTGACTTCACTGAGCTGGTGCACAAACTGCGCGATCACGGCAAGTACACCATCGGCATTGGCCTGCGCTCGGCCACCAGTGACCTGTTGCGCCGGGCCTGCGACGAGTTTATCTTCTACGAAACCCTGGTGAGCGAAGACCTGGCCGACATCTCCGACGAGCTGCAACTGCCCGACCCGCGGGAATTGCTGCGCCGGGCGTTGAGCGCGGCCGAACAAAAGGGCGAGACGCCGGTATTCGCGGGCCGGCTCAAGCAGATGATGCTCGGGCTGGATTCTTCGTTCAACGAGGCCAACTACGGCTTCCAACAGTTCCGCGCGTTCTTGGAAGCCCACCAGGACCTGGTTTCCATCGAAGAGCAAGGCTTGCAGTTGTACGTCAGTTTACAGAAGCCGGCGCTGGCGGCCGAGCGGACGTCACCACCATCGCCGGTCAAGCCGTCGGCCGACCTGAGCCTGCGCTATCGCAGCTTCCTGCGCGAGGTCAATCTGCGGGTGGTGGACTATCACACGCGTAAGCAGGCGCTGGTCGATTTCATCGATACCATCCGGAAGCAACCGGAGCTGATCTCGCTGCAGACCGTCGCCGATCTGCTCAAGGACCGTTACGATGCCGAGAACGCCCTGACGCAAAAGGTCGCCGTGCCGGACGTCATGCGGTTGCTGGTCATGAGTGATGCGTTGGATTTTGCCGGTGACCAGGCCGCCAGCGACGCGCCTGTCCGGCATGCCGACACGTTGACGTTGGAGGCCCTGCTGCCGGCGTGCGAGGGGGTCTACGTGTGGCGGCTGGTGGAGGGTGGGGCGCCGGTGTTCCCCGACCAACTCACCCCGGTCCTTTACGACATCGACGCCGACCCGGCCCGGGTGGTCGGGCTGTGCCGGGATCTGATCGAGCGGCGGCTGATCGTCTCGGTCGGAGACAGCTACGCGGTGGCCCCCGAAGAGATCTCGCGGCTGATCCAGCGCGAGGAGTTGGGGCTGATCTCGGCCAATCTGGCCAAGGTGTCACTGCCCCAAGGGGAACCGGTCACCCCGCTCACGGCCGAAAACCTGTTCCGGGAGGGTTCGGACCTGCGCCAGAAGGACTTCGCCGGCAGCGCCCAACGCTATCTCCAGGCCGCCCGCATCCAACTGGAGGCGCTGAAGGCCGGTCAGGCGCGGGCCGGGTTCGATGATCTGAAGTGGTATCTGGCCAGCTACTGCTCGGTCAAGGCGGGACATGCTTTCGTCACCGGCAACTACACAGAGGCGACGCCCTACTATCTGGCCTTTTTCGGCCTGGCCCAGGAGGCCGACAGCGTTTGGCCACGCATCCAGCGGCTGGTCAATCCCATGTCCAGCTACTTCTATGCCATCGCCGGCAAACAGTTGGACGAGACCGTGCCATCGAACCTGGGCCGATCGCCGGCCTGCCAGGTCGCGTTCCGCATCCACAACCACCACAACTCGCAGGTCGGGGATGCCTGGGAGTCGTTGATCGTACGCCTGGCGGCGGTGAACCTGCGCATGATCCGCCAGACCTCTCGCGATCTCACCGACGCGCTCACGTCAGGCGCGCAGGGTGTGGGCGATACCGGCGCGCACATAG
>PHCA01000214.1:12902-15154 GCA_002842085.1 Chloroflexi bacterium HGW-Chloroflexi-1
CTACAGTCCCCGTTTCGTGCCGAAACGAACCATTTTTGGGTGTTCTTGCGACGTGGACTGTGGTCCACTGGAGCTTACCCCTCAAATCTGAGTAGTTCCATAATTCCTCCGGCTGCGTTGGATATCGTCAAATCGTCAAGTCAGTCTTTACCGCCGTGCAAGATTATGGTAATATAGGATCAGTCAATCTGAAATTCCCGCTGGTCTTCCCACAAAAAACAAAGGAGCGAAGCCAATGAATATGCTTGACTGGACACCGTGGATGCCCTCTTACGACCCGCGCCTGGGGGACGGCGCAACCGTAGTCGAAGACACGCACGGCCGGCTGATCGAGACCGCCGACTGCGGCGTGCGTTGCCCCGGCTGCGGCATCTGTTGCGCGGGCTACCGCGACGTGGTAGTCGCCGACTATGAAGGCGTGGAGGAATTTGAGGGCAACCTCAAGTTGGGACGCGGCGGGCTGATCCGCCTGGAAAACGGCGCCTGGTATCGGAGCGCCACCTGCGGCGAGGCGTGCCCCGGTTACGAGCAGTGCTGCCAGCCGTTTGACCTGCGCCAGCGCCCGGAGACGGTCGCCGACGCCCGCCGCGTTCTGCTGGAGGATGAGGCCAGCCCGCGCTGGCAAATGCAGGAGGCGCTGCTGATCCTGGCCCACGAAGGGACCGCCGAAGCAGTGGACGGGCTGGAAGCGTTCATGCCGCGCGCCCACACCCGGCTGGCCGGTTTTGCCGAGTGCGCGCTGGACGAAGGGCGCTATTTCGCCACCGTACCCCGCAACGCCGAGGAAGAGCGCACGATGCTGAAGCGCGAGGTGCTACAGGCGTGGGAAGAGCGCGCCATCGAGGCCCAGGGCCAGATCTGGGATTTCCTCGAACCCAAGCTGGCGCGCGCACAGTACGAGCTGGAGATCGCCCAACGCCTGCTGGCGAAAGCGCCGGACGAGGCGCCGCGGCAAACCTGGCAGACGCAGGTGGACGTGTTGGAGATGCTGGTCGGCGTGTCCGAGGGCGATCTGGCCAGGCAACAGGACGAAGTGGCCCTGTGCGAGACGATGATCGCCGAGATCGAGGCCGACCTGGCGTCACCGGTCCAGTAGCAGCCAACGACGACGAACCGTTTTGGTATCCTCTCAAGCGATAGCCATAATCCGGGGTGGCTGTGGCCGGTCTCCTGACCGTGCCACCCGTGGCACGGTCAGGAGACCGGCCACAGCGAGCACGCGAAGCAGGTGATCCTGGTGGGGATCAACTTCGACACAGCGGCGCGCAACGTGGCCGAGTGGCAGGCGTTGCCGGTGCCGTGAGGCGCAAACTGGTCGCAGATAGTGTTTGTTTCTTGGCGCGAGGTGCTGTATGCTGGTGTTAAAGTTCAGGCGAAGAGGGGATCGCTGAAGGGGGTGAATGGACGTGAGCACTGCAACAGTGAGTAAGACGCTGATCGGATCGAGCCCGGCCGTAAAAACCATCCGACCGCCGGTGTGGACGCCTCTCGGCGGCCGATGGGCGCCTGGCGTCCCTCCGTTGGAGCCGGGGGATCGTTTGACGCGCCCCGAGTTCGAGCGGCGCTACGAGGCCATGCCCCACGTCAAGCAAGCGGAGTTGATCGAAGGAGTTGTGTACATGCCGTCACCGGTTCGCTATGATAAACATGGCCAGCCTCACGCTCAGATTATTGGCTGGCTCTTTGTGTATAGTGTCGCCACGCCTGGAACCGGTCTCGGCGACAACGCCAGCGTGCGCCTGGATCTGGAGAATGAGCTGCAGCCCGATGTTTTGCTCCGCCTGGATCCGGCGGCCGGGGGTACCTCGCGCATCAGCGCCGACGACTACATCGAGGGCGCGCCGGAGCTGATCGTCGAGATCGCGGCGAGCAGCGCATCGTACGATCTGCACGACAAGCTGCGCGTGTACCGGCGCAGCGGCGTGCCGGAATACCTGGTGTGGCAGGTCGACGATCGGCGCGTGGATTGGTTTCGGCTGCGCGAAGGGCAGTATGTGCCATTGTCGGCCGACAGCCAGGGGATCGTGCGCAGCGAGGTGTTTCCCGGCCTGCAGTTGGCGGTCCCCGCGTTATTGGAAGGAGACCTGCCGACCGTGCTGGCGGTTTTGCAGCAGGGCCTCCGGAGCGCCGAGCATGTCGCTTTCGTCGAGCATCTGGCGGCCGTCCAGCGGGCTGAGCAGAGCAAATCGCGATGACTCCGCCAGGGAACGTCACAGACCTCATCGTGAGCGGCTCTGCGTGAGCGGCTCTGC
>PHCA01000214.1:15161-15903 GCA_002842085.1 Chloroflexi bacterium HGW-Chloroflexi-1
GCAGCTCCCCGGTTTTTTGGCTCTCGAACAGGGCGAGACTGTCGGTCTGGTCACCTGCCACGTCGCGGGCGCAAGCTGCGAGATCGTGACCCTGGACAGTCTGCGCCCGAACCTGGGCATCGGCGCCGCGCTGATCCAGGCGGTCAAGATGGTGGCGTGCGCAGCCGGCTGCCGGCGGCTGTGGCTGACCACCACCAATGATAACCTGGACGCCCTGCGGTTTTACCAGAAGCGCGGCTTCGAGCTGGTCGCCATGCATCGCGGCGCCGTGGCGGCCGCGCGCAAGCTCAAGCCGGAGATCCCGCTGACCGGCGATCACGGCATCCCGATCCGGGACGAGATCGAGCTGGAGATGGCGTTGTGAGCGGCGCGCAGCGGTCGGGGCCGGCTCGGCGCCCCTGCGCCAGGCTCAGCGGCGGGGGTGTTGCGAGAGACGCCCGCGGTCGTCGGTTAAGGGGTTGCGAGCATCTCCGGAATGGCCCTACCCCCCCTGGATGCTCGCAAAAAGAGGCCGGTTTGGGCCTGACTGGCGGCGTTTTGGGCCTCAGAAAACGCCCCGGAGTGCAAAGAAGGGCCGCTTGCCGGCCGGTTGGGCCGCGAAATCGGCCGGCGGTGGGCATTGCTGACAGTTGGTGGGAGTAATCGGGAATCGCCGGTCAGTTTTGCGTCAGCTTGCGGAGCGTTTGACACCGGTTTGCGAGCATCTCCGAGGAAACCGAACAAGGGCGAGATGCTCGCAAAC
>PHCA01000215.1 GCA_002842085.1 Chloroflexi bacterium HGW-Chloroflexi-1
GATTCGCTGATTCGCTGATTCGCTGATTCGCTGATTCGCTGATTCGCTGATTCGCTGATTCGCTGATTCGCTGACTCGCTGACTCGCTGATTCGCTGATTCGCTGATTCGCTGACTCGCCGATTCGCTGATTCGCTGACTCGCTGATTCGCTGATTCGCCGATTCGCCGATTCGCTGATTCGCTGATTCGCTGATTCGCTGATTCGCCGATTCGCTGATTCGCTGACTCGCCGATTCGCCGATTCGCTGATTCGTGATCATGAAAGCTTTCCTACATAGTTTCACCTACGCGTTTCAGGGCATCGCCCACGTGATGCGGACGCAGCGCAACGCTCGGGTCCATCTCCTGGTGTCAGTGGCGGTGATCGGCGCGGGGCTCTATTTCCGGGTGACGCCGGTCGAGTGGGCGGTCCTGGCGCTGACGATGGGGATGGTGTTCAGCGCGGAGATGATCAACACCGTGGCCGAGCTGGCCGTCGATCTGTTGACCCAACGCGTGCATCCGATGGCCAAGGTCGCCAAGGACGTCGGCGCCGGGGCGGTGCTGATCGCGGCGTTGGCCGCGGTCGGGGTGGGGCTGGCGATCTTCGGCCCGCGATTGTGGGCGCTCTTCCTTGAGCCGTGAGTGATGGCGATGTATATACTTGACACGGTGACAAGGTGACAAGGTGAAGGGGTGACAAGGTGACAAGGTGACAGGGTGATGCGGTAATGGGATGACCCTGATTTCTGATCCCTGATCCCTGACCCCTGATCCCTGAGACCCGGCGCGAGCGTTTGGCGGCCACGATTGCCGGCGAGCCGGTGGATCGGGTAGCCGTTGCGCTGTGGCGGCATTTCCCCGGCGACGACCAGCGGCCGGCCGACCTGGCCGCGGCCCAGTTGGTCTGGCAAAAGCAATACGACTGGGACTTCATCAAGGTGTCCCCCGCCAGCAGCTTCCATGTGGTGGACTGGGGCGTCGAAGACGCGTGGCGGGGTGGCAACGAGGGCTCACGCGTGTACACCAGGCGGGTGATCTCCGAGCCAGAGGATTGGGCCAGGCTGCGTCCGCTTGGGCCGACGGAGGGGCGCCAGGGTGCGCAGCTTCACTGCCTGGAGCTGATCCACGCCGCGGTCGGGGCCGAGGCGCCGTTCATCCAGACGGTCTTCAGCCCGCTGGCTCAGGCCCGGTATCTGGCTGGCCAGGAGCGTTTGCTGACCCACCTGCGCCAGGCGCCCGAACAGGTCAAGGCCGCGCTGGAGATGCTGGCCGCGCGCACGGTGGGCTTCGTCGAGGCGCTCAAGGCGACCGGGGCTGCCGGTGTCTATTACGCGATCCAACTGGCCAGCTACCAGGAGTTGAGCGAAGCGGAGTACCGCGCGTTCGGCGAGCCGTACGACCGGCGTGTCCTCGAGGCGGCCGGTGACCTCTGGCTCAACCTGCTGCACCTGCACGGCCCCGACCCGATGTTCGACCTGGTGGCAGCCTATCCGGCCCCCGCGCTGAACTGGCACGACCGAGAGTCGCGGCCCAGCCTGGGCGAAGGGCAAAAGCGCTTCACGGGCGCGGTTTGCGGTGGGCTGGAGCATTGGGACGACCTGCTGTTCGGCGATCCCGACCAGGTCCGCGCCAGGGTGGCCGACGCCATCCAGCAGACCGGCGGCCAGCGCCTCATCGTCTCATCGGGCTGCGTCGCGCCGGTCAACGCGCCGTTCAGCAACCTGCGGGCCGTGCGCGAGGCAGTGGAGGCGGGGTGAGGGGGTGACACGGTGACACGGTGACACGGTGACGACAGCCTTGCGAAGGTTTTTGCCCCGACTTGGGCTAGAAATGGCGTCTTCGGAAACCTTCGCAAGGCTCATCGCGCAAGTTATTTAATTCTCATTCCTAATCGCAACCTGAGGAGGTTATCATGACAGAACACGTGGCAGTCGAGTCTGCGAAATCCACTGGGGCAATCGTGCCGGCCATCGCCCGACCGGGGTTCATTCTGGTTGGCGCGTTGGTGATCGGGTTTCTAGTGGAGGCGCTGTTGCACGGCCAACCGATCGGGGTCGGCTACGCTGTAGCCGCGCTGGTCGTTGTGGCCGGCTGGCTGATTCTCGGCCGTGGCCTGGAGCTGAGGCCCAGCCGGTCGGCGCTGGTGATGCTGGCCGCGCTGGCGATCATCAGCGTGATGGCGGCCTGGCGGGCTTCGCCGGCGCTGCGGGCAGTGGACGTGCTGGTGGGGTTGGGCCTGGTCCTGCTGATCGCCGCGATCTATCTGCGTGGCAGGCTGCCTGGGTTGAGCCTCACCGATTACGGGATGGCGCTGGTGCTGGGCGGGATTGCCGCGCTGATCCAGCCGTTTGTGCTGCTCTTCAGCGACCTGCCTAAGGCGCGGCGCGCGCCGAAAGCGGATCGCCACAGGCGCCAGCAGTTGGCGCCCGTGGTCGCCGGTCTGTTGCTGGCGTTGCCGCTGCTGCTGGTCTTCGGCGCGCTGTTCGCGTCCGCCGATCCGGTGTTCGCGGCCTATCTGCGCCAACTCTTCGACTGGAACATCGACCTCGCCGACCTGATCGGCCGGCTGGTCCTGAGCGCGATGTTGAGCTGGACCACACTCGGACTGGCCCGCCACGCGTTCACGGATGACTCGGCCGCGGGGAAGGTGCTGCAGGTCGGTCGCCCTGACTGGTTGCGCATCGGCGGGGTCGAGGCGATCACTGTGCTGGCGCTACTGAACGCATTGTTCGTCAGCTTCGTGGCAGTGCAGGCGGTGTACCTGTTCGGCGGCGCCGATACGCTGGCGCGCACCGGTCTGACCTACAGCGAGTACGCGCGCCGCGGCTTCTTCGAGCTGGTGACGGTGGCGGCGCTGGTCTTGAGCCTGATCTTGCTGGCGGACTGGCTGGCTCAACCGGCGCCGCCGCGCGCCCGCCGCGTGATCAGTTCTTTACATGGCCTGCTGGTGCTGCTGACGCTGGCCATCCTGGCGTCGGCGTTGCAGCGGATGCGCCTCTATCAGGCGGAGTATGGGCTGACCGAGCTGCGCCTCTACACCACGGCCTTCATGTGCTGGCTGGCCGCGGTGCTGATCTGGCTGGTCATCACGGCCCTGGCGCGACCGGCGCACCCCGCTTCGGAGGATCTGGGCCGCCGCCGGTTTGCGTTCGGCGCGTTCGTGGCCGGACTGGTGGTGGTGATCGGGCTGAACCTGCTGAACCCGGACGCGCTGATCGCCCGCACCAACCTGGCCCGCGCCGCGGCCGGGGTGGGCCAGCCGCTGGATGCCGCATACCTGACCCAAACACTGAGCGCGGATGCGGCACCGACGCTGGTGGCGGGGTTGGCTGGCATCACCGATGCGGACGCGCGGGCGCAATTGGCCTGTGGTTTGCAGGTGCAGGCTGAGAGGTTGCAACGGCAGGCGGCGCGCTTGAGTTGGCGCGGCACGACCTGGGGCGGGGTGGCCGCTCGCCGCGCGCTGACCGCCGCGGAAGCGGACCTGGCGCACGGGGCGGAGCGGTGTTCACTGTGGTTCTCGCAAGGGCGGTCCGATTAACGGATCGCTCAGCCTTCCAACTGCACCCCTGGCGCGACCGCGATCTCCACGAGGTCGCACGCGCCGGCCGCGACCGCTTCCTGCAAGAAGGCGAGACCTGGGTGCGCCTGGGCAAACACCCCCACATCGTCCAGGCCTACACGGTGGTGCGCATCGGCGACGGCCGCGAGGTCTACCTGGTGTTGCCTGCAGATCGCCCGCGGCATGGCCCACGCCGCCGAGACCCTCCCCGGCTTCGTGCACCGAGACCTCAAGCCGGAGAACGTGCTGATGGGCGCCGATCGGCTGAGCAACGCGCCCTTCCAGCGCGTGCGGGTCACCGACTTCGGGCTGGTGCGGGGTCTGCGGGCCGAGCAGGTGTCCCAGGCGCAGGGTGTGACCGATTGGGCCAGCCGGCCGGGGCAGTTGACGCAGGTGGGGGCAATGTTGGGCACGCCGCTCTACATGGCGCCGGAGCAATGGGCGGGGGCGGACGTGACGGCGCAGGCTGACATCTACGCCCTGGGCTGCATCCTGGGCGAGCTGCTGGCCGGGCGGCCGTTGGCGCAGAGGCGGACGCTGAACGAGCTGCGGCGGGCGCACCAGGGTGGGCAAGCGCTGGCTGCTGTGGCTGCGACTCCCGCGGCGCTACGGGAGGTACTGGCCGGCTGCCTGGCAGTGGGGCCGGAGCGGCGCTACGGCGCCTGGACGGCGGTGGAGGCGGCCTTGGCCGCGTCGTACAGGCGCGTAGGCGGGCAACCAGCGCCGGCGGCCGAGCCGGCCGGTGCGCTGAGCCGGGCCGAGCGGGTGGCGGCCGGCTGGTCGTACAGCGCGATGGGCGGCTCCTACCTGGACCTGGGCCAGGCCGAAACGGCCCTGGGCTACTTCCAGCGCGCCCGCCAGGCGGGGCAGGCCGAGGGGAAGCGCGGGCTGGAGGCCGCCGGGCTGACCCACCTGGGGCTGGCCTCCGCCGCCCTGGGCGACGTCCGGCGGGCCATCGGCTACTACGAGCAGGCGTTGGCGATCGTCCGCGAGATCGGCGACCGCCGCGACGAGGGCACCGCCCTGGGCAACCTGGGGATCGCCTACGGGCAACTGGGCGACGCGCGGCGGGCCATCGGGTTCTTCGAGGAGGCGTTGGCCATCAGCCGCGAGATCGGCGACCGCCGCGGCGAGGGCACCGATCTGGGCAACCTGGGGAACGCCTATCTGCAACTGGGCGACGCATGGCGGGCCATCGGGTGCTACGAGCAGGCGTTGACCATCCGCCGCGAGATCGGCGACGTCAACGCTGTGGCGTCGATATCGTTCAACATGGCGGTGCTCTACGCTCAGCAGGGGGACCAGGCCCGCGCTCTGCCCTTGGCCCGCGAAGCTGCTCGCCTCTGGGGCCAGATGGGCCACGCCGAATATGCCCAGCGCGCCCAGCAACTCATGGCGCAGTTGGGCGGTTGAGGAGGATCATCATGCAATTCTACCCCTCTGGCGCCCGCATCGCCGGCCGCTACGAAATCGCCGGCCGGCCGCTCACGGGCGGCATGGGCATCGTCTATCTCTGCTTCGACCACCAGGAACAGCGCCCCGTCGCGCTCAAGACCCCAACTGTTTCCCATCTGCCCGGTCGGTTGTATAATACCGCCGACGACCAGCCATCAGCGTGTACCCGCGGAGGACAGCCATGCGCCGATTTTCATCCTATGGCCCGGTGGACACCGACCTGCACTACTACGTGCCCCGCCAAGAACTGGTGGACCGCGCCTGCGCCGAACTGTTGGGCGAGGATCCCGCCAAGGGGGGGCATTACATCACCGTCTGGGCGCCGCGGCAACGCGGCAAGACGTGGGTGATGCAACGGGCGCTCTGGCGCCTGCGCCAAGACGCACAGTTCGACGTGTTAAAGATTAACCTCGAACACCTCAAGCTGACTACGGAGGTGGATCGCGTGGTCCAGGCGCTTGCGACCGAGATCATCGGCAGCCTGAATCTGCCAGGGATCACCGTCAGCGTCCTCGACGAACTCTACCACGTGTTCAGGCGGGGCGTTCTCAAGAAGCCGCTTATCCTGATCCTGGACGAGTTCGACGCCTTGCCCGAAGCCGCCATCACCGGCATCGCGGGGGTGTTCAGGAACATCTACACTTCTCGCCGGGACGCGGCCGAACGTGCGACCGACCAACAAGACTATCTGCTGCACGGTGTGGCGTTGATCGGCGTGCGCGGGGTGTTGGGGATCGAGAGCCGCACCGGTTCCCCCTTCAACGTGCAGCGCAGCCTGTTCATCCCCAACCTGACCTTCCCCGAGGTCGAGTCCATGTTCCGCTGGTACGAGCGGGAGAGCGGCCAGCCGGTGGCGCAGGCGGTGATCGAGCGCGTCTACGCGGAAACGCGCGGCCAGCCGGGCCTCACCTCGTGGTTCGGCGAGCTGCTGACCGAAACCTACAACACCGACCGCAGCCGGCCGCTCACCCTGACGGAGCTCGATCGCGTGCTGTTGTGGGCCACTGATGGCCTGGGCAACGCCAACATCCTGAACCTCATCAGCAAGGCGAAACAGGAGCCACACAAGACCATAGTGTTGGAACTGTTCCGCACCGACGAGAAGCAGCTCTTCCACTACGACGATCCGCTCTTGAACTTCCTCTACCTGAACGGCGTCGTTGACATCGAGGAAGGCCCCGACCGCCTGTACGTGCAGTTCCCCTGTCCGTTTGTCGAACGCCGGCTGTTCAATTACTTCGCGGGCGAGCTGGTGGCCGACACCGGCCACCTCTACGCAGCCTTCGAGGATCTGGACGCCGTCATCACCGCGGAGCGCGTCCATGTGGTGAATCTGCTGCGGCGCTTCGAACGCTATCTGCGCGAGAACCGCGATTGGCTGCTGAAGGATGCGCCGCGCAAGAGCAATCTGCGGCCGTACGAAGCGGTCTTCCACTTCATCCTCTACCGCTACCTGGCGGACTTCTTGCAGAGCTATCGCGGTCGCGTGTGGCCGGAGTTTCCCACGGGGAACGGCAAGGTGGATCTGCTGATCGCGTACGGCGGGACGGTCTACGGCCTGGAGGTCAAGAGCTTCACCAACCTGCCCGATTATCAACGCGCGTTGCGCCAGGCCGCGACCTACGCCCGCCAGTTGGGGCTGGCCGAGACGACACTGGCGTTGTTCGTGGAACAGGTGAACGACGCCAACCGCGCGAAATACGAGACGGTCTACGTGGACGCGGAGACGGGCGTGCGGGTGGCGCCGGTGTTCGTGCAGACGGGAGGATGAGATCGGAATGGATCGCACAGCGGCCCGCCATGGGTGGCAACGCTCGGCCTGACTGTGGCGGCCGGCCTGCTGCTGACGAAGCCGCCGGTGCTACGCCGCGCCCTGCCCCAGGCCGAGGTCGCCTACGTGCGCTTCCGCTCCGAGGTGGACGATGGATAACCTATCGGTTGGCTTCGAGTTAGCGTGTGCGGAATCCGCATAGCCTATGCGGAATGCGACTGACGTCTATGCGGATTCCGTATAGACCGTGCCGAATCCCAACGTACTGCTCCGGACGCATTCTCCGCAGCCTGCCCACTCCTGATTGGGGCATTCCGACCATCCGAAGGAGCACAACGCCATGAACCTTTACCCCTCCGGCGCCCGCATCGCCGGCCGCTACGAAGTCGCCGGCCGCCCCCTCATGGGCGGCATGGGCATCGTCTACCTCTGCTTCGACCACGACGAGCAGCGTCCCGTCGCGCTCAAGACCTTCCGGCACGAGTTCCTGCCCGACCGCGCCGCCCGCGACCGCTTCCTGCAGGAAGGCGAGACCTGGGTGCGCCTGGGCAAACACCCCCACATCGTCCAGGCCTACACGGTGGTGCGCATCGGCGACGGCCGCGAGGTCTACCTGGTGTTG
>PHCA01000216.1 GCA_002842085.1 Chloroflexi bacterium HGW-Chloroflexi-1
CCCCAGTGTCGCTTGGGATCTGATCGCAGGAAATACGCCCCAAAGGTCGTCCCCCCAGATCTCATCGCGCGAAGGAAAGCCGAGCGCCACGCCCACTGCTGTGAGACACGGGACTGGGCAGCGAAGGGGTTATCGGTCTGCACACCAATAAAGGCGGCAACGTGGGAGTAAGCAGCCCCGCGAGTCGGGATTGGTTGGACCATAGCCACCACGCGCTGCTCGATCCAGTGCGCCAACATGAGATTTTCGTCAAACAGGAGACTGACGAACCGGTCTACGGCGCCGTCTGGGCTCTGGCGCAATCGATGGCAACGCAAGGTCCGCAAGTCACGGACGATGGCTTGCGCCACCTGACGCAGATCTGCGTTTAGCTCGCCGTAGCCGCCATCGGGATGCATCTGTAACAGGTCACGGGCAACAAGCGCATGGCTGGCGGCGGTCATCCAATCGCCGAAATGCTCTGGCGCTATGTCGCCCAGCATCGTCTGCCAATAGCCGAATGCGGCCTCCGTGTTTCCACTCTGCGCCATCGCAAAGGCAAGCTCCGCAACGGACAGACAGAAGGTGAGTGTCATGATAGCCCCTCCAGACCGAACATGGATTCAAGCCGCGCCAGGTGCAGACGGCGATACGGCCATCGCCGCGTCACCTTGGCTGGATCGATACCCCAGCCCGCGAGTAAAGCCACTACCGACGCGGAGGGCTGGTGCGGCAAGAAGATATGGCACGAGCCAGTATCACCTGGTCGCGCGAGAACAAGCCGGATCGGGGGAAGCTCCCTGACGAAGTTGGCCATGACCCGTTTAGCCGACTCTTTTGCGCGTAGCGTGTCTAGTAGATCGATATCTGCGCCGATCAGCTCCAGGCTCCTGCAATCATCGTTCATGTCTTGCTCGGTCAGATCTTCCTGCAGCGTACTGAGCTGACTGGGAGTCAGGCGCGTATAGTCGCGCCGCTCGGGCAAGTCCAGCCGGGCGAAGGCCGGGTGAACGGGATAGCGCCGGGAACTGCTCCACTGCCAGGCTAAGCCGGTATTGAACAACTGGCCAAGCAGGAATGGCAGGTGCGACGCGTCCTCGAGGACATCGGTCTCAAAACAGATCACGCCGACAGGCCGGTCAAAACGGTTCAACATGCACGTTCTCCCTGGGCCTCAGGCTTATGGCGCTGGATCGAATAGCCGATGGCCAGCCCACTCGCCCGCCAAGCCACCGGCAAAGCCGCCGACTAAGCCGCCGATCACCGTTCCGACGCCAGGACAGATGGCTGATCCGATTGCAGCGCCGCCCAAGGCGCCGCCCCATCCCCCAGCTACGCCGCCAATGGCGCCACCGCGCTGATCGGGAGCCGCGGCTGCGATGGTGTAAGCATCGACCGCCAGACCGAGCACGATCGTGGCTTTACCGACACCCTTGAGCACCGAGGTCCGCCCAATCTTTTGCATCCAAGTCGGCATGCGCTGATGATTGAGCGCCTTCAGTGGCCCGATTTCCGCGTTGAAGTGGGGGTAGGTTACTTTCCCATGCGGCCTATCCAGGTGGAAACTGCGTTGCCAGCGGCCTGCCGACGGTTTGAAACCAAGCCGGGCATTGCCAACGAAGTCGGGCTTGTTCTGGAAAACGGTCGCGAACCAAAGCCCTCCGCCGAAACCCGTGAATGCGCCGCCGACTGCCCCGAGACCGCCGCCCCCTGCGGATGCGCCCCCTTGGGGTAAGCCCTCCCGCTGAGCCGTGACGCCGCGCTCGACGGCGCCTTGGAACGGCTCGGCGGCATCTTCCTCGGCCGCCTGAAGCACCTGGCTAATCTGCAGCGTCACCTTCTGCGCCTGGCGCAAGGCATCCACAAGGCGTTGCGTGGCCGGGAAGATATTCTCGCTCATCTCGGCGTAGAAGGCCGCCGAACCGCGCCCCTCCTAACCGCCGCCCTGCAACCTCTGGACACCGCGACGGACGCGCTGTTCCAGCGCCGCGTGCGCCTGCGCCGCCTCGCCGAAGCGCCGCGCGATGGCTTCAAGTTGTTCGTACTTCGCCTGGATGATGTCTGCACTCATGCTGCTGCTTCTTCAATTTGGATGGCGCGAACCGCGGCGCATCCCTTGCGTGCGCAGGCCCGTGGGCCAATCCCGCAGTCATCGGGTCTTCTGCATCCCGGCGTCCGGACTGCCTGTCATGATGAGTCCCTCCTAATCCCGCCGGCTGCGGGCATATCCGTTGACAGGCGTCCCGTCCCAATCGGGCGTGCAGATCGTGAAGCCGCACACCTTTGCGCAGCTACCGCGAGGCTGAATTATATTTGACAAGGCGCCAAGGTGAAGGGGTGACAAGCTGACAAGGTGATTGGGTCACATGGTGACCCAGTTACATAGTGACCCAGTCACATGGTGATGCCGATGCTGTGCATCGGACCACCTCACCTTACGATCGTGGTGGGTTGAATATAGCAGAGACCGGGAGGGCGATCGCGCAGCAGATCTTGACCCACTCTGCCGGCCGTATGCGCCCTCCCGGTCTACGCGTTCATGACCGCGCTCGGACTAGAAGAACCGCGTCGCCCCCTGGGCATCGCCGCGCTCATAGGCGAGCACCGAGTCCAGCACGTCCTTCTTCAGTTCCGCGCACTTGTCTGCCATCTGCTGGATGTACGGCTTGACCGTGTCGATCACGTGCGCAATGGCGGCGCCGCCGACCATGCCGACGAATGCCGTGGTCTTCAAGACGTTCGCCAACGCCTCCAGCGTCTTCGCCACGGTCTTCAGGGTGTCACTGATCGTGCCGAAGGTCGTAGAGATGTTCTTGACCGCCGGGATATCCATATATACTTGTTCAGCCATCGGATCCCTCCTTGCTTAGAAGATACCACCGAACACGTCGGCTAACCCGCGCACCAGCGAGTTCACCTGCGCATCCGCCTGATCCATCACGTTCACAGCCCGCGTCAGGTTGCCGTTCAGCGTCTTGATCTGCTCGCCCACGCGTCCCACACCCGGGATCATCAGGCGAGAGACCTCTTCCACGAACTTCGTGGCCCCATCCCCTTTCCAGACGCCGCCGGTCACCTGCCCGATGATGCCGCGTATGGGGGCGAGCGCCTGTTGCTCGACGACGTTGAACTGCTGGTTCAGTTGCGAAGTAACGTTCGCCACCACCTGCCGTGCAAAGCGTAGTAGTTTGGATATCAGAGACATGGTTTACCCTCCTGCGTTGATCAGAACAGGCTCTTGGACGTTGAGTCCGCCTGCTTCATGTCGTTCATGGCGCCCACGACATCCTTTTGCAGTTCCTGGTACTTGTTCTCGAGCCGGCTGATAGCGGGGCAGAGCTTGTTCCGGAGCGCGTCCGAAAACGCCGCCCCCCCTTGTCCCAGCAACGCCCCGTCCTGCAACGTGTTGGCGCCGCTCATCATCTGGCTCATCGTCTCCTTCAACTGCTGGCTGCCCTGTTGGAAGAACTTAGCCATCTCCTCCATCCGGGCATATTCCATTTTGATCTTACTGACCTCTGCCATCATGCCCTCCTCGGGTATTCCGCGTTACTGAGCCTGGAACGGCGCAGCCGCGTCCTGCTCCGCCTGTTGCAGCAACTGCGCGATCTGCTTCGTGATCTTGTTGGCGTCCTGCAGCGCCTTGCACAGCCGGTTTGTGGCCGGCAGCACCTTGTCGTTCATCTCCGAGAAAAACGCCTCGGAGCCGTGCCCGATCCAGTTGCCCTGCAGCGCGCTCAGGCTCCGCTTCATCTGCTGTTGCATCTGGTTGATGGCGGT
>PHCA01000217.1:0-3746 GCA_002842085.1 Chloroflexi bacterium HGW-Chloroflexi-1
GGCGGTTCCGCAATCAACCCCGTCTCCATCATCACTTCCGTCAGCCGGCGTGAACGCAGGATCATCGCGGCGGCGTGTTGGAACAGCTCATCGGCCGAGAAGGTCAGCCGGGCGATCCCCTGTTCTTGGGCCTTCATGCCCACGGCCACTGCTTCCTGGGCGTATACCTTCCACTCGACCATCGTGGGCAGGATGCAGTGCGGGTCCAGACCCTCGTCAGGCGCAGCCCCGGCCAGCGCTTCGGCCGCGGCGACGCACATTTCGTCGGTGATGGTGCGGGCGCGCACGTCGAGCGTGCCGCGGAAGATGCCGGGGAACCCCAGGGAGTTGTTGACCTGGTTGGGGAAGTCCGAGCGGCCGGTGGCCACGATGCGGGCGCCCGCCGCCTCAGCCTCCCAGGGCCAGATTTCGGGTACCGGGTTGGCGCAGGCGAAGACGATCGCATCGGGCGCCATCGCGCTGATCCACTCGGGTTTGATGGTGCCTGGCCCTGGTCTGCACAACGCGATGCACACGTCGGCTCCGGCCAACGCCTCCGGGATGTTACCGCGCCGCCCCTCGGCGTTGGTGATCTGGCACAGCCGCCACTTGTCCACGAACTCGGCCCGCCGCTGGAAGATGTCCTGACGGTCAGGGTGCAGGATGCCCTTGCTGTCCAGCATTATGGCCTTGGCCGGGTCTATGCCGGCCTTGAAGCACAACCGGCTGATAGCTACGTTCGCTGCCCCGGTGCCAATAAAGACCACCCGCACATCCCCGATCCCCTTGCCGACGATCTTCAGCGCGTTGAGCAGGCCGGCGAGCGTGACGGTGGCGGTGCCTTGCTGGTCATCGTGCCACATGGGAATTTCGGCCTGCTCCCGCAGGGTGTCCAGGATGCGGAAACACTTGGGTTGGGCCAGGTCCTCCAGGTTGACGCCGCCGAACGCCGGTTGCAGCAGGAGGGTGGTACGGATGATCTCGTCCGGGTCCTTGGTGTCCAACATGATCGGCACCGCGTCCACGCCGCCCAGCCACTTGAACAGCAGCGCCTTGCCCTCCATCACCGGCAGCCCGGCCTTGGGGCCGATGTCGCCCAGCCCCAGCACACGGGTGCCGTCCGACACCACGGCGACCGTGTTCCACTTGTTGGTGTATTCGTAGACCAGCTCCGGATCAGCCTGGATGGCCCGGCAGGGGGCCGCCACGCCTGGGGTGTACCAGATGGCGAAGTCAGCTATGGACCGGATACAGCCCTTTGGGACGACCTCGATTTTGCCACGATAAAACGGATGCAAGCGCATCGCGTCGGCTGATGGTTTCTGAGCCTTGGCCAACAGCTCCTGAACGTTGGGGATTTCCTTGATCTGAGCCATGCGTGCCTCCTTGCGCGCGACGGTAGATTGGTAAATTGGGAATTGGTAGATTGGGAATTGGTAACTTGGGAAATTGGTAAATTGGGAATTGGGGAATTGGTAAATTGGGAATTGGTAAATTGGGAATTGGTAGATTGGGAATTGGTAAATTGGTAAATTGGTAGATTGGGAAATTGGTAGATTGGGAATTGGTAGATTGGGAAATTGGGAAATTGGTAACGTGGTCACCAGCAATTCCCGTTTTGGCATCATCACCGTGTGATATGGCATCGTAGTGGCGACTTTAGTCGCTGGTTACGCGGCTCAAACGACTGAAGTCGTTACTACGAACCCCATAACGGGAATTGCTGCGTGGTCACCGACCAATCTACCAACCTACCAATCTACCAACCTACCAATCTACCAATCTACCAATCTACCAATCTACCAACCTACCAATCTACCAACCTACCAATCTACCAATCTACCAATCTACCAACCTACCAATCTACCAATCTACCAACCTACCAACCTACCAACCTACCAATCTACCAACCTACCAATCTACCAATCTACACTCGCAGATACGAATCCGCGTAGATCACCTTGTTCAGCAGGATCTGGACCGTTTTCCAGATGGCCGCCTGTTCCGGGTCGCTCAGGTCGACCGCGTCGACGGTGAGCTCGTCCATGGTCGCGGTCGCATCGTGCAGCGCCAGCAACAGCCGGCCCACCGCGGTGCGCTCGTCGCGTTGCTCGACGATGCGGATGAACTCGTTTTGCCTGGCATCCAACGGGTCCGCGATCATGAGGTCCAGCCCGGCGCCCATCAGCATCACGCAGTAGACGCGGTTGATCAGCGGTCGCAGCTCGTGGGGCACCGCGTTGGAGACGTTGCTCAGGCCGACGTTGACGCCGGGGGGGGGATCGCCCGCTACCTGCAGGATGCGCACCGCCTCGATGCACTCCGGCACGAACTCCTGACAGCCGCTGACGGTCAGGACCAGCGGATCGACCAACAGGTCGGTGATCGGCATACCGACCTCTTCGGCGCGGGGCAGCAGTTTTTCCAGCGCAATGTTGACGCGGGCCTCCGCGCTGACCGGGATGCCGGATTTCTCCATCGTCAGAGCGATCAGCCTGGCGTTGTACTGCCTGGCGACTAGCGGCACCTTCTCCAGCCGCTCCTCCTCGGCCGACGTGGAGTTGATGATGGCCTGCTGCCTCACGACTCTGAGGCCCGCTTCGATAGCGGCCAGGTTGGTGGTGTCCAGGCTCAGGGGCACGTCCACGACTTCCTGGACAGTCTGAACCAGCCAGGGCATGATCTCGTGGCCGGCCTTCTTCTGCGGGCCGATGTTCAAGTCCAACGCCCAGGCGCCTGCCTCCACCTGGCGCACGGCCATGTCCTGGAGAAAGCGCTTATCGCGGTTGGCAACTGCTTCTTTCACCTTTGGCGAAATGATGTGGATGTTCTCGCCGATGATCTTCATGCGGGTATCCTCCTTGATAGCTGATAGCTGATGGCTGATGGCTGATGGCTGATGGCTGATGGCTCTGCATATGGGAACTTGTGGATGGTCAGGCCCAGGCAGAAGCATCCAGGATCGTGATCCCCACAAGCCGGTCATCGCTATATCGGAGCAGGATGCCCTCGTCGGTCATCTTCGTGTTCGTCGCTCTCTGGGGGCGTTGAAGGCTGATGTACAGCACATCTGCCTCTTTGTCATAGTCCACCCAAAAGCGTCGCACGGGAAAATCTATCAGCAAGGGCACGGCCTGAAAGACCGAAACAGGGACTTGGGTACTTACTGTCGTTTCCATATCGCCTTCTTCTGATCAACCTCATCAGTAAAGAACGCCGTGATGACAAAGCCATCTTGTCTCGATATCTGCCGATAGATTACCACCAAAAAGCGTTCGTGTCCATAGCTGCGCGTCGCCATCAGTGAACTTCGGTGGCCTGGCAATATCATCTCCGGGTCTTCGATAGTCTCCAGGACGTCGTCGTAGTATCCGGCCATATCTTCATGGTTCTCGACGATGTGGAACCATCGTTCGTCGGTCAGCCGGATAGGAACGCCATCAACTGAAAAGGCGACTCCGGTCATTTCCTATCCTTACACTCCCAACAATCTCTCCGCAATCCCCTCTACTGCCCGGCTGATCGGCGCGTCGGCGGGCAGCTCCACCAGCGGCCGGCCACTGCCGTCGAATTCGGCGAGTTGCGGGTCGTAGGGTACCACCGCCAGCAGCGGGATGCCCATCTCTTGCGCCTTGGTCTGGAGGGCCGCGGGCAGAGCGCCCACCACGCGGTTGATGACCAGATAGGTGTGGCGGACGTTGATCTCCAGCTCGTGGCTCAGGGCCAGCATCGCCTCCGCGGCCACCATCCCGCGCAGGCTGGCGTCG
>PHCA01000217.1:3772-8711 GCA_002842085.1 Chloroflexi bacterium HGW-Chloroflexi-1
CGCCCTCTTCCACGGCCATGCGCACCGCATAGCTGAGCCAATCGGTGCGGGACATGCCCGCGTCCACACCGGTGCGGGATTCCTCGCGGATGGCGCCGATGGTCTGAGTCAGCGGCAGGCCCAGCACCAGGTGCAGGTTGCTGCTGGGGTCGGCGTCGATGGCCAGCACCTTGCCCAGGTTGCGCCGGACCAGGTAGCGGACCAACAGGCCCGAGAGGGTGGTCTTGCCCGTACCGCCCTTGCCGGCGACGGCGATTGCGACAGTCATTCAAAAATCCTCGGCCGCGCGCCGCAAGAAGTTGATCAGCACGATCATGTCCAACGTGTCCCCTTCGGACGTCATAAACAAATCTTTCCAGGCGAACTGGCGCTGAAAGCCCAGACGCTCGAAGGCGTGGATGACCTGCGGCCGGCTCTCGACGACCTCGGCGACGATCTGGTGCAGGCCCATTTTGCGGGCGATGTCGAGTTGCGCCTTGATCATGGCCATGCCGATACCGTGCCGCCGGAAGTCTCGGGCCAGGAAGATGCGGATTTCGGCGACGTGACGGGTGTAGCCTTGGCCCAGGTGCAGGGTCGAGTTGCCCACGATCCGGTCGCCGACCACGGCGACGAGCGGAAAGATGTTGGCGTAGTCCGGCTTCTCGGTCCAACTGGCAACAACCTCGGAGTTGGCCACGTTGCTACGAAAATATTGCAACTCTTCGGGCGGCAGCGAACTGAAGAGCGCCACCAACGCATCGCGATCTTTGGGCGTCAGCGGCCGCAGGCACACCCGTAGACCATCCGGCAGGGTGATCAGATGCCGGTAGAGCATCAGTTGTTCGACGCCGGCTGTGGACTTGGTTGGCTCCATGGCTCAATTCTCCCTCTCTTTCAGAGCCGCCTCCACCAACGGGAAACGGGTCACGTCGGTGTGGGGCAGGAACAACGCCGAAGTGAAGGCGTCGTAAAAGCTATTGTCGGCCGAAAGTTCCAGATAGGTCATCATCCCTGCGACTTCGGTCAGGTGGGCGCGCACGTCGCGGCGCAGGAGCGCCATGTACGCGCCGCGAATGGCCGTGTTGCCCAGGAACTGAAACCGGTCCCACGGCGAAGCGCTGCCGGGCGGCGTGGGCAGGTCGGGCAGCAGCCCGATCTGGACCGCTTTCTCCACATTGATGTATTGGCCGAATGACCCGCCGATCAGCATTTTCGAGACGTCGGACAGCTCCACCCCCACGCTGTGCGCCATGATGGTGAACCCGGCGTAGATGGCGGCCTTAGCGCGCATCAAATTGTCGATATCCACTCTGGTCAGCGCGATATCGCGGCCGTGGGCGGTTTTTTCGGCCCAGGCCACCACGTATTCCGGGCCGTGTTCACCCTCGCGCACGCGCTGGCGGCCGTCCGGCCCGGCTGGCAGGGCCAAGTTCAGGTTGCCGCGCTTGTCCACCACGCCGGTGATGAACATCTCGGCCAACAGCGCCAACAATCCCGAGCCGCAGATGCCCTTGGGCCGCTCGCCCTCCCGGCCGATAACGCGATAGGCCGGCTCGTAGGTGGCGCTGTTGATCCACACCTCTTCGATGGCGCCGACCGTGGCCCGCATGCCGTGCTCCACCCCCGCGCCCTCGAACGCCGGCCCCGCCGAACACGCGCAGGTGATCAGCCAGTCGGCGTTGCCCAGCACCGTCTCACCGTTGGTGCCCACGTCGATGAAGAGGATCAGGTCCGCGGCCTCGTCCATGCCGGTACTCAGCACCCCCGCGCTGATGTCCGCGCCGACGTAGCTGGCCACGCCCGGCAGGCAGTCCACCACAGCCCGGGGATGAGCCGCCCACCCCAACGCGCCGGCGCTCAGGGTGGGCACGCGGTTGACCGCCGGGATGTACGGGGTCAGACGGATCGACTCCGGCGGGATCGCCAGCAACAGGTGGATCATCGTCGTGTTGCCAGCGACGGTCAGTTTGAAGATCTCGTCCGGCGTTGCGTCTATCTGCCGGCAGGCGGCTTCCAATAGCCGGTTGATCGTGGTGAGCACCAGTGCCTGTAGCTCGGCCAGGTGATCGCTCTTCTTGGCGTAGATGATCCGGGAGATCACGTCTTCGCCGCGGGCGATCTGGCCGTTGTAGTCGGCGGCCTGCGCGACGACCTGCCCGGTTTGCAGGTCCACCAACCACACGGTGACCGTGGTCGTGCCGATGTCGATCGCGGCGCCCAGATTGCGGGCCGTTTGATCGCCAGGTAGCAGCGCCAGCAGTTGCGGCGGCCCGTCCGGCAGGTCCCAACTGTCCAGGGCCACCACGGCGGTGACTTCCCAGGGTGTGGGCGTGATGTCCCACCCACCTGCGCTGTTGGACGTAGGCGCGTCGGCAGTGAGATCACCGCCATGATTCTCGCTGCGCAGCACGCGACCGATGCTCTGCAACACCGGCAGGCTGGCCCGCACGCCGTGGACCCCTTCCCGCGCCAGCTCGCGGGCCACGCGCGACCAGTCGTCGGTCTGGTCGGCCAGGGTGGGCGAGTCCAGGCGCAGGAAGTAGCGCCGGACCGGCTGGTGGCGGTGTGGGTCGTAGTCGAACGGCACCACGACGCGGGCGGCCGCCTTTTGCGTGGTCAGCCGGCGCGCGATGGCCTCCTGCGGCGGCACCGTCACCCAGGCGTCCCCCTCGACGACCGTCTGGCACGCCAGCGCATAGCCGGCCGCCACATCCTCTTCGGTCAGGCGGATGGTCGAGCGGCGGCGTACCCCCCCCCCCCCCTGGCCCCCCCCTGCGAGGGGGGGGGGAGCGTTGACGATGACCGCGCAGCGGCCACAGCGGCCCTGCCCGCCGCAGGGCTGATTCAGGTCGAACCCGGCCAGCCGCGCCGCCTCGGCCAGCGTGCTGCCGCTGGGGACGGTGACGGTCTTGTCACCANNCCAATTTCCCAAGTCCCAATTTACCAATTTACCAATTTACCAATTTCCCAAGTCCCAATTTCCCAATTTCCCAATCTACCTACCCCACATCAAACAACGTCTCATCGCTCAAGGACTCATGAATGTCCGCTGCGGCCTGTTTGCCGGCGCCCATCGCGCTGATGACGGTCGCCGCGCCGGTGACCACGTCGCCGCCGGCCCAGACGCGCGCCTTGGTGGTGCGCCCTGTGGGTTCCGTGGCGATGACTGTGCCGTGTTTGCTGCGTTCGAGGCCGTCGGCATCCTCGAAGACCAACGGGTTGGGGCTGGTGCCCAGCGCCATGATGACCTCGTCCACGGGCATCTCGAACTCGGAGCCCGCGATCGGCACGGGGCGGCGCCGGCCGGAATCGTCCGGCTCGCCCAATTCCATGCGGATGCACCGCATCCCACACACGTTGCCCTTTGCGTCCCCGAGGATCTCGATCGGGTTGGTGAGGAAGTCGAAGATGATCCCCTCTTCGTGGGCGTGCTCGACCTCTTCGGCGCGGGCGGGCACCTCTTCCGCGGAGCGGCGGTAGACGATGTGCACCTCACCGGAGAAACCCGTTTTCTCAGAGAAAACGGGTTTCTGAGCTAGCCGTTGCAGGCGCAGCGCGCTGCGAGCCGAGTCCATCGCCACGTTCCCCGCGCCGATCACCGCGACGTTCTGGCCCACCTTGACCGGGGTATCGTATTCGGGGAACAGGTAGCCCTTCATCAGGTTGACCCGGGTCAGGAACTCGTTGGCGGAGAAGACACCATTGTAGTTGATGCCGGGGATGCGCATGAAGGAGGGCAGTCCCGCGCCGGTGCCCAGGAAGATCGCGTCGTACTCCGCCAGCAGCTCGTTCAGCGTGATGGTCCGGCCGATGACGTGGTTGGTGCGGATTTCGATGCCGAGATGTTGGACGGCCGTCGCGATCTCCGCGGCGATCACGGCTTTCGGCAGGCGGAATTCCGGGATGCCATAGACCAGCACGCCGCCGGGCAGGTGCAGCGACTCGAAGATCGTGACTTTGTGGCCCAGCTTCGCTAGATCCACGGCACAGGTCAGCCCCGCAGGGCCTGAGCCAACCACGGCGACCTTCTTGCCGGTGGGCGGCGCGGGGACCGGCGGGCAGGCCTGCTCCCGCAGCGCGAAGTCGCCGACGTAGCGCTCCAGCCGGCCGATGGCCACCGACTGGCCTTTCTTGCTCAACACGCACACCGCCTCGCACTGCGACTCTTGCGGGCAGACGCGGCCGCAGATGGCGGGCAGGTTGTTCTTCTGTTTCATGGCCTCGACGGCCGCGATGAAGTCACCCTCGCGCAGCGCCTGGATGAACTGCGGGATCAGCACCCCGACCGGGCAGCCCTCGATGCACTTGGGCTTGGCGCACTGCAAACAGCGCTCGGCCTCCAGCTTGGCCAACTCCCAGGTCAGGCCCAGGGCCACTTCGTCGAAATTGCCGCGGCGGACCTCCGGCTCCTGGGCCGGCATGTCCTGGCGTTTGATTTGCATACGTTCTTTGTTGGAAAGCGGAGACATACTCGTTTTCTCCAAAGCTGTTGTCAGGGGAGACAAGGAAACAAGGAAACAAGGAAACAAGGAAACAAGGTCGTATCCTACCTTGTCTACTTGTCAACTTGTCTACTTAGCCCCAGATTACATACGTGATCGCGCCAATGCTCAATAGCGGCCTGCTCCTCGGCGCGATAGAACGCCACGCGGGAGAGCAGGTTGCCCCAGTCCACCTTGTGGCCGTCGAACTCGGGGCCATCCACGCAGACGAACCTGGCGCCGTCGGTCATGGCGACGCGACAGCCGCCGCACATGCCCGTGCCGTCGATCATGATCGTGTTCAGGCTGACGATGGTGGGCACGTTGAACGGCCGGGTGGTCTGCGAGACGAACTTCATCATGATCGTGGGACCGATGGCCCAGATGTGCGCGATCTTCCCGTCCTGGGCATGCAAGATCTCCTTGAGCGGTTCGGTCACCAGCGCCTTGCGGCCGTATGACCCGTCATCGGTGCA
>PHCA01000217.1:8781-12031 GCA_002842085.1 Chloroflexi bacterium HGW-Chloroflexi-1
AGCGGGATGCGTTCGCCGTGTTCGTCAGCGATCACGATGACGAACTGCCCGGCGCGCGCGTGACGGACGATGTGCGGCGCTTCCACCACCATCAGCTTCGTCACGTCGCTGAGGACCTGTTTTTCGAGAATTTTGTACATGGGCGATGTTCCTCGGTTGATGGTGCCACGAATTGGCACGAATGTGCTGGTGAACTCACGACTCGGCGACAGCTAAAGATGGCTGCTGGCTCACCGTTCGGGCATAGGTCACAGCCTTGCGTTTCTTGGGAATCAGGGCAATCAACGATCGCAGGGCATTATTGACGGTGTTCGAGTCAGGAAAATACTCCCGCACATCGGGATCGAGCATCACCGCACCGTTTTCGATCTTGTAATGTTGCACAACGGTCGTGCCATCCGCCTGCTGAATCTTTACGGTATAGCCGTCTCGGAGAGCCTTATAGTGTTTGCCGCGAACGCCGCCTGTGAAATCGTATTCGGCGCGCATATCGTCGTCTGCGATCATGGGTTCAGTCAGCTTATCTACCATGAAAAGCTTGCCGGGTTATGGGAGACTACGACCTGAACGTCCAGAGCCTATGCAGGCTGCAACAGTCCTAGCGCCGACGCTCGTTGCAACACCTTGTCGGCCTTGGTGCGTTCGTGTTTGGCCTTCGCGATCTGCTGTTCCCAGGTGCGTACGCTTACCAAGATCAGATAGCCGGTTTCCATGAGGACATCTACACCATGTTGTGCGATGCGATGCTGCAAGTCCAGGCAGCGATCCTCATCCCAACTTAACGGCGGATAGACCTCCAGATTCGCGTCTTCATCTTCGTAGATGACGCCCGTGAACCGGACGATCACCTCGGGCGCAAGGTCGCGAATATAGGTCATCATGGCATCCACTTGTTTACGAAGTTCAGCGTTCATCCCTCACTCACCTTCTGCACCTGTCCTACAAACTCGTGCGCCCAACGGAGCGATTTACCGGCCATGCGCTCAGACACACTCCCATCACTATAATCCGCACTGTTACGAATGTTCAACCCCTCCGACAGCATTGCTGTCAACTCTCTGGGGTAGATCTTGCGCTTATGGACCAACTCAAACGCGAACTTGGATTGCAGTCCTTTGTGGCTCCACATGTCTGCGTCGGGCAAGACGCCGGCCGATTCCAGGGCGACAACCGCGGCCTGAAACATCGCTTAATAAGCGCGACTGGCAGTCGAGTTATACAGATGGTGCTCGTGACACAACTCAGCCGCATCCAGGGATTCCTGGGCTTTTCTAATCTGCATGTGAGAAGCGCCCCTTTGAATCAGCACTCAGTCGTAGTGATACTTGCAGGAAGCGACGATAATCGCGTCATTGGGTCGTGCTTGAGCGGTTCTGGCTTGCCCAGGCCGGAAAAGGAACTTCGCTGGATGTCCCGAATCAGGTTGCAGATCTTGGCGAACGTTTTCTTTTCCTGCTTTCCCCAGTCGGTGAAGTCCTCGAAGGCGCTCGCCTCAAAAACCACGCGCCTCATTGCAGTATGTCCATTGGCGCTTCGACCAGGTTTCGTCCGGTTTTGATGTTCTCGATGGCGGCCAAGAGCCGCTTGCGGTTTGCCTCCGATCGCAGCAGATATGCCGTCGCATCGACCGGGCTGACGGTGATCTCCACTTCCTGGTCACGGAACAGGGTCTTCAAGGATTCAATGAACTGGATGTTCAGATCACTTGTTTTCAAGCGGTAAGTCGTATACACGGTACCCATCTCCTCTCAATCGTCTCCCTCGTCCGAATCCACAACCGGCTCCATGTCACCCCATCTCCGAACCACTGCGCCGTCCCCGTCGATGATTGTCACGACCTTGCGAAACGGCGGCTCGCCGCCGTACCTCCAGAGGTGATATTCCCGCCGGATTTCCTCCAACGCGGCCAGCCGCGCCTCGGGCGGCCGGGTTTGCCAGTAGGCGAAGTCGCTCTCCTGCTCGTCAATCTTAACTTTGGTGACGACCTTAGCGATTTTCGACGCGTCGCCCATGTTTTCGTCTGCCTGATTTTAGATTTTCCAGGTCGGCCAGGTCTTGCAGGCGACCTGTAGCCAGCTTGTTCTTCTTGAGGCCTTCCAGGTCAATGAAATTCACTACTACGCCATCCATAACGGTTTCGACCCTTGTGGCGTAGCAGGTCTCGAAATCCACGCCTGGAAGTGATACCAGCAGGTCAATCCGGTTGGGCGGATAGCCCAACTGGATGATCTGATCGGGGACGAGGAAGTCCTCGGCCCGTAAGTCTAGCGAACCGAAGCCGAACTCGTCCAATGCCTTGACCAGCCGGGCCGCGTTATCCGGGTTCAGCTCGATCCACACGTCCAGGTCTTTGGTGTAGCGTGGCTCCCCGTGGAACGCGACCGCGTAGCCGCCGATGACCAGGTAGCGGACGGCATGGGCGTCGAGCGATTGGATGAATTCGCGGAGGTCTCGGCTGAACATTGTTTTGGAGCACCCTCCTCAAACCGTCGGCACGACCACAAAACCAGCCGTCGCAAAATGACCATCGAACGCAAAGGCCTCCGTGATGCCGCGCTGTTGCATGACCGGAAAACTCACGGCGTCAGCCAGGCTGAAGTCTTGATCGGCGTAACGGCGCAGGGTCTTTTCCGCTTCCGCTTCCAGCATCGCATCGGAGTAAATCCTCGTCAGGCGGCTGGATTGGCGCAGGGAATCCAGGAAGCCGACAGCCGCCTGGTGACCGCTGTATCTTCGGATCATCACATAGGCTTCGGCGACGACCAGGTTGGTGGTTACCTGAGTCCGACGTTCACGTAACAACTGTTGGTAGAACGTAACGGCTGCCATGTGATGCTTGTCACTTCGGTCGCCGATGGCGATCCATGCGCTGGCATCCACGAACATCGCACGAGCCATTAGCGGCTCTCTTGCGCAATGGTTCGCGCCAAATACTCGTCATGCTTCTCGGCCAGGTCTCCCAGGCCGGAGTCAAACGAGCCGATGATATTCCACAGCGAATCCTCTTCTGCGGGCATTTCCGTCAGGAAATTATCCAGCGCCTGGCGTACCAGCTCAGCAAACGAAACGCCCCGACGACTGGCCGCAGACCGCGCTGTTTCGATCTGCGCCGGGCGGAGATGAATTTGGACAGGCTTCATGGTGAGTGTGTTCATGGCTATACCTCCGAAAGTGATGCCGGTCAATTATATATCGGAGTGACCGTTATAGGCAACACGCACGCCCACTTGCTCTTGGCAGTTGGTAGATT
>PHCA01000218.1 GCA_002842085.1 Chloroflexi bacterium HGW-Chloroflexi-1
TAGCATGTTCAGCCGTCCTACGTGCCGTCCATCCCACGAGGTAAGTCGCCATGCAGGCCAACAGCCACGCGCCATTAGTCGTCATCCAGACCCACGAACACACGGACTTCGACGCCCTGGCCAGCATGTTGGCTGCGGCCAGGCTCTACCCGCAAGCCGTGCCGGTTCTGCCGCGCCAACTGAACCGCAATCTGGAATCGTTCCTGGCGGTCTATCGGGATACGCTGCCCTTTGTCCGCCTGGAGGATTTGCCGCGGCGCCGGATCGAGCACGTCATCCTGGTGGACACGCAAACGGTGCAGCCGGTGCGCGGCATGCACGCCGGGGTTACCGGGCAGATCATCGACCATCACCCGGCCATGCGCGAGCTGCCCGCAGACTGGACCTTTTGCGGGGAAGAGGTCGGCGCGACCACCACGTTGCTGGTCGAGAAACTGGCCGAGCAGGGGATCCCCATCGGTCCCATCGAGGCAACCCTGCTGACCCTGGGCATCTACGAGGACACCGGTGGGCTGAGCTACGAAACTACCACCCCGCGTGATCTACGGAGCGCGGGGTGGCTGCTGGAACACGGCGCGAACTTGCTGATCGTGGACAAGTTCCTGCACCACCCACTGACCGACGAGCAACGCCATCTCTACCAGCAGTTGGCCGAAAACAGTCATCCTTACCAGTTCCACGGCCACTCGGTCGTCATCGCCACCGCCACCGTCTCCGAGACGGTCGAGGAGATCTCGACGCTGGCGCACAAGCTGCGCGACCTGTACGAGCCGGATGGGCTCTTCCTGCTCGTAGACATGGTAGACCGCATCCAGATGGTGGCGCGCAGCACCAGCGACGCCATCGACGTGGGCAAGATCGCCGCGGCGTTGGGCGGCGGAGGGCACAGCCGGGCCGCGGCCGCCCTGATCCGCAACACGCCGCTGCACGGCGTTTACGAAACCCTGGTCTACCTGCTTCAGAGCCACATCCAGCCCAGCGTCACCGTGAAGCAGATCATGTCCTTCGGCGCGCCGCAGACCCTGGCGCCGGATGACACGCTAGGGGACGCGGCCGAGCGGATGCGCCGCTACGGTTTCGAAGGCTTCCCGGTGATCGACCACGGCCGCATTGTGGGCATGTTGACGCGGCGGGAGATCGACCGGGCCATCCATCACGGGCTCGAACGGCACCCGGTGAGCCGTTACATGCGCTCCGGCGAGGTGTATGTCACCCCTGAAGACTCGGTGGAAACGCTGCGCAAGGTGATGACCGAACACGACTGGGGGCAGGTGCCGGTGTTCGACCCCCAAACCAGAGCGCTCATGGGCATCGTCACCCGTACGGACTTGATCAAGCAGTGGTCGGCGACTGCGCCGCCCCAGGTCGAAACCCTGGCCCAACGGATGGCGACCGCGTTGCCCAAACCGTTGCTCTCCCTGCTGGAACAGGCCGGCGCCACCGCCGGCCGGATGGGCTACCCGCTCTACGCGGTCGGCGGCTTCGTGCGCGACCTGTTGCTGGGCGAGCCCAATTACGATGTGGACCTGGTGGTCGAGGGTGACGCCATCAAGCTGGCCCAGGCGCTGGCGCGGCAACACGGCGGTCGCGTGCGAGGCCACCGCCGGTTTGGCGCCGCCAAGTGGATCCTGCCCGATGCGCTGTGGGCGACAACCGAGAACCATGCCGCGACCCGGGGGCGCGCCGAGCTGCCGAATTCGCTCGATTTCGTCACCGCGCGCACCGAGTTCTACGAGCATCCCACCGCCCTGCCGACCGTGGAACGCAGCAGCATCAAGCAGGACCTGCACCGCCGTGACTTCACCATCAACACCCTCTCCATCCGGTTGACCCCGGATCGCTGGGGCGAATTGCTGGACTTCTACGGCGGCCGCAAAGACCTGGACGACGGGATCATCCGCGCGCTGCATAGCCTGAGCTTCGTGGAGGACCCCACGCGCATCCTGCGCGCTGTGCGCTTCGAGCAGCGCTTCGGCTTCACGATCGAGCCGCGCACCGAGCAGTTGATCGCCGACGCGCGCGATCTGTTGGACCGCGTCAGCGCCGAGCGGGTGCGGCACGAGCTGGAATTGCTGATGGCCGAGGCCGAGCCCGAGCGGGCGGTGTGTCGCCTGGCTGAGTTGGGCGTCCTGGCCCAGCTCCACCCCGCGTTGATCTGCAACGGCTGGCTGCGACCCAAGGCCGCGGCGTTGCGCGCCCAGATCCTCCAGGTCACCGACCCGGATAGCCGCGTCCCGCCGCCGATGACCTTCGGCCCCGATGCCGCGCCGCGCCTGCACATGGCCCTGCTCACCTTCTGCCTGGCTCCCGAAGAGCTGGGACAGTTCATCGACAAATTCCACATCCGTAAGGAGTACCGGGACCTGATGTTGGAGGTCGCCCGGCTCCGTCCCCAGCTTGACCGGCTAAACGAGAACGACATCCAGCCCAGCGCCATCGTACGCATCCTGGTCAAATCGAGCGACGAAGCCCGGCTGCTGTTGCGCGTCGCCAGCGACTCCTGGCTGGCGCAACAGCGCCTGGACCAGTACCAGTGCCGCTGGCGGCATGTCAGCCCCATCCTGACTGGCGACGATCTGCGCGGCATGGGCATCCCGCCCGGCCGCATCTACCGCCAGATCCTGGATCGGCTGCAGGCCGCGCGCCTGGACGGCGAGATCGCCACGCGAGAGGAAGAAGAGGCGCTGGTGGCAGTCATGGCTCGACAGATCCTGGCCGCGGCGTGACAGCCGCCCGCGCACACCGCCCTCTGTCGTCAGCGTCTCACCAGTGGCAGATTGATATGTTGGCCAGCGAAGACGCTGAAATCGGCCGCCGTGGCATTGCTGAGACTGTCGGCCGCAGGAAAAGTGTTACGAGCGTTTGGCGAAAAGGCACACTGTGCGCGATAATCTGCATGGAGGTGAACGCTATGGCCGATCATTCGTTCCGCTGTTACGTGTACAAGGCATCTGAAGGTCACTACGTGGCCGATTGCCTTGATCTGACCTTGATGGGCGAAGGCAAGACCATGCGAGAAGCCATTGAAGAGTTGGAAGAGGTCATCCTGGGCTACCTGGAAGGAGTATACGAGCTGGGGTGGGAGAAGGACCTCGTTCCACGACGGGCTCGCCCCTACCGGTGGCTGGAGTACTACAAGCTTCTCCTGATCCATACCATCAAGACACTCTTCACCGGCGAGTTCGGCAACTTCCAGACTTTCCAGGAACGCTTCGAAGACAAAGCGCTGGTCTATGCCTAGGAAATTCCCCCCTCTCACACCTGCTGAGGTGACAGCCATCCTTCGCGCCAGGGGTTTTGTATTGCACAGAACGCACGGCAGCCATGCTCACTATCATGGCGTCATCAAAGGCATCAAGTGCGTGGTCACCGTTGACATGAACTATCGTGAATTCGACCCGGGTCGCATCGGCGATATGATGCAACAGGCCAACCTGACCCGCGGGGAATTCTATGGCAGCACCAATGGCACGGCCAAGAAGATCAACCTCATCGCCCTCAAGTACCCCGTCCCGCTGAAGTAGTTCCCCCTGAGCTTCTTCGAGTTTCTCCAGGTTCCATAAGTCTTCGTCCCACCCGCTATATACTCACGGTTCGCTGATATTTCCGTTGCTATTCAAGATTTGATTCGCAGCAACGCACGGCTTTTTCTCGTCATCACTGCATATATAGCGCCAAGCCATCATGGTATGATGAAATCTGATCCACAAAACCAGGCGCACGCTTATGCC
>PHCA01000219.1:0-5205 GCA_002842085.1 Chloroflexi bacterium HGW-Chloroflexi-1
AAAAAACTCTCACGCAAAGCCGCAAAGCCGCAAAGTCGCAAAGGATTTTCTTAGCGTTCTTTGCGTGAGTCATTTGGTTCCGGCTACGCCGGGTTAGGAAAGTAGGCCATGGCTGTTTGGAAACGACCGTCCCTCGACACGAAGTTTCACATCGACTACGCCTGGTGGACAGAGCAGGGCAAAGATGTCCGGGTTGCCGTGCGGAGCCAACTATGTCAGGATTGTCAGACCCGGTTCCCCGACCACCGCGACACCGAAGCCGTCGATTGGGTCGATCCCGATACCGCCGAGATCGTGCGCGCCGACGCGTTGATCCAGTGTCTGCGCGGCGAATGCTCCCAAAAACCGGACTTTATCGGCCGGGGCAATTCGCTGGTCACCAACATCTTCCGCATCCTGCTGCTAAACGGCAACCTGCCGCTGACGCCCACGGAAATCCATGACCAGATCCCGTGGGCGGAACCGAGCGCGATCTTGCGGACATTGGCCAACGGCCCGGTCTACATGGGACTGCGCCCCACCACCCAGGCCGACTGACCCTTATCATACATCCAACTGCAACGGCGTCCGGCCCAGGCGCACCATCGCTTCTTTCGGCCCCACCGGCTGATCCTGGAAACGCAGATAGAGGTACTTGAACAGGTCGCGCAGGACCGCCGTCAGCGGCACGGCCAGCAACATGCCCAACAGCCCGGCGACCTCGTTTCCCAGCACCAGCACGACCATGATCAGCGCCGGGTGCAACTGCACCGCCTTGCCCGAGATGCGCGGCACCAGGAACAGATTCTCCACCTGCTGAATGCCCAGGAAGAGCAACAACGTCCACAGGCCCAGCAACGGCGACTGGATCGCCGCGACGATCACCGCGGGGACCAGCCCGATGATCGGGCCGATGAATGGCAAAATCTCGAACACCCCCGCGATCAGGCCCAACACAGCCGCGAACTGCACCCCCAGCAACGTCAGCCCGATGGTGGCCATCAACCCGATGAAGAGACACAGCAGGAGCTGCCCGCGTAGATAGGCGCCCAGCACGTCATCGGTGATGCGCAGCAGGTTCAGGAAATCGGTCCGATAGCGGGATGGCAACAGCTTGAAGACCCCCCGCATCATCTTCGACTGGTCGTGCAACACGTAAAAGAGCCAGAACGGCACGACCACCATGCCCAACACAAAGCTCAGCGTGCCGGTCACAACGCTCAGCGTGCGCGTGACGCCCATTTGCAGCGCGCGGCCGACCGTCCCGGCGGCCTGGCGCAGCAAGGCATCGACCTGCATCCGGACGTCTCGGGGCACGTTTCCCTGGTACCAAACCAGGGTGCTATCGATCAGCTCGCGGGCGCCGGCGATCAACTGCTGGCGGTTCGCCCACAGCACACTGAACTGCTGGCTGATCACCGGCATGACCAGGGAGAAGAACGACATGAGCAAGCCGACGGTCAGCAGATAGACCAGGAGGATCGCGATGGGCCGCGTCGCCGTGAACCGGGTGCGTTTGAACACCTGGCGCAGCTTCTGATCCAGCCAATTCACCCCGGGCAACATCAGATAGGCCAGGGTCAAGGCAAAAATATAGGGGAACAACGCGCCGCGCGCAACCCACAGCACCGCCAGAACGATCAGCGTCAACGTCGTAATCAGAAAAAACCGGTTTCGCCGGGCAACCGACCAGCCTCGCATCGTTCAACCCTCCTCACATAGCATCACATCGGTGACCCAACTTGCCACCGCATCGGCCTGCGGCACTGCGCCGCCCAGGCGCAGCCAGGCCAGGAACTCCACGTTGCCCGCCGGTCCGGTGATGGGGGAACGGATCACGCCCGCGGGGGCCAGCCCCATCCCGGCCGCCTCGCAAAGCACCCGCTCGATCACGGCGCGGTGCAGGGAGGGGTCGCGCACCACCCCGCCCTCGCTAACCAGCCCCCTGTCCACCTCGAACTGAGGCTTGATCAACGCGATCACCTGCCCCCCGGGCGCCAACAGCTCGACCACCCTGGGGAGCACCAACCCCAGCCCGATGAACGACACGTCGATGGTCGCCAGCGCCACCGATTCGGGCAGGCTGGCCAGATGGCGGATGTTGGCCCGCTCCAACGACACCACGCGGGGGTCCTGGCGCAACGACCAGGCCAACTGCCCATAGCCCACATCCACCGCGTAGACCCGCGCCGCGCCGCGCTGTAACAGACAGTCGGTGAAACCGCCCGTGGACGCGCCGATGTCCGCGCAGACCCACCCCGTCGGATCCACGCCGAACGCGTCCAGCGCGGCTGCCAATTTGAGTCCGCCCCGGCTGACGTAGGGCAAACCTTGCTTGACCCGCAGATCGGCGTCTTCAGGCGCCCTATGGCCCGGCTTGTCCAGCACCTGATCGGCCCATAACACCTGCCCGGCCATAATCAGCCGCTGCGCCTGCGAACGGTTCTCGGCCAGGCCGCGCGCCACCAGCAGCTCATCCAGGCGCACCTTGCGCGGCTTGCCCTTTCCCACGTCCATCGAAGTACTTGACATCACAACATCACTCGTTACATTACTCGTCAACCATTCTACTTCCTCGCGAGCGGCCTGTCAAAGACAATCGGCAGGCCCTCAAGTTGACGAAGCCTGGCGGCTGCGGTATGATCGCCGTCTGAGGAGAAACGGACGATGCGTGAAATCACCCAAACCAAGAACAGATCAGCCGGGCAGCCATCGCAAACCCGACTGCTCCTGCGCACGATGCGGCCCAAGCAGTGGACCAAGAACGTCTTCGTATGGGCCGCGCTGCTGTTCGACGTCAAGCTGCTCCAGGCCGAGCCTTTCACCCGCACGCTGGTCACCTTTGTGCTGTTCTGCCTGATCTCCAGCGCCGTCTACATCATCAACGATCTGGTTGACATCGAAAAGGACCGGCAGCACCCCCACAAGCGCAACCGGCCGTTGGCCTCCGGCGCGCTGCGGCCGCGCGTCGCGCTCGTCGCCGCCATTGCCATCGTCGCGGCCGTGCTGCCGCTGACCCTTTGGCTGGATGGCGAGCTGGCCCCGTTGTTGTACGGCTACCTGACCCTGATGATCGGCTATTCGTTCTGGCTGAAACACGTCGTCATCGTGGACGTCTTGACGATCGCCGCGGGGTTCGTGCTGCGGGTGGCGGCCGGCGTAGTGGTCGTGGAAGCGGAGCGGTTCTCGCCGTGGATCTACGTCTGCACGGTGCTGCTGGCGCTCTTCCTGGCCATCGGCAAGCGGCGTCAGGAGATCGTGTTGATGGAGAATAACTCCATCAACACCCGCGCCATCCTGAACGAGTACAACCTGCGCTTTCTGGACGAGATGTTGGCGCTGGTCAGCTCCAGCACGGTGATGGCCTACTCGTTCTACACCTTTTCGGCCCCCAATCTGCCGACCAACCACGCCATGATGCTGACCATCCCCTTCGTGCTGTTCGGCCTGTTCCGATACCTGTACCTGATTCACGTCAAGGGCGAGACCGACCCGCCCGACGTGGTAGTCCTCAAAGACCGCCCGCTGCAAATCGACGTCGGGCTCTTCGGCTTGATCGTGTTCCTGGTGTTCTACGTGCTGCCCAAGATGGTCTGACGCCGGACCGGCGCTTCTCGATATAGTATTACCCTCCAACATTCGCGCTGATCGCGAGAATCTTTGATGGCGTCATTGCGAGCGGTTTTTGCGAAGCAATCTCGATTGCCGCAATCTCGATTGCCGCAATCTCCCCTCGCCACAGCGAGGCCCTCGCAATGACAGCCCTTTGGTTGCGGCAGGAGCCGCGCTATGGCCTAACCCGCGGAATTCCAGCTTTTTGTGCAAGGATTTTGTGGGCGAGGCCGTCATCTTCTTGGGTCCGGCTTGTCCGGGTCAGGTAGGGGCGAATCCCTTCGACAGGCTCAGGAGTATCTTCTCAATTTGAAGGGGCAGCGTTGCCACGTGCCTGGCACTTTTCGGAAGTGCCAGGCACGTTCAGCGCGGCCAGCAGCGCGTCGAGCTGATCGGCCAGGGCGCGCAAGTCGGCACAGGTCGCGACATCTCGCGCGGTCAGCGCCCGTTCCACCACACCCGCATGATCTGAATCCTCTGGCCGCGACCAACCGCCGCGCGTCGAGAGTATGTCTCGCAGCCGGGGCCCCTCCTCCTCGGCCAGGTCGCCCACGCTGACCAGCCGCTGCACGCGCCGCTCGATCTCCTCGTCCACCTGCCGCAGCAGGTCCAGCGGGGCCGTCAGGCCGTGTCGGAGCGCGCTCACCGTGTCACCGCCCGCCCGGATCAGCCCGGTCAGCACAGCGTGGGGCAGGAACCCGGCGCGCTTGCGCTCCTGCTCCAGGATGATCTGGGTCAGGATCACTGCGGTCAGATCCTCGCCCGTCTCGTGGTCGGTCACCCGGACATCCGCGCCCCCGCGGATCAGGCCCGCGAGGCTCTCCAGCGAAACATAGCGCCGGGCCTCGGTATCGTATAGCTTACGGTTGCTGTACCGTTTGATGTGTGGCATCGGCGCCTTCCGCGACGGAACTAAATCCCAGAAACCGTAACTACCCAGCCAGCCCCCTAACCCCCCAATCTTGGGGGGAAACCATGCTCCTCCCCCCACAGCTACGTCTGCTTCAACTCATCGATCTTCTTCGCCAACTCGGCGATCTTTTCTCTCAGCATCTCGATTTCGGCCTTGGTGGGGATATTCATCCGGTCGAGCGCCTCCTCGATCCGTTGGTCCAGCCCGCCTGCCACCTTTTTGGCCTCCTTCTTGCGCCAGTCCAGCACGTCCCGGATCAGCTTCTTGCCGTCCGCCTCGGCGATCTCGCCCCGCTCGACCAGCCGGTTCACGAAATCCTCGGCCTCATCTTGGGCCAACGCCACCGCGCCGATGCCGGCCAGCAACACCTTGCGCGCGGATCCCAACAACGGGCTGCGCTCCGCCCCCTCGATCTTGTCTTCGAGGGGTTTCCGTGCCTTACTCGTCACCATGCATCACCTCCTGGGGAGCAATCCGACCATCACGCCCTGACGCAACGCGTCACGACCGGTAGTATAACGCATTGTGTCATGCTTGTCAACCCATTCGGGCAAGTTGCGCGTGGGTCTTCCGGCGATGATCAGCACCCCCGGCACACTCCGACCAGGGCGCCAAGTCTTCGACAGATGATCTCGCCTATGCTATCATAGCGCGGCCTCCCGCCGCAACCAAAGGGCTGTCATTGCGAGGGCCTCGCTGTG
>PHCA01000219.1:5215-5827 GCA_002842085.1 Chloroflexi bacterium HGW-Chloroflexi-1
CCCTTGCAACGCAAGGCCCTTGCAACGAAAGGCGTTTTCAACGCAGAGACGCAAAGAAATCAAAAAGGTCTTTGCGCCTTTGCCTACTTGCCCTTACGCCGCCGCCACAGCCACAGCGCGCCGAAGAGGACTGCCAGCCCAATGGCGGCCAGGCCAACGAGGAGGCCGCCGCTGGTTGACCTGGCCGGGCGATTCCCTCCCTGCCCCCCCTTAGGAAGGGGGGAGGGGGTAGCGGCCCGCGCGCTCGTGACCGCCGACGGCTGTATGGCGGTCGCGGTTAGCTCCGGGGCGGCCTCCCGGAGGACGAATACCGCCGCCGTGCGGCCCGGCACGGTGAACGCGCCACCGGCGGCATCGAAGGCCGCGGTCTGCACAACCGCATCCACCGAGTTTTGTTGCCGCGCATGAAGCTCGAAGGCCTGACCGGCGAAGCTATCGTCCGCAAACGAGACCGCCTCGGGGCGGGCGTTGAACAACACCACGATTTGCGCGTACTGCGGGTCGAGACCGTCTGCATCGGTGAGGCGCATGACGATCAGGCCGGGGATTTGTTCCGGGCCGGTGTTGAGGAATGTAAGGGCGCGTGTGATTTGCTTCGCAGTTTGTAAGCGG
>PHCA01000220.1:0-3682 GCA_002842085.1 Chloroflexi bacterium HGW-Chloroflexi-1
GAGGCAGCGAGGCAGCGAGGCAGCGAGGCAGCGAGGCAGCGAGGCAGCGAATCAGCGAATCAACGAATCAGCGAATCAGCGAATCAGTGAGGCAGCGAGGCAGCGAGGCAGCGAGGCAGCGAGGCAGCGAGGCAGCGAATCAGCGAGGCAGCGAGGCAGCGAGGCAGCGAATTTATACTGCGCACGGGAACAGATTATGTTTTTGCTCAACGGAGCATCCTGAGCGGAGGCCGGCGTTGTTTGCCGGACGCAGTCGAAGGATGCGGCCACTGGATGGCTGCCTGTTCGATGCAAGCCCGCATTCTTCGACTACGCAGCGAAAACCCGCTGCTCCGCTCAGAATGCTCGCGTCGTGAATGAGGCCAGAAAGCGCAATTCGTGTCCGCTCGCAGTATAACAGAGGAATCAGGATATTTTTGCGGGATTCAATGGACATTCCGGCCAGGCGCTCAGTGCAAGATGTTCGCGACCATTACACCACTTTTGATTCTCCTTTGCGTCTTTGCGTTAGTGTTTTTGCTCCGGGGTGTACCAGGGCGCCAGCCATTGCAGCGGATCCACCGCCGCGCCGTTGACCCGCATTTCCCAATGCAAATGCGCGCCTGTGCTCAGACCGGTACTGCCTACCTCCCCCAACACCTGCCCCGGCGCCACGCGATCTCCGACCTTGACGTTTAGCGCGGAAAGATGCCAGTATCCTGTGTACACCCCGCGGCCGTGATCGATCACTACGGCGTTGCCACGCACGAACAACGGCTCGGCCAGCACCACAAGGCCCGCGGCCGGGACCAGCACCGGCGTGCCGGGCGGCGCGCTGAAGTCCTCTCCGCTGTGCGCACTGACGGCCGTCCCCCCGCCATAGGTGCGCCGGGAGCCAAAGGGCGCGGTACGCGGGTAATCGCCGTCGAAGGGGCCGACGAACCGGCTGCGCGGCGTCCAGTCAAGCGGGCTGACCTCCGCGAACAGCCCGGCCAGCCGCACGGCCTCGGCGTTGACCTTATCGGCCTGGCTCAGAATGGGCTCGCTGGCCGAGGCGGGGATGTCGTAACGATCGAAAATACCCGCCTCGACCGGCACGGCCACCGCGATGCTCGTCGAGCCGATGGTCAGAGTCAACGGCCTGGTCTCGGGGACGGCCAGCGGCGAGATCGGGATCATGGCCCAACCCCGCCGACCCTCGACCAGCACCGGATAGGCGCGGTCGCCCAGACGCAGGGTGTAGGTGACGGGGGTGCGCGCCTGAAGCCAGACCACCAACGTCTGGCCTTGAACCGGCGGCCACGGCCAAAACTGAAGTCGCGCCAGCGGCCCGTCGCGGGGCAAAATCAGGCCCGGTCCCGCCGGGGCATCGATCCGTAGTGTCTGACCGACCTGGATCTGGTCGAGGTCAGCCAGGTTGTTACGGACCGCCAGGCTCGCCAGGTCCACGCCAAACCGGGATGCCACCCTGAACAGGGTATCGCCGGGCTGGACGGTATAGAGCTCGCCGCCGGATGCGATCCCCACCGGGCGCGGGAGACGCGGGGAAATGGTCGCCGCATCGAGTTGGAGTCCTGCCTCGCCGGCTGGCGTGGCGGTCACCACCAGGCCTTGCGCGGCGACTGGCGCAGCCCAACAGCACGCGGCCAGGAACACGCAAATCACGCCAACGAGACGGCTGAGGATGCGTCCAGATACAACTGCCGGCATTGGCTCAGTCAGAGACCGGCCAAAGTGAGCAGCGCTGATCAGACGAGTCTTTGACATCCGCCCACGCCTGCCGTCGATGGGTATCTTCTCAATTTTTCGGGGAATCGCTCGCTGTGGCCGGTCTCTCGCTCGCTGTGGCCGGTCTCCTGACCGAGCCACGGTGGCTCGGTCAGGAGACCGGCCACAGCCACCCCGGATTATGGCTGTCGCGTGAGAGGATACGTCGATGGTCATGCCTCCACGTAGTATTCAGGCGCCAGCACAGCGATGTAGGGAAGATTGCGGTAGAGTTGGTTGAAGTCCAGGCCATACCCCAGCACGAATTTGTTGGGGATGTCGAAACCGATGTAGTCCACCTGCACTGCCACCTCGCGGCGACTGGGCTTGTTGAGCAACGTGCAGATGCGCAACGATTTGGGCCGGCGCACCTGCAACAGGCGCACCAGGTAGTCGAGTGTGTGGCCGGTGTCGATGATGTCTTCGATGACCAACACGTTCCGCCCTTCGATCGGCGCGTCCAGATCTTTCAGGATCTGCACCGCGCCGCTGGACATCTGGCCACCCCCGTAGCTGGATGTGGCCATGAAGTCAATCGCGTGGGGGACTGTGATTTGGCGCATCAGATCGGCGATGAAGAGCACGCTTCCTTTGAGGACCGACAGCAACAGGAGGTCCTGCCCCGCGTAATCCTTGCTGATTTCGGCGCCCAGCTCGGCGATGCGGGCCTGCAAGGTGTCTGCAGGAATCAAGATTTCGGCAATGTAGGATGGGTCGATCACGGCATACCTCTCAATCCCGGACCGCGGCCAAGACCGCAGGCAGTCCGCCCGGCTTCAGCCAGAACGCACCGCTGGGCGTCGGCGTCGGAGCGCGGGTCGGGACGCGGGTCGGAGTCGGTCCGGGCGTCGGGGCCGCGGGGATCGACGTCTGCGCTGGCGGTGGGGACGCCGATCCCCGGAAAACCGCTGACCAGGCCGCGGTCAGGTCCAGATAGCGATTCCCGTAAGCCTGACTGGGCTCGATGTACGTGCCCTCCGGCCACTCGTCGAAGCTGGTGATCACAATCCAGTCGGGCGCGCTGGCAATGGCGGCCTGCCACGAACGCGCGTAGTACGCGCCGTCCTCGCGGCCCACGGCGAAGGCGTTGCCCCGCCCGGTCTTGCGATCGTCGTAGCCCGGCATCACGGTCGCGACGTAGACCTTCGGACTCCCCAACCGGCTCGCTGCGCTGCGCACCTGCCGGGCAAACTTGCTCGCGGTATAGGCCAGATCGGTCGGCGGATTCCAGGTGACGCTGTACAGGTGATGCCCGTCGAACACCGATAGCGGCGCCACATCGACCCCTTCCTCGATCCACAGGCTGTTGTGATTGGGGTCCACGGCGGCCCGGATAGCGGCCCATGCGCTTATGTCAAATCGTTGCTGGCGCCAGAAAAAGACCACCGGCTTGCCGCCAACTCGAAGATAGGCCGGATGATTGGCGTGGGTGGCAAGCAACGCACGCAGCCCTGCCTGGACATCGCCAGCGTCTCCGTAAAACGGCGAGGTCACTTCGAAATCCACGGCCAGTCGAAAGTCACGCGCCGCGGCCTCGTCCAACAGCGCGCGCAAGTTGGTTTCGGTCTGATTGTTCTCCACGCGCGGCCCATACCACGAGACCACGAACGCGTCGATCCCGGCGCCTTTCGCCTGCTCGATGTGTCGAGCCATGACCGCCCGATCGCGGGAGGCGTAGCGCGCCAGAGGTTGATCGGGCACTCTGTCCGGGCCCCAACTGTTCTCGTCGAACCAGGTGTAGTAGAACGCCAGGACCAGGCGATCCGGGCTCTGCGCCGCGGCCGGCCGGGGCCAGCAGCCTGCCAGCAGCAGGCCGACGAGCACCCATCGATACCACTTCATTGACATTGTTTCCTCTTTGCGGATTGCAGATTTCGGATTGCGGATTGCGGATTGCGTGATGCGCCGACTCGCTGACTCGCTCATTCGCCGACTC
>PHCA01000220.1:3702-5254 GCA_002842085.1 Chloroflexi bacterium HGW-Chloroflexi-1
GATTCGTTGATTCGTTGATTCGCCGATTCGCCGATTCGTTGATTCGTTGATTCGTTGATTCGCTGATTCGCCGACTCGCTGATTCGCCGACTCGCTGATTCGTTGATTCGTTGATTCGTTGATTCGCTGATTCGCCGATTCGCCGATTCGTTGATTCGTTGATTCGCTGATTCACACCGCCCGGCACAACAGCCCCTTGAGATACTCCGCCTCCGGGAAGCTGAGCAGGATGGGATGATCCGCGCCCTGGCCCAGCCTGGCTATGATCCGGGCATCCCGTCCGGCGTCCACGCTCGCTCCGAAGACGATCTTCTGGAACAGGTCGGGCGTGACCAGGCCAGAGCAAGAGAAGGTCGCCAACAGGCCGCCAGGGGCCAGCAGTTTGAGACCCAGCAAGTTGATGTCCTTGTACCCGCGCGCCGCGCCGGCCAGGTCGGCCTTGCGGCTGGCGAACTTCGGCGGGTCCAGGATCACCAGGTCGAACTGGCGGCCCTCGGCCAGGAAGACGCGTAGCACGTCGAACACGTCCCCGGCGATTGCCTCGGCCTGGAGATCCGGGTCGAAACCGTTCAGGCGCAGCGCAGCCTCCGCCCCGGCCAACGCTTTGTAGGAGCTATCCAGATTTGTGACGTAGGCCGCGCTGCCGGCCAACGCGTACACGCCAAACGCGCCGGTGAAGCTAAACGCGTTCAGCACTCGCCGGCCAGCCGCATGTGCGCCAACGATCCGCCGGTTCTCCCGCTGATCCAGATAAAAACCGGTCTTCTGCCCGCCCAGCAGATCCACAGGGAAGCGATGTCCGTGTTCTGAGATGACCAGATTACCCGGCGGCGGCTCGCCCCAGGCCGGGCCGCTGCGCAGAGGAAGCCCCTCCTGCCGGCGCACGATCGCGTCCGAACGGTCCACGATGCCGCGCGGCACGGCCACCTCAGCCAGGAGCGTCAGCAGCATTTCTCGCCGCGCCTCTACCCCCAGCGTCAGGAACTGGACCGCCAGCCAATCGTCGTAACGATCCACGATCAACCCGGGCACGCCGTCACTCTCGGCGTAGACCAGGCGATAGGCATCGGTCGCGGCGTCGGCGGCCAGCGAAGCGCGCGCCTGCACGGCCCGGGCCAGCCGGCCGCGCCAGAAATCCGCATCGACCGGCTCGTCCTGGTCCCATGTCAGCAGGCGAACGACGATCTGGGATCGGGCGTTGTAATAGCCACGCGCCAGCCACCCACCGCGCGCGTCGACCACCTCCACCAGGTCACCCGGGGCGGGCTGTCCCTCCCCACGGGCGATCGCCCCGGAGAAGATCCACGGGTGGCGTTGCCGGACCGGCTTGTCTTTGCCGGGGTGAAGGTGGATGGTTGGTAAGTTGGTAGATTGGGACATTGGTAGGTTGGTAGATTGGTAGGTTGGTGATTGGTAGATTGGTGATTGGTAGATTGGTAGATTGGTTGGTACTCAGTAATCCGGGATGGCTGTGGCCGGTCTGTGACCGAGCCACGGGTGGCTCGGTCACAGACCGGCCACAGCGCTTATTCATTATCAGTTTTCCGAAACC
>PHCA01000221.1 GCA_002842085.1 Chloroflexi bacterium HGW-Chloroflexi-1
CAATTCTTATTCTGGCGCCGCTGGACGCCTTGAAGTAGTACCATCGGTGAGTCCCGGGAGGGAAATGAGCCGAGGGCGTACTTGGCAGGTTGTTATGGATCCAATTAGACCACCAGCAAGGTGCTTCGCAGGCGGGATAAGGATACTGCAAGGTGTCTGAGTAGCCGATGGCCGCAACGGTATCCGCTGACGCTGCATCAATGGCCCCCGCCCCACCTTTCAGATCCTGGCCTGTAGGGATGCCGGTCGGGCCATCAATGTTGTGCACTGCCGAGGCCATAATGATCGCCCGCATGGCCTGCGGCTCATCATACAGATCAGGATTCCGGTGGGCCATCAGCGCGGCCAGGCCTGCCACCTGGGGGGCCGAATAACTGGTACCCGAGTCTGTGTAGGTCTGGTTGTTCTCGTTCAGAAGCGTCAAGTCCTTGGCGGCAGCGACGACTTCCGGCTTTTCCCTGTCCCCATAGGTGCCGTCATCGCGCTTCGGGTTCTTCCATGCCGAGCCCCGCTGCAATGCAGCATCCCACCAAATGACATCATCTCCCCAGATAGTGTTGTTCTTGTCATCGGTGCCGCCCACGGCGATGACATTGTAGCCCTTGGCCGGCGAACCGATATGATTGCCATAACGCTGGTTGCCGGCGGCGGCGATCATGGTGATCTGGTAGTAGCGGGCGTAATAATCGAACACCCTGTCAATCCACTGCATGTCATCGCTGCGTTCGCCCGTGTCCGATGTGAAGCTGGCGTTCATAATACGAACCCCATAGTTGCTGTACGCCCACAGGATGGCATCATCTACGTCACCTCAGTTATTCCCGCTGCCATTTACGCCAGCGCTAACAATCTCCGCCTGAGGCGCCATGCCCTTGTAGGTGCTATGGTGGCTGGCCGCCGCGCTGGCCACTCCTGCCGTGTGATAAAGGGGAGGCACAACAGTCCGGACGGCTATCACGTTCATACTGGGATGACCAAGAGGCACGACAAATGGCTCCACCACGGCGATGCGTTTGCCGGTCCCCTCAAACCCTCGCTGCCAGACCACGTTGCCCCTGGCGGTCGGAATTGCTGACTCTAACAGAGGCACCAACTCGCCCTCGATGAGATACAGCCGGGATACGTCACCCCGGCGCGCGATCTCCAGGGTGACCCGTTTCGGCAATCGCGCCACCAGAGAAGGAACTCCCTGATGAAGTCGGACCTCATACCCCCGGGCCCACAGCGATTGCGCCAGGCCTGCTTGCTTCCCCAGATGTGCCTCTTGCATGAACTGGTAATAGTCCACACGAATCTGATCGGCCCGCGCCGGATCATTCACCTCGCGCCACGGCCGTTCCAATGGTTCCGTCGGCACATCGGGATGTTTCGCCTGGAGTCGGGCCAGGAGTGCCCGGCGATCAACGGGGGTAAACCATACGGCCACATTCACCATCTCGTCCTGGCCCATCGGCTGCAGCCGCTCGTAGAGCTGAGGCTCCAGCTTTCCGTACCTGGCCTCGAGCGCCTGACGCTGATCCCGCTCGACCTTCTCCAGATCTGTAGGGCTTCCATCGCTCAAATCCACCAGTGCGGTATAGAAGTGACCGCTCTCGCGATCCAGCGCCTTGACGTACCAGAAGGCCTTGCCCAGGATACCATACTCCCGCCGATGCGCATTGACGGACAGCAGCTGCCCGACAGGGATACGGTCGCGAGCGGCAATATAGCCCAATGCGATCTGGCTCTCAGGCGAAGGCGCCGGCGTCACGGTGGGCGATGGCCCGCGTGTTGGCTGAGGCGCGGGTATGGACGGAGTAGGATTGATGGGGCTCTGGAAGAGGTTGATGGCCTCTCCATCATGCGCGGAAAGGCCGCCGATCCATACGAGCAGGGCAACCGCGCTCAGAAGGAATATCAGCGCAACGCGTCTCCGCAAGCTATTGGATTTCATAATGATCCTCCCAATTCGTCGCATGTAAGCCAGACAAAACCCTGTTCTTACTCGGCCACCTGAAACCGCCAACGATACTCGAACCGTACCCCTTTGACATCCCAGTAAACAACTTTAGCGGTGTGCCAGCCAGGCGAGAGAGGGCGCTCGGCCCCGTAGCAGAACCGCCCACCGCTTGGTGGCTCATTTAAGGTAATCAGGCCTTCCGTTTCGCCCGTTACATTCCTGCCGTCAAGGTACAACTTCATCCACCCTTCTCGGGTATGGTCCAGGCTGTTGCCTTCCCGGAGAAGGAAGGAGAGGCACACGCTATGGGTCTCCGAAACGGTGGCGCCATCCGGTGGGCTGATGTCGTTGAGGTGGAGCAGCACTTTCTCGCCGGTCGGGCCTGTAGATTGGCAGCCGACTGCTACCAGTAGCCCAATTAGAATGACTAATATCATCACAACCGGTCCTTTGGTGTTCATCATGTCCTCCCTTCTGGTTGAAAAGGATCCCAGCTTTCTATTCCCAGCCAAACACACACACCAATGAGAATCACACGCAAGGTCAACAGTAATGCTTATCAGTACACCACACTGACCACCGGCTCCCCCGTCCCCGCGCCCAGCCTCTCCGCCGGCAGGCCGGGGAGATTCGCTGGGATCCAGGCCGTGCCGGGCTGAACCGAGGCGTCGGCCTTCAGGGTTAGGGTCACGCTGCCATGAGGCGAAGCGACGACCACGGGGCTGCCCTCGACCAGCTTCGCAGCCGCCAGATCGGCGCTGTTGAGCGCCACGAACGGCTCAGGCGTCAGCTTGCGCACCTGCTCCGGCGCATGCTGCATGAACAGTCCGCCATCCCAGAGCAGCGGACCGCTCACCAGGAGGAAGCTACCTGATTGCGGATTTCGGATTGCCGATTGCGGAGTTGCCAATCCGAAATCCGAAATCCGCAATCTCAAATCCTTCGCCGACCACTGGACGCCACCTTCGCCCAACGCTTCCCACCTCAGCGGCGCATAGAACGACACGGCCTTGCCGATTTCATCCAACACCGCCTGGGCGTTGGGATAGTTCCACGGCTTCGGCGCGGGGCTGCTTTTCGCTTTTCGTTTCTTGCGCTTCCAGTCGGGCACCTCGGAAACCTTCGAGGTCTCCGAGACCTCGAAGGTTTGAACGGCCAGCCACTTCTCGGCCAACTCGGCCAGGATCGCCCAATCGGACCTGCTTTCACCGACGGCGCGGATGCCCTGCGGGCCGCGCTGGACGCGCCGCTCCAGGTTGGTGTAGGTGCCGTCGGCCTCGGCGAAACTGCACGCGGGTAACACCACATCCGCCAGTTGCGCGGTCTCGGTCAGGAAGAGATCCTGGACGACCAGGAAATCGAGCTTGCGCAGCGCCTCGGCCAGGGCCGGCTGGGCCGCGGGGTTTTCGCCCATGACGAACAGCGCCTTCACCCCGCCGCCGACCATCCGGGCGTAGGACTGACCAGGTGCGGCCGGGGGCTGGACACCCCACAGCTTGCCCAGCCGCTCGCGCACGGCCGCATCGCCGACAGCCGCGTGGCCGGGCAGCGTATCGGGCAGCAAGCCCACATCACGACAGCCCTGCTCGTTCGCTTCGCGGCCGACATAAGCCAGCTTATCGCCCTGGTCCAACACGGTCGCCAGGTTGACCAGCGCCGCCACCGTCGCCCGCCCCCGCTCCCCTGTGGCTGCGTCCGGGCCGTAGATGAAGAGGGGGGATTTGGCCGCGGTGAGAAG
>PHCA01000222.1:0-5966 GCA_002842085.1 Chloroflexi bacterium HGW-Chloroflexi-1
TGAGTCAGATAAAGATTCGTAGGGGCAGTGCCTTGCGCCTGCCCTGGGCGACCGCAAGGGATCGCCCCTACCACGAAACATTATCTGAACTTCTATAGTCCATGTCAACGGGGCGTAGCGCAGCCAGGTAGCGCACTTGAATGGGGTTCAAGTGGTCGGAGGTTCAAATCCTCTCGCCCCGACCAGGCCGGCGGGGGTGGGACGTGTCCCACCCCCATTTTTATGAATGGTCCACGGAGCGGGCACGGTCAGGAGACCAGCCCGAGCGGGTTATTCGGATGGGCTCTAAGGGGCAAAGCCGACAGGGGTCGGTCATCGGCCTTGCCCCTTATCGTGGGTCAGTCTCAGTAGATCACAGTTTCAAGCTCCGGGCGGGTCCGTGACCCGCCCGATCACGGATCGGGCGGGAGCAAATCGTGATCTACTGAGTCTCCGGGGCATATCATGGGCGAGTACACCGGGATTTGTGGGGCATTAGGGCTGAGTAGTTACTAAATAACTTACTCAGTTGCTCCGGCAAATGAAGGGGGAACTTGCGCAAGTTGTTTACTTCTCAGTCCTTAACGGAGCCAGACCTGGCGTTGCTGGAACAAATCGAGCGCGGGATGTCGATTACCGCGGATCTCAGTCGCGCCGATCTCTTGCTCATCTGCCCGCGCAATATCGATGAGGTCGTCTCGGTCGCCCAAGCCCAACCCCACTCCATTGCATCCATTTACGACACCTCGCTGGTCAACCGGACCCTGACTCAGGTGGATGCCCCCGTCATCTTGAATGCCTGGCATCGGCGTCGCCACGTGCGCGCACAACGCGCTCTCATCCCGACCGGCACACCGATCATGCAAGATGTCTATCCCATCCACGGCCAGGATGGGGAGGTGGTGGCGCTTTTCAGCATCGAGACCAGCCTGATCCAGCTCGAACGCCACAGTCAACGGCACGCCAGCTTCCGGCGAGCGATCGAATGGTTACTGTGGATGTGCATGCGCGGCGAGCTGGCCAGCGCCGCAGAGCTCTCCCCTTTCGGCGAGTGGGATGGCCTCGTGCTGGTCGATGCGCAGCGCCGCATCACTTATTTGAGCGGGATCGCCAACAACCTGTATCGCAAGCTCGGATACATGGACGACATGCGCGGCAAGCGGCTCTCCTCGTTGGGCACCCGCGACGACGAAATGGTCGTCGCGGCGCTCCAGGGCCACCGGCCACTGGAACACCAGGTCGAAGAAAACCAGCACATCTGGATTCGCAAGGTGCTGCCCGTTTGGCCGCCGCCGACGGTGCCCGGCCGGCTGCAACGACTGTTCAGCGGTCAAACCCGGCCTGGAGATGTCGGCGGGACACTGATCATGGTGCACGACGCCACCGAAGATCAACGCAAGCAGCAGGAGCTGGAAGTCAAGACGACGATGATCCAGGAGGTGCACCATCGGGTCAAAAACAACCTGCAAACGATCGCTGCCATGTTGCGAATGCAGGCCCGGCGCTCTGAAAGCGAAGCGACCCGGCACGACCTGCAAGAGGCGCTAGCCCGGATCCTGAGTGTGGCCGTGATCTACGAGTTCCTGTCCCTGAAGGAGACGCAGTCTATCAATATCCGGGACGTCGGACAACGGATCATCACCCAGGTCCGGCAGATCGTGACGCCCGGCAAGCAAGTCAGCTTTTCGGTGGACGGGCCGGCTATCTACCTGCCCAGTCAGCAGGCCACAGCCTGTGCGCTGGTTGTCAACGAGTTGATCCAGAACGCCATGGAACACGGGTTCGAGACCCAGGATCATGGGCACATCAAGCTGAAGTTGATCGATGGCGGTGACAGCGTGCGCCTGGAAGTGTGCGACAACGGCACGCTGCTGCCCGACGATTTCAGCCTCGATAAGCCGACCAGCCTGGGCCTGCAGATCGTGCGCACCCTGGTCGAAGGCGATCTGCACGGCCGGGTGTGGTTGATGAATCGAGATGACGAGGTAGTAGCCACCGTCGAGTTCCAGAAACTCGCTGTGGCTGAGCATTCAGTCGGCAAGTAGAAGGATGATCAGGTCGCGTTCAAAAATAACCTGGTTGTTTCGCTATCCCCAGGTTATTTAATTCTCAGTCCTTAGCCACGTAACAAGAGTATAGGGAGGCAAGACCAATGGACCGAACTCGTGTCATTATCGCAGACGACGAGGCGTTGATCCGCATGGATCTGCGCGAGATGCTCACCAACCTGGAGTACCTGGTGGTGGGCGAGGTAGCGGATGGTCGCAGTGCCGTCAACCAGGCCCGGGAACTGCGCCCCGACATCGTGATCATGGACATCAAGATGCCCGATATGGACGGCATCGAGGCGGCCAAGATCCTGACCGAGGAGCGCATCGCGCCGGTCGTGCTCATCAGCGCATACAGCCAACGCGACCTGGTCGAACGCGCCCGGGAGGCGGGCGTGGTCGCCTATCTGGTGAAGCCGTATCGCGAGGAAGACCTGGCGCCCGCGGTCGAGGTGGCGCTGGCGCGCTTCCGCGAGTTCCAGGACCTGCAGAAGCAAGTGACCGACCTGCAGCAGGCGCTGGAGACCCGTAAGCTGGTGGACCGCGCCAAGGGCATTTTGATGGACAAACAGGGGCTCAGCGAGGCCGACGCCTTCCGCAAGATCCAGCACATGAGCATGGACAACCGCAAGCCGATGAAGGACGTTGCCGAGGCCATCATCCTGGCGCATCAGGTGGGGCAAGGGTATACGTGACAAGGTGACAGGGTGAAGCTTTCGGTCTTGATCCCTTGCTACAACGAGTTCGAGACGATTCGCGAGATCGTGGACCAGGTGCTCGTCGTGCAGATCCGGCTGCGGGTGCGCGATGGCAAGTCGTCGACGATGGCTCGACCGATGGCACGCGGGACGTGTTGCGCCAGTTGGCGGAACTGCCGGATGTTTTCGTCCACTATCATGCCCAGAACATGGGCAAGGGCGCGGCCGTGCGCACCGCGATCGAGCAAGCCACCGGCGACATCATGCTCGTCCAGGATGCCGACCTGGAATACGATCCCCGCGACTATCCGACGCTGCTGCAACCGATCATCGAGGGCCGCTCGCAAGTCGTCTACGGGAGCCGCTTTCTGGGTGGACCCCGCAAAGCGATGTTTTTCACCCACATGGTGGGCAACAAGCTGTTGACGCTGTTCACCAACATCCTGTTCGACACCATCCTCAGCGACATGGAGACCTGCTACAAAGTCTTCACCCGCCCAGTGGCCGAGCAGTTGCGCCTCAAATCGCACGGCTGGGGCTTCGATCCGGAGATCACAGCCAAGATCCTCAAACGCGGCTATCGCATCTACGAGGTGCCCATCTCTTACGCCGGCCGCGAATACAACGAAGGCAAGAAGATCAGTTGGCGCGACGGCTTGACCGTCATGTGGACCCTGCTGAAGTATCGCCTGGTGGAGTGAACGATTGCAGATTGCGGACTGGCGATTGCGGATTGGACATCACCCGACCTCAGCTTCATCCGCAGTCCCACGGCACAAAGCTGAAACCAACGTAGCGCTGCTGTCAGCCTTGCTGACACTGGCCGGCGTACTCCTGCGCCTGGTACCCTGGCTGACGCGCTATCCGCTGCACCGGGACGAGGCGCTGTACGGGGCCTGGGCCCGGCTCATTGCCAGCGGGACCGATCCGCTGCTGCTGACCGCCTGGATCGACAAGCCGCCGCTGGTCATCTATGCACTGGCAGGGAGCTTGAAGGCGTTTGGAGTCTCCGAACTCGCGCTGCGACTGCCGGGGATGCTCGCCAGCGCGCTGACGGTCCCGCTGACCTGCGGGCTGGCTCGTCGCGCCTACGGCGCTCGGACCGCCATGGTGGCCGGCCTGTTGATCGCGGTGGCGCCGTTCGCGATCCTGTTCGCGCCCACCGCCTTCACCGACCCCTGGCTGACCCTCTGGCTGGTGGCCGCGGCCTGGGCCGCGCTGGCCGGCCGATCGTTTTGGGCCGGGCTGGCGCTGGGGCTGGCCGTCGCCAGTAAGCAGCAGGGGGTTCTGGCCGCACCATTGGTCATCGCGCTGCTGGCCTTTGTCGGGGGGCAGGAGGCAGGGGGCAGGGGGCAGGGGACAGGAGACAGGCGAATCAGCGAATCAGCGAATCAGCAAATCAGCGAATCCGCGAATCCAATCCACAATCTACAATACCCAATACCCAATCCGAAATCCGAAATCCGAAATCCGAAATCAACAATCCCTCGTCGTCTGCTCGCGGCCGCGCTGGGCTTTGCGGCCGTCTTCGCTCCGCTCGTATGGTGGGATAGCCTGCGTTGGGCCAGCCGCCCCAGCTTCTGGGACCGCGGCTTGACAACCTACGGCGGGCTGGCGTTGGCGCCTCTCGCATGGTGGCCAGAGCGAGCCGTCGACTGGGGCCGCCAGTTGGGTTACCTGTTCGGCCTGCCGGCCGTCAGCGCGCTGCTGCTCGGCCTGGCACCTCATCACCTTGTCACCGTGTCACCGTGTCACCGTGTCACCGTGGACCTGCTCCTGACGGCCTACGTCCTCGGCTACCTGGCCCTGCACTTCCTGTTCACGTTCCAACCGTGGGATCGCTACCTGCTGCCACTGCTGCCGCTGGTCGCCGTCCTGGCCGCGCGGGGGCTGACGCTTACCTGGCCTTTGCTGGAGCGCTGGAACGGCCGCGGGGTCGTGACGGATGAAGACGCCGCTGGGGCCGTCGTTCGACGAGCTCGGAAGAGCCGCTCACGATGGAATTGGCAACCGTGCTTCCCTGGCGAAAGCGCCCCCCCAGCCCCCCGACTTCGGGGGGAGCCAGGTCCCCCCCCAAGATTGAGGGGGTCAGGGGGGGCCATCCTCAGGAAAGTCCTCGCCGCGGGCCTGGCGCTCGCCATCGGCTACGGCGCGTGGCTGGGAGTCGCTGGAAAGCTGCCGGTGGGCAGCGACCACGGGGCCTACGCCGGGCTGGATCGCGTGATCGCGCTGCTGCGCGGCCAACCGGCCGATGCGGTGATCTACCACCGTTGGCTGGGTTGGCATTACGATTTCTACCTGTTCGACGCGCCCCAGGAGCGCCGCTGGTGGGGCAGCGAGTGGAAGCTCGCCGACGCCGCCGCCCGCACCGCGCTCGCCGAACCCGGCCGGCCGCAATGGCTGGCGCTGCCCAGTTGGGAGGACGAGGCGGGCAACGCCGTCCGCACCGCGCTGGCCAGCCGCGGGCTGGAGCTGGCTGAACGCGCCCGAACCTACCGCCCTGACGGCAGCCGGTCCTTCACCGTCTACCAGATCGTGCCGACAAGGGGCAGAGGATGAGCGTCGATCATCGGCCAAGCACGTTCGCCGGTGGCTCGGTCGCAGACCGGCCACAGCCCGCAGAGGGAGGCATTTTCAGGGCAGTTACTCATGCCGCGCGCGGCGCCACGGCGGATGAAAATGGTGGCTCGGTCGCAGACCGGCCACAGCCTGGCCTCCCACCCGGCGCTGGGGCCGGTTTGCAACCGTGCCCCCGTGGGTTTTTGCGCGATGTACTCGCCTGGATCGGTCTGGCCGTGGCGACGCTGGCCGTGCTCTGGCCGCTGGGGCTGACCAACCGCGTGTTGGCGGGCGTGGACGCCTTCACCTATTTCACCCCGTACTGGGCCTACCGGATGGCCGCGCTGCACGCCGGTCACGTGCCGCTGTGGAACCCCTATCTCTTCCTGGGAACGCCTTTCCTGGCGAACATCCAGGCCGCCGTGCTCTACCCGCTCCACTGGCCCCTCTCGTGGCTGACGCCCGCGGCCGCGCTGATCTGGTCGGCGCTGCTGCACGTCTGGCTGGCGGCCGGCTTCACCTACACCTTCGCCCGCCGATCGCTGCGCCTGAGCCGGCCGGCGGCCTGGCTGGCCGGGTTGCTGTTCGGGCTGGGCGGGTTCACGCTCGCCCGCGTAGAGAACATCAACCAGCTCAACGCGCTGGCGTGGCTGCCCGCGCTGCTCTGGCTCCTGGACGAGAC
>PHCA01000222.1:6052-11245 GCA_002842085.1 Chloroflexi bacterium HGW-Chloroflexi-1
TACCAATCTACTAATTTACCAACCTACCAATCTACTAATTTACCAACCTACCAATCTACTAATTTACCAACCTACCAATCTACCAATCTACCACCAATCGCCTACTTGCTTCCTCTTCTCACCATTCTACCCGCGCTGCTCCTGGCCGCCGCGCAACTCCTGCCCAGTATCGAGCTGAACGGGCTGGGCCTGCGCACGGGCGGGCTGCCATACCGGCAGGCAGTGAGCTTTTCGCTGCGCCCGCGCCTGCTGGCCTACACCTTTCTGCCCCCGTTTGGAGGCGGGCTTGCAGAAACCTTCGGCAGCGAAGGCTATGCTGAGTTCGTAAGCTATGTGGGATTCGTCGGGCTGGCGTTGGCGGCAATCGGGATCGTGAGCCTGTGGCGGCGGCGCAGACGTCGGGACCCAGAGGAACCAGTGGATGCGAGACTCCCACTACCCAATACCCAATACCCAATACCCAATACCCCATTCGGCAGGTTACTCCTCCTGGTCGCCATCGGCCTCTTCCTCGCCCTCGGCGCATACAACCCGCTCTACTACGCGCTGTGGCGCTTTGTGCCCGGCTTCGACTGGTTCCGGGCGCCGGCGCGCTGGCTGGCGCTGTACGCGCTGGGCGTGGCCGGGCTGGCTGGCGTGGGGCTGGACGCGTGGTTCTGGGGGGCCAGGGGTCAGGGGGCAGGGGCCAGGGGGCAGGGGGCAGGGGACAGGCGAATCAGCGAATCCGCGAATCAGCAAATCAGCGAATCAGCGAATCAGCGAATCAGCGAATCAGCGAATCAGCAAATCAGCGAATCAGCGAATCAGCAAATCAGCGAATCAGCGAATCAGCGAATCAGCGAATCAGCGAATCAGCGAATCAGCGAATCAGCGAATCAGCAAATCAGCGAATCAGCGAATCAGCGAATCAGCGAATCAGCGAATCAGCGAATCAGCGAATCAGCAAATCAGCGAATCAGCGAATCAGCGAATCAGCAAATCAGCGAATCAGCGAATCAGCGAATCAGCGAATCAGCGAATCCAATCCACAATCTACAATACCCAATACCCAATACCCAATCCGAAATCCGAAATCCGAAATCCGAAATCCGAAATCCCAATTCCGAAATCCCAATTCCGAAATCCGAAATCCGAAATCCGAAATCCGAAAGGGGTCTTGCCCTGGCGCTGCTGTGGGCCGGCCGGCGTGTAGCCGCGCCAGCCCCCGCGGGCGCGCGGGGGCTGGCGCGGGCCGGGCTGATCGCGCTGGCGCTGGCCGAACTGTGGCTGGCCGGTCGCGCGTTGCCGTTCACCCAGGCGACCGCGCCCCTGGCGTTGAGCCTGCGCAACGCGCCGGCCGCCCTGCTGGCCGCCACAGCCGACCAGCCGGCCGCCGGTCGCGACCGGTTTCTTAGCATGTCCGACATCCGCTTCGACCCCGGCGACCTGCCCGAGCTGCGCGCCTTGCAGGCCGATCGGCTCGCCCCAGACGCCGTAGAGCGCCTGGTGAGGGCGGCAAAACAGGTCGAGGTGATCGCGCCCAACCTGCCTATGTTGTTCAGCCTGCCCACGATCGACGGCTACGACGGCGGCATGTTGCCGTTGAAACGTTATGTCGAGTTACAATCCCTCTTCCTGCCGTCGGATCAGTTGCTGCCTGACGGCCGTCTGCGCGAGCAATTGCGTCAGGTCCCGGCCGACCGGCTGCTGGACCTGACCGGCGTGCGCTTCGTGATCACGGATAAGCAGAACGATCTGTGGGCGGATGACGTGTACTACGACCTGGAGCAAGCCGCGACGTTGCTGCCTGGGCACTCACTGCGCCTTGACCTCGCCGGCTATCCTGGTTTCTCGGCAACGGAGATCGGCGTCATCTCCTACCTGGTGGAAGGCGCGCCTGACACCATGCCCATCGCGGAAATAACCCTCGCCGACAACGCCGGCCGGTCAGTCACGGCTCCGCTGCGCGCGGGGATCGAGACCGCCTGGGGCCAGGCCGTCAGTACGCAAGTGAGGGTCGCCCGCGCCTGGCCCGACTGGATGGCCGCGGGGCGGGATTATCTGGCTCGGATCGCGCTCCCCGAGCCGCTGACGCCGGCCATGATCACGGTCAGCGTGCCGGCCGGCGCGCCGACCGCGCTCGTCCTGGCCGGCCTGAGCCTGATAGACACCCGCACCGCCGCGCACGCCGCCGCGCACGCCGCCGCGCATGCGTCGGTTACAGTCTCACCGATGGGCGACTTCCGCCGCATCCACTCCGGCGACGTCAAGATTTACGAGCGCACCACCGCACCGGGCCGCGCGTGGCTGGTCCACGGCGTTGAACCCGTGGCAGACGACGCGACGGCCCTGGCGCGGCTGGCTGACCCGGCGTTCGATCTCCGTGCGACGGTGACCATCACCGGGGATGCGCCGGCCCGGCCGGCCGGCCGGGCGACCGCCGCGGAGGGTGTCACCGTCCTCACTTACGATGCCGAGCGGATCGTCCTGCGGGTCACCTGCGCCGCCCCGGCCACGCTGGTGCTGGCGGACGCCGCCTATCCCGGCTGGCAGGCGACCGTCGACGGCACGCCGGCTCCCATTCTGAGAGCGAATTTTATGTTCCGCGGCGTGGCGTTGCAATCCGGCGCCCACGAAGTCACCTTCACCTACCGGCCGGCCAGTTGGCGCGTCGGGGTCGGTGTCAGCCTGGGGACGCTCGCCGTGCTGCTGGGCGCCCTGGCCGTGGCGGGCCTGGTCCGACCGCGCAAGCTGTGACACCGGCGCCGAAATCACATTGACTGTACGCCGCACTGCTAGACGGTATCTTCTCGATAGTTCGGGGCGTGCTCGCTGTGGCCGGTCTCCTGACCGTGCCACGGGTGGCACGGTCAGGAGACCGGCCACAGCCACAGCGCCACAGCCACAGCGCCACAGCCACAGCGCCACAGCCACAGCGCCACAGCCACAGCGCCACAGCCACAGCGCCACAGCCACAGCGCCACAGCATACCCCGAAAAACTGAGAGGATACGCTAGACGCCCGGCCCTGAATGGTGTATAATCGCTCCAAGAAACGAGCCATATCGACCCTCACCCATCTTAGGAGGCAAACATGAACGTCTTCAATCGCATCCTGACCGTCCTGCTGCTGATCGTGCTCTTGGCGCTGGCGGTGCTGTTGGCCGTCTTCCCCGCCGAAACGGTCAGCGTGGCCGGGCGCGGCCTGCAAAACAGCACAGCGTGGCTCAGCATCCTGGAAACATCCTATTATCTGTTCTACGTGATCGGCCGGATCGCGCTGGTCATCGTCGCCTTGCTCGTCTTTGGGCTTCTGTTGTGGGGGGAGCTACGCCCGCGCCGGCCCAAGGCCGTCAGGGTCCACACGGATGCGGGCAGCCAGGCTACCGTGACCACCGATTCGGTGTCGCTCCGGCTGGCGTGGCACGTGGATCAGTTGGCCGACGTCATCTCAGTGACGCCGCGGGTGACCGCGCACGGCCAATCCGTGGACGTGTTGCTGGACGTTGAAACCAGTCCCGAGATCGACGTCCCTATGAAGACCGATGAGGTCGTCGCTGTAACGCGCGAAATCATCCAAGACCGCATGGGCATGCAGCTTGGCAAGGTGGAGGTGCGTATCAAACACGCGCCGTATGCGGGAGAAGCGTAAGCCGTGCCGGGACGAACAGGCCACGCCCACGGTGTCATCGGCGCTTGCAGGACCACCGGCGCAGGGCGCCCTCCCCGCGTTGTTGGAAAGCCTGCTTTTCGTGTCGGCCCAGCCGGCGCCGCTGGCCAGGTTGGCCCAGGCGTTGGAGATCAACGAAGCGGACGTGGAGGCCGCCCTGGCTGAGCTGACGGCCGGCTACGACGCAGGCCGGCGCGGCTTGCGCCTCCAGCGCAAGCGCGATCGGGTGCAACTGATCACCGCGCCGGAAGCTGCGCCTTATGTCGAGCGTTTTCTAGGGCTGGATTTGAGCAGCAAACCCTCGACTGCCGCGCTGGAAACGCTGGCCGTCATCGCCTACCGCCAACCCCTGACGCGGGCCGAGATCGAGGCCGTGCGCGGGGTCAACTGCGACGGCGTGTTGCGGACGCTCATCGCGCGGGAGTTGGTCGAGCCGGCCGGCCGGCTGGAACAAGCCGGGCGGCCCTATCTCTATGAGACGACCTTTCAGTTCCTGCAGTACTTCGGACTCGATAGCCTGGACGCACTACCGCCGTTGCCCGACGGGCAAGTGACCGGCCAGGTGCTGGAATCGATGATCGAGGAGCGTGAGTAGTGGCAAAGAATCTCTGGGCATTGGACGAGGAGGAAACGACACGAATATCTCTTTTTTGATCTGATACTGATTAATATCATGGACACCAGGGGCAACCGGGGCTAAATTAGCCATTGACGATGTACTACCGGAACGGTTCTTGTTTCCGCATGCCGACAACCGGCCGGCTTCGCCCGGCGCATCAAGTTCTCACAGGAGGGTGGGGTGGATCAACTGGCATCGATCTACAACGCGGTACTGGACGGCAACGCCGCTGGCGCGCAAGCGGGCGTGAAAGCCGCGTTGGCGGCAAACATGGCTGCCGGCGTAATCTTGAAGAACGGCCTCATCGCTGCCATGACTGAGGTGGGGCGGCTGTTCGAGGAAAACGAATACTTTGTGCCTGAAATGCTGGTTTCGGCGCGGGCGATGCAGTCCGGGCTGGCGCTGCTCAAGCCGTATCTGGCCGAGGCAGGCGCCGAACCGGCGGGCAAGGTCATCATGGGCACGGTCAAGGGTGATCTGCACGACATCGGCAAGAATCTGGTCCGCATGATGCTCGAAGGCTCCGGGTTCGAAGTGATCGATCTCGGGACTGACGTTTCGCCGCAAGCGTTTGTCAAGGCCGTGCAGGAGAATCAGGCGCAGGTCGTCGGGATGTCGGCCCTGCTGACAACCACCATGCCCTCCATGTCGGCCACGATCAAGGCGTTGGAAGAAGCCGGCGTGCGCGACCAGGTCAAGGTCATGATCGGTGGCGCGCCGGTGACCGACGCCTTTGCGAAGCAGATCGGCGCGGACGGATTCAGCCCCGACGCGAGCGCGGCGGTGCGCATGACAAAGTCCCTGATAGGGCTCTGATAAGGGCTAAGGGTAACTACTCAGCCGCCGTGTCATTGCGAGCGTTTTTTGCGAAGCAATCCCGATTGCCGCAATCTCGGATTGCTTCGTCGGCAAAAAACGCCTCCTCG
>PHCA01000223.1:0-1410 GCA_002842085.1 Chloroflexi bacterium HGW-Chloroflexi-1
GGCTCGCGGTGGGTGTTGTACATGTGGTAGAAGCTGGCGAACTCGCCGACCTCGGTCACGTCCAGGTCGAAGAGCGCGGCCACTTCCGTCAGCACATCAGGCGGCAGCCAGCCCGCCTCGCGCTGGACGACGTACAACGCCGGGCCGAGCGCGGAACGGGGCACGGGATAACGGGCTTGTAAGGCTCGGATTTCAGTTTTTGTTTTGTCGGAGAGCACTCATTCCTCCGCGAAGTCTGCCATCTGTTGGGTCAAATGCTCGATGGATCGCAGATATGTTTCAACATTTAGCACGAAGGTCTTGGCGCCCGCCAACGTCTCCTCCGCGGTCTGACGATCTACCTGGATCATTTCACCGTAATCGTGAGTCTGTCTTCTGTCAAACGCCAGATGCAAGGACCGGGAAAGTTCACGCGCGAACACGCCTGTCTTCACGAATTCTCGATCAAAGGCCCCGATGATTGCGCTGTGTTTCGATGTTCCTATGCGCTTGGTCGCCAACAACGCCAGCACGGCGTAGAACATGGCGTAGTAGGCACGATTGATCGCGCCGCGCAACGCCGATTCGTTGAGTAGGATTTCGGCCTCTCGCAACGTTTCACTGGCCTGTTCCAACCGGTAGCCGATCAACGCAGCAAGCTGCTCCGGTTTCACGGATGAATTCCCTCCCGCTCGATGTTCAGTATCAGCGGATTGGCTCCCATCGCCCCATGTTCGAGTTGCTCGCGAGTCGTCACCACTGTCGAAATGACGCGATCGGCATCAAACCCGACTTCCCACGCGATTTCGCTGATGCGTCGGCGCAGCTCCGCGGTGACGTTCTCGACTTCGATGAAAACGTCGAGCCGCCGGAATTCACGCGCAACGCGACGGTCGGTTCGGGTCAACATGGCTTTCTCCGCTACAACAGTCCCCACAACCCCAGCACTCTTCCGCCTCGACACAAGTTTGTTCGACGACCCAGCTCGTCGGAATGACAGACTCAGGCAAATTCCGGCACGTGTTCCGACTCGTACTTTTCGATCAGTGTACCCACCAACTCCATCAGTGACGCCAAAGGATGGTTTTCGTCTTCCTTCACGATATCAATCAACTCGTCCAAAAGGACTACAGCCTGATTATACTCCGACTCATTGTGCGGCACGAAAATGAAGCCGGAGACAGCAGGCCAGACCTCCATCACCTGTCCCATCGTCTCGCTCATCGTACTGACCTACAACAGCCCCGACATCCCCAACACGCGCTCCGACCAAACGCCAGCTTGTTCGGCCACAGCGGCGCGGCAGGCGGGATCGGCCCAGATTTGCGCCCAGGCGTGCTGCCAACGGGTCAACTGGCGCTGCAACTCGACCAGGGCGACCTGTTTCTCCTGTTCTGCCTCAGGAGCAGTCCACTCGATGAAGAACCGGCT
>PHCA01000223.1:1445-8516 GCA_002842085.1 Chloroflexi bacterium HGW-Chloroflexi-1
GCTCCACCTGGCCAGAAGTTGGTAACTGCCTGCCCTCAGCACAAACACTTCCACCGTCTGCACGCTCGGATCCACGATCCAGTATTCGGCCACGCCAGCACGGGCGTATTCCAGCGGTTTCTCGCTCCGATCCACCCGCCGCGTGCCAGGCGAGGTGACTTCCATTACCAGGTCGGGCGGGCCGAAGGCCTGCTCGCCGATGCGGTCGCCGTGCTCACGGGCCAGGAAGAAGACGTCCGGCTCGCGCACTTTGCCCGGCCACAGACGCACCGGCAATGGCGCCAGGCGGACGATGCCCAGGTGGCGCTCCCGCACGAACTCATCCAGCCAGCGGTATAAACAGCCGACCGCGGCCTGATGCGTGTTGGTAGGGTGCGGTGGCATGATCAACCTTCCTTCACTCAACTCCAAATAACGGTTGGTTTCCGGCAAGGCAAAGTAATCTGCCTCCGTCCATTGTCCCTGGCGCGGGAAGAGTTGCGCTACCTTGACCGTCAGCGGCGCGATGCTGGCGCGCGGTGCAGTCGTCGGTCGCATACGAGCTAATGTCATCACTGCACTACTCCCGACCCACTAACCATGAGACCCTTCGCTGGTTTCACGCCGCTACGCATTGCACAGGACTGACCCGCTCAGAGCATCTCCCAACACAATATCCACCGAGCCGACGATCACCACCAGGTCGGAGATCAACTGCCCCCGGGCCAGGGTGTCGGTGGCCTGCAAATTGACGAAAGAGGGGGTCCGAATGTGCAGCCGATACGGGTGCGCGCTGCCGTCGCTGACCAGATAGTAGCCCAGCTCGCCGCGCGGCCCCTCCACGCATTCGTAGACCTCGCCCATCGGCGGCGTGAAGCCCTCGGTGTTCAGCTTGAAGTGGTGAATCACCGCCTCCATGCTGGTGTCGAGCTCCTGGCGCGGGGGCAAGGCCATCTTGCGATCGGCCGTCCAGACCGGGCCGTTCGGCAGGTTCTTCGACGCCTGGTCGATGATGCGCAGACTCTGGCGCATCTCTTCCAGCCGCACCAGATAGCGCCCGTAGCAGTCGCCCGTCGTGGCGGTGGGGATGTCGAAATCGTACTGATCGTAGCCACTGTACGGCCGCGCCTTGCGATAGTCGAAGGCCAGCCCCGTCGCACGCAGCATCGGGCCGGTGACCCCCAGACTCAGCGCCTGGTTGGTCGTCAGCGGGCCGATGCCATCGAGCCGGCCATGCCAGATAGCGCTGTCGGTGAGCATCCGCTCATATTCCGCGATCCGCCGCGGGAAGGCGTCCAACACGTCCTGCACCCGCTCCCGGAAGCTGGGCGGCACATCCCGCCAGATGCCGCCGGGACGGATGTATGACGTGGTCATGCGCGCGCCGCTGACCAGNNNTCGGCCATGATCACCCGGATGGCCTGCGCCCGCGGCGGGATCTCGACCCCCATCAACTTCTCGACCGCCAACGCATAGCCCAGGTTGTTGCTCATGGACGAGACATAGTCCATGCGGTCGGTGTAAGGTGTGAAATCCTTGTAACGGATGCTCTCGCCCTGTTTCTCGAAGCCGGAATGCAGGTAGCCCAGGTCGGGATAGACCGCCACCACACGCTCGCCGGCCAGCTCGACGATCAGGCGCAAGACGCCGTGGGTGGCCGGGTGCTGCGGCCCCATGTTGAGGATCATGTGGCGGTTGGCATCCATCTGCTTTGGCGGCGCCTGCGGCACGGCTTTGGCTTCCAGGATTTGCTGCCCGAAGGAGCTGAACTCCTCGTCTTCCCAGGTCATCGAGAACGGTACCGGCTCGCCACCGCGCGGCGCATCTTTGCGCAACGGATGATTGGGCCAGTTGAAGGGCAGCAGGATACGGCGCAGATCCGGGTGACCCTCGAAGCGGATGCCCATCAGGTCGTAGATCTCCCGCTCGAACCAGTTGGCGCCGGGCCAGATGCCGGTGATGGTGGGCACGGCGGGATTATCGCCGCCTGGTGCGGGGACCTTCAACTGAAACCGCTGCCCGTTGCGCGTGGCCAGCAGGTGGTAGACCGTCGCAAACCGCGCCGCGCCGTCGGAAGTGCCGGGATACTTGCTGCGGTCCACGGCGGTCAGGTCTGCCAGGTGGTCGAAGCGCAGGTCGGGATCGTCTCGCAAGAAGGTCGCCACGGCCACCAGGTCTTGCGGCCGGACGGTCGTTGTGCCCTCGCCGCGGAACTCGCTGACCTGCTGGACAGCGCTGGGGAAGCGTGCCTTGAGCTTCTCGACCGCGTAATTGGTTTCGCTCATGCTGGATTCCTGTTGTTACCGACGAACGACGAAGGACGAACGACCAAATCCTTGTTTCCTTGTTCGGGACGGGGCGGGCAGCCGGGCACGTACACGTCCACGGGGATCAGCTTGTCGACCCCCTGGATGACGGCGTAGTTGTTGAACGGGCCCCCGGCGCTGGCGCAGATCCCCATCGCGATCACCCACTTGGGTTCAGCCATCTGGTCGTAGAGGCGCCTGATGACTGGCGCCATCTTGTGGCTGACCCGGCCGGACACGATGAGCAGATCGGCCTGGCGCGGGGACGCACGGAAGACTTCGGCGCCGAACCGGCTGATGTCAAACCGGCTGACCCCGGCGCTGATCGTTTCGATGGCGCAGCAGGCCAGCCCAAAGGTCAGCGGGAAAAGGGAGTATTCCCGCGCCCAGTTGATGGCTTTTTCCAGCGTCGTGGTGACAAAGCCCTCAGCGGGCAAACGTTCTTCCAGACCCATGCGAAACTCCGAGTTGCGTATTGCGGATTTTGGATTGCGAATTGCGGATTACGAAGGTGGCGGGAAATTCGCAATCCGCAATCGTCAATCCGCAATTATCACTGCCACTTGAACGCGTCGTTCTTCCAGGCGTACACGAACCCCACCAGCAGGATCCCGAGGAAGATCGCCATCTCGATCAGGCCGAAGACCCCCAGCTTGCGCGCTGAAACGGCCCACGGGTACATGAGGATCACCTCGACGTCGAACAGGATGAAGAGCACCGCGATCACGTAGAACTGGACGGGGAAGCGCCGCCGGGCATCGCCAAACGGCAAGATGCCCGACTCATACGCTTCGTCCTTGGCGGGGTTGGATCGTTTGGGGCCAAGAACCGCCGATACCACTAACGCGATGGTCGCAAAAGCGCCGGTGACCAGCAGCATGACCAGGATCGGCAGATAGCCTTCAGGCATAACCAGACTCCATGAAATAGAGGATCACGATGGCACACGGGGCTTGGCTGGCGTCATAAAAAACAGCCCTCGACAGGCCAACCGAGTCTATCATGAACCTCTGGCGTTTGTCAAACCTGACCCGAACAAGGGGGTGCTCCAGAATGCTCAAAAAGCGACGATCAACTCGGTTCAGACGACAAAAGCCTGGTTTCTCTCGCACGTGGTAACTACTCAGCCGCCGTGTCATTGCGAGTGTTTTTGGCGAAGCAATCTCGGATTGCCGCAATCGAGATTGCCGCAATCTCCTGGCACTGAACGCGGGGATTGCGGCAATCCCGATTGCTTCGTCGGCAAAAAACGCCTGGTGGTGAATTACTGCGTCGCGTCCGTCTTGTTTGCGCGATCCCGGAAGGATGGTATAATAGTGCCCAGTCCTGCAGCTCGTCCACGACCTGAAGTTCGTCCACAAGGTCGTCCCACTCGAAGCCGACTACAACACCGCCGAGACCTTGTGCAAGGAAGGCAACGCGGCTTACCTGATCAACGGCGACTGAAGCCTGGGTGGCTACAAAAATACCGAAGGCCTGGAGTTCGGCGCCGCAGCGGAGGCCATTTTCACTGCCTGCCTGGGTAGTTACCTTATTTCTTGACTGGCCCTTAGCATCCCCGTATCTTCTCAATAGTTCGATGCGTGCTTGCTGTGGCCGGTCTCCTGACCGTGCCACGAGTGGCACGGTCAGGAGACCGGCCACAGCATCCCCAGATTATTGAGATGATACGCATCTCCCTTGCGCGCGAAAGGATGAGAAAAACCGTGAAACGCTCTTACAAAATCCTGCCTATCCTGCTGGTTCTGATCCTGGTGCTCATCAGTGCGTGTGGGCAGAAGCCAACCCCTACACCTGCGCCACCTGCTGCGATCCTGACGCAGCCTCCGCCGTCACTCGCATTTACCGGGACTCCAGAACCCACCCAATTACCAACCCCGACTGAGGCGCCCGAGACACCAACGCCCGTTCCGACTGCCGAGCTTGCCTGGAAATGTCCCGCGGGCAACGTGACGATCTCCATATGGCATTCGTGGCCCGATCAGGGATTGGCCACAATCCAATCGATCTTCGACGAGTACCGGCAAACCTGCCCAAACGTTGAACTGCAATTGCAGAGCCGGTCCGATCTGGCAGATGTTACCAAGGACGAGCTGCTGGGCGACACAGGCCCCGATATCATCACACAACTCAACAAAGACATCGGCAGGCTGGCCGAAAGTCAGATGATCATCCCATTGGACTCGTACATTGAACCGGACAGACTCACGCAGGATTACGTCAGTGTGGCCATTTCCGGTGTAAGCTACAAGGACAGGATCTATGGCTATCCCGCGTCCATGGAAACCATCACGATGATCTACAACAAGGACCTGATCAGCGAAGATGAACTGCCGGTGAACACAGACGACCTGCTGAAGAAGGCCACTGACTGGAAGAGCGCCCATCCCGAGGGCTACTTCTTCGTCTACAACACCAAGAACGACGCCTATTTCTCGGCCCCCTGGTGGCAGGCCGCCGGCGTGACTATCATGGACGACCAGAGCAACACCACCTTCAAGAGCGACGCGGGCTACACGGCCGGTAACTTCATCAGTGCCCTGCGCAAAGTCATGCCCGAGGAGATCGACTACTACGTCGCCGACACCCTGTTCAAGGAAGGCGAGGCCCCGATCATCGTCAACGGCCCGTGGTACATCGCCGAACTGGAGAGCGCCGGCATCAACTTCGGGCTGAAAACCTTGCCGGTCTTCAGCCCAACGGGCATTCCGGCGATGCCGCTGGTGGATATCAAGTGTCTGATGATGACGCCGAATGCCGAACAGCGCAACGTGGCCGAAGCAGCGATCAACCTCATGCAGTACTACACTCGCGCAGCGGCGCAGGTGGAGTTGGCCAGGGCCAACAGAATGGTTCCGACCCACAAGTCTGCTGCGAACGCCCCCGAAGTGAAAGCTCTACCGGTGGTCGCGGCCTTCGAAGAGCAGGCTGCTCTGGGCAAGCCAATACCAGGCTCTCCGTTCATAGGCGCCATGTGGGATCCCATCGCCAGGGGCGTAGAGTGCATCTGGACCGGCCAGAGCGACGTCAACACCTGCGTCGACAACATCCAGACCCTGGCCGAAGAAAACATCGCCGGCATGCAGGGTAAGTGACCGGCACTTCCGAAGTGCCGGTCACTTGTTCAAGCAAAGAGCGAAAACCATGACCTTCAATCTACCGTCGTTGCCCTATGCCGAGGACGCGCTGGAGCCCTACTACTCGGCCAAGACGATCAGCTTCCACCACGGCAAGCACCACAAGGCCTACGTGGACAACCTGAACAAGCTGATCGCGGGCACGGAGCTCGAAAGCAAGGGGCTCGAGGAGATCATCCTGGCAGCCGCGGGCGACCCCGCCAGGGTCGGCCTCTTCAACAACGCGGCCCAGGTGTGGAACCACACCTTCTTCTGGCACTGCATGAAGTCCGGCGGTGGCGGCAAACCGGCGGGCGAGCTGGCCCGGCGCATTGACCAGGCGTTCGGCAGCTACGAGAAGTTCGCCGAGCAGTTCAAGGCGACCGCGGTCGGCCGCTTCGGCAGCGGCTGGGGGTGGCTGGTGCTCGAAAGGGACGCGCTCAAGCTCGTCAGCACCCCCAACGCCGAGACCCCCATGACCAAAGGCCAGACCGCGCTGCTCACCGTGGACGTCTGGGAGCACGCCTACTACCTGGACTACCAGAACCGCCGGCCCGACTTCGTCCAGGCGTTCCTGGACCACCTGGTCGATTGGGACTTCGTGACGGAGAATTTGGCGCGGGCGAAATAGACTCGGTCCAGACCAGATAGGCTTCCAAAACCCAACAGACCTCCGAAGTCTTTGAGACTTCGGAGGTCTGTGCTTTAACGGCCAAACGTTGGCCTCGAAGCAGCTTTCAGCCCACTCGACCAACGTTTGGGCTGCCGACTGCGTAAGCTCCCTCATTCTCCGGACCGTTTATCACCTCACACAAGATAGAGAAAGTGCAAACCATCCAGGATCGGGATGCCCTGATACACCCCTTCGAGGACGTCAAAGTGAGGATCATAAGTGACGATGTGGGTCGCGCCTCCCATGACGGCACAGGCCAGGATGACGTCATCGTCCGGATCGGCGGCGATAACCGGGTGAACCTGCTCAGGTGCGACCTCAACGTACTTCCCCAACCGAAGCAGGTCGGCTACGTACTGGTCGGCAACTTCAGGCGCGATCCGACGAGCCTGAAACTTCTCCGCCAACTCGACCAGTATGTTGTCAGAGTAGAGTTGCACGAACTCGCCTGTTCGCCAACGGTCCAAAAGCTCGATGGTAGGGCTGTGCGGGTTACGGGAGAGATGGGCCGCGATGGGCACGTTGGTATCGAGCACGGCCCGAATCTGTCCCTTTTCCCCGGCAACCGATGGGCCGTGGTCAATCATCCAACGCCGCCTCGCGCTCGTCGTCGATGGCGCGGCCCTGGACGATGGCTTCCTGGCGGGCGCGTTCGATGGCCTGGCGCCCCTCTTGTACAGTGCGCTCAGGCATCCAATCGCGTTGTTGCCAGGCTAAACGCGCGGCCCGCTGGATCGCGGCGCGCACTTCGGAAGAGACGGGCCGTTGGGGCTGAAATTGGCGCTCGCGGCCGTCGGGCGTGGGAAGCGTGATCGGCGCCTGGCCTGCTTCGACAGCCACCCGGATTTGGGTGCAGTTACTCTTAGTTACCATCCCCCCCATCCACGAAGAATCATTCAATAAGTCCGTAGGTTGGAAGCAGCGCTGGCTTTGTGCGTTTCAAGGAGAGGTTCTTTCGTTGCTGTTGTGCTTGCTCTCTAGTTCTATCATGAACGAA
>PHCA01000224.1:0-738 GCA_002842085.1 Chloroflexi bacterium HGW-Chloroflexi-1
CGATAGCCGCTGCAGCAGCAACGTGCAGCGCATCCATGCCCGATAATCCAGCCCTGGCAGCCTCATCGTAAGCATCCTGGGCTAGCTGACTTCCAGGGTTCGCCCAGGCGGAGATTGCCTTGAAGAACGCCTCATAGCAGGCAACCTCGTCCCATTTCCTGTGAAACAGCGGCTTAGGCAGCACATCGAGTTTCACAAAAATGCTTGACGCAAAACTCGCATCGGAGCCATCAAGCACTTGCATGGCGCGTTGAGCCGCCTCGTCGCTGCCACGGGTGGCTGCAATGAGAACTCCGGCGTCAATAAAGACCAGTCTCTTCACCGTCTCTGCTCCCTCTCGCCGCGCCGTTCCGCCAATTCTCGTTCAATGTCTTTCCAGCCCAGCAGAGGTTCGCCCGATGCGACGATTCGCGCCCGAATTTCCCATAATCGCCGACCGAGTTCTGTCTGAGGTTTAAAGGTCGCAGGCAGCATGGTTTTCCTTGATCCACCAGGTACCGCGTTGCGCCGTTCTACTGGTATTGCTGCTGCCGGAGTAACTGCACCAGAAACCGATGAGCTTCCCACGGCATACACTCCTTTACCTTCCGCGATAGTCAGGTCCAACTGCTCCATCTCAGCACGATCCTGGGCCGCGTACCAGGCCTCCAGTCGTGCCTGGTCCTCCGCCGACAACTGCTCTCCGCGCGTGACACGATCGTGCAACTGCAAGCCAAGATCATCCGATCTCATCTTTCA
>PHCA01000224.1:863-6222 GCA_002842085.1 Chloroflexi bacterium HGW-Chloroflexi-1
ATGGTTGCCAGTTGGCTGGCATAAAGGACCGGGATGCTGAAGCCCAAATCCTTGATCTGCCCCTGGCGGCCGTCGATGTTCACGTGACACAGCGGGCAGACGGTGACGATGGCATCGGCGCCCCGCTCGTGGGCGTTGCGCAGGACTTTGGCCGTCATCTCGTGGGCGATGGGGGTTTGGGTCAGCCCCAACGAGCCGCCGCAGCAATCGGTCTTGTAGTCCCAGTCCACCACCTCGGCGCCCAAGCTCTGCATCAGGTAGTCCATCTCCATGGGATACTCGGGATGCTCAGCGCCGGTGATGTCGGCCGGCCGGGTGATGTAGCAGCCGTAGTAGCAGGCCACCTTGAGCCCAGCCAGCGGCTTCTTGACGGCCGCTTCGATCTTGTCCAGCCCGACTTTCTCGATCAGCGCCTCGACCAGGTGCATCACGCGCACCTTGCCCTGGTATTCATACCCGATTTCCTCATTGACCTGGCGGGCGATGTCCGGGTTGTGGGCCATCTCGTGGGCCGCGGTCTTGAAACGGATGTAACAGGCGGCGCACGGGGCCGTCACCTCTGCCAGCCCCATCTGCTCGATGATGGACAGGTTCACCACGGGGTACCTGGTGGCCAGCACGTGATCGGTCGAGTGGGCCGGGCTGGAACCGCAGCAGATCCAGCCCGGCGGCTCGACCAGTTCCAGGTCCAGCGCTTCGGCGACGGCCTCGATGGTTTTGCTGTACTCGGCCGCCGAGGAGTGGAGGGAGCAGCCCGGGTAGAAAGCGATCTTGTTGGGGGCCGGCTCCACCGGTGCGACCTTGCCAGGCTTGGGTGGCCGGATGGGCAACGAAACCAGGTGGAGCTTGTTGCGCTTCAGCATCTCCCACGCCAGGTCCATGTCCTTGAACAGGTCCCGGTTTAGCAGATTCAGACCGGCCATCAGGCCCACTTCGTGCAGGCGGCCCATCAGGCGCACGTCGGCCAGGAACAGTCGGCCGAACCTGTCCACCTCAGGGATGGCGGGTTTGATCCCGCGCGCTCTGGCCTCGATGCGCAGCTCGTCCATGATGGCGGCGATGTCGATCCCCTGCGGGCAGCGGGTGGTGCAGGTCTGGCAGGAAGCGCAGACCCAGATCGTCTCGCTCTCCAGCACGCCCTCGTCACCCAGTTGCACCGCGTGCAGCACCTGGTTTGGGTTCAGGTCCATGTGCTCCGCCAGTGGGCAACCACCGGTGCACTTGACGCACTGGTAGCACAGGAAGACGTTTTCGCCGATGTGGTCGGCGATGATCTGGGCCAGGGGTCGGTTCGCGATTACGGCTTGCTTCTCTGCCATGATGTTTCCTCGGTTGGTGGGCTGGTAGATCGGTAGGTTGGTAGATTGGTAGGTTGGTAGATTGGTAGGTTGGTAGATTAGTAGATTGGTAGGTTGGTAGATTGGTAGGTGACCGCGTTACCAATTTCCCAATTTCCCAATTTCCCAGTCCCCAATTTCCCAATTTCCCAATTTCCCAGTCTACCAATTTCCCAATTTCCCAGCTACCAATCTACCAACTAATTGAAAGTCGGGCGCGGCAGCAAGCCAGCCCCTGCGACGATCGGTTTCACCGCCGCTTCCCATTCGATGGCCATGATGTGCACACCGGCCACCCCCGGAGTCTCCTTGAGTTGCTGGATCTGCTCGATGCACAGCTCGATACCCTGCCTCTGCCAGGCCTCCTTGCGCGCGGCCTTCTCTTCCTTGGGGATGCCCTTGATGGCGTTCTCCATCTCGGTGACGTAGTACTCGCCGACGATCATCCCCGGCACCTTGTCGCGCATATACTTGGCCGCGCCGCTGCTCTTGAGCGGGCCGACACCGGCCAGGATGGCGACCTTTTCATGGAGGCCCATGTCCACCACGCGCTTCATGTATTCCCGGAAGCGCTCCATGTCGTAGATGAGCTGCGTCTGGATGAATTGGGCGCCAGCCGCGACCTTCTTGGCCAGCCGGTAGGGGCGAAAGTCAAAAGGATCCCCGAAGGGGTTGGCCGCCGCGCCGATCAGCATCGGCATCGCCCCGCCCACGACTTTGTCGCCGTTCTGGAAGACCCCTTTGCCCAGGCCACGGATCATCTGGATCAACTGCATCGAGTCGATGTCGTGGACGTTTTTGGCTGTGGGGTGATTGCCGAAGACCTGGTGATCGCCCGATAAAGCCAGGATATTGCGGATGCCCAGGGCGTAGGCGCCTAACAGGTCGGCCTGCATACTGAGCCGGTTGCGGTCGCGGCAGGTCATCTGGATGATCGGTTCCAGCCCCTCTTCAACCAGGATACGCCCCGCAGCGATGCTGGACATGCGCACGATGGCCGTCTGGTTGTCGGTCAGATTGACCCCGTCCACGACCCCCTTGAGCAAGTGAGCCTTGCGCTCGACCGCCTCCCGCTCCCAGCCCTGGGGCGGGCCCAGCTCACCGGTGACGACGAACTGGCCTGAGCGAATCACCCGCTCCAGGTTGCTGCCGACCTCATAGCCATTGGTGCTGATTTGCGTCATAGAGTCACCTCATTGGGCAAGTGGTAAATTGGGGACTGGTAGATTAGGAAATTGGTAGGTTGGTAGATTGGTAGGTTGGTAGGTTGGTAGATTGGTAGGTTGGTAGATTGGTAGGTTGGTAGATTGGTAGATTGGTAGGTTGGTAGATGGGTAGGTTGATAGACCAGGACTGCCATTTCCCAATTTCCCAATTTCCCAATTTCCCAGTTTACCAATTCCCTCATTCATTCTTCGTCTTCCAGCTTACGCAGGTCTTCCCGCACGATCTTGCGCGGCCCGCCGTCGCGGCTGGTGGACCAGTTTTTCGGCGGCTGAATCTCCAACAACCGGTCGAGCTGGCCCCGGGCTATCATGCGATCATAGATCAGTTGCCAGGCGCAGGGAATCTCGGCGTCGATCTCGCAGACCCCCCGCTGCGAACCGCCGCAGGGGCCGTTGAGCAACTGCTTGGAGCAGCGGGCGATGGGGCAGATGCCCCCCGTCAGCCCCAGGATGCAGTCACCGCATGCCTGGCAGCGCTCTTCGAACACGCCATGTTCCACCGGCATGCCCAGGAACGTGGTGTTCAGGCCCGGCACGATCGGGATGGCGGGGAAGCGCTCTGCCAACGCCTGTACGCCGATGCCGCAGCCCAGGCTCAGCACCAGGTCGTACTGATCCAATTGGGCCGCCAGCGGGTCGATGTACTCCCACTCGCACTGGCGTTGCACTGTGACCTCGGCGAACTGTTTGGCGTTGCCGTCCAGTTTGGTGGCCATGCGCAGCGATGAGGCCAGAATCCCCACCTCTTTCGTGCCACCAGCGAAGCTGACGGTGACACACGTGCCGCATCCCACGACCAGGATATTTTTGGCATCCGCCACCAGTCCCTTGATCTCTGCCAATGATTTTTGTTCTGCTACGATCATTCAATGCCTCCGTTCCGCGCTGCCCTGCTGTCCCGCAGCTCTCCAGGGACAACGGCGCCGGACTGGGTCAGGTTGGCTCTGTGGCGCGAGGCGCCAGCAGTCACTTCGCATAGAACCCTTGCGAAGGTTTGTGAGCAGATCTCAGGCCGGAAGTGCCCTCGTCAGCCAAGAATCGCTCTATCGGTAAGGCTATTCGCAACCTTCGCCCAACCGATGGGCATCAGGTGCACGCCCTGGCACATGTCTTTCATGTCGCGAATCAACCGGGACGCGATAGAGATACTGGTCAGGACCCGGTCGCTCGTGCCAGTCATTTCCTCGATGAGTGAATCTGGCACCTCCACGCCGGCGATGTTGCGGTTCATGAAGCGCGCCATACCGGCGGACTTGAGCGGGATGATGCCTGCCATGATGGGTACCCCCAAATGCTCCACTTTGTGTATGAACCGTTCGAGCTGGCCAGGATCGTAAACTGCCTGGGTTTGAAAGAACTGCGCCCCGGCCCGAATTTTCTTCTCCATCTTGGCGATTTGAGGACCCAACGGGTTGGCGCCCGGACTCACCACTGCGCCGGCGAAGAAGTGTGGCACGCCAGCCAGTTTCTTGCCTGCCAGGTCACGCCCTGTCTCCAGTGTCCGCAACGTGCACAACAACGTTACGGAGTCCAGGTCGAACACCGGCAGGGCCTGGGGATGGTCACCCAAAGAGACGTGGTCCCCGGTCAGGCACAGCACGTTTCGTATGCCCAGCGCATAGGCGCTCAGCAGGTCCGATTGCAGCGCGATGCGATTGCGGTCCCGGCAGGTTACCTGGTAGACTGGCTCGATGCCCAGGTCCAGCAGCAGATGACAAGCAGCCAGAGATCCGAGCGTCATCACCGAGCTCTGCTGGTCGGTGATGTTGACGGCATGCGCGTATTCCCGCAAGTTCTCAGCGGTTGCCAGCAAGTGACTCACGTCCGCACCCTTCGGTGGGCCAATTTCCACCGTGACCGCGAACTGGCGGGCTGTCAACGCCTTTCCCAGGCGACTCACTGGTTCCACATTGCGCCTCCTACTCCTTCGCGGCCAACTGAGCTGCCTTTTTATCCGCTACTCGCGGGCTGCGCATCCGGCTCCAATCCTTGGGCTCGCTGATGATTGCCAGGCGCGCTTCCTGCCCCAGCGTCTGCAACCGTTCGTAGATGAGCACCCATGCGCAGTCCTGCGTGCGGTCCACCTCACACTTGCCGTCCTGGTAGCCACCGCAGGGGCCGTTCATCAGCCCTTTAGGGCAACGGGCGACGGGGCAGATGCCGGCCGTTTCCGCCAGCATGCAATCGCCGCACAGGCGGCAACGCTCAAGGGCGAGGCTCAGGCTCTGGATCTGAGACAGTCCGATGGTGTTCAGGCCCGGGTAGACCGGCAGCTCGACCAGCGATGCCACGGTCTGCGTGCCAGCGCCACATGCCATTACCACGATGGCGTCGGTGATCTTCAGCGCCGTGCTCGATTGCTTGAGTATGCGTCGGGTCAGACGCGCGTCACAACACGCCTCTGCGGTGATCGTCCAGCCAGTGCTTTGCTTGCCGGCCGCGCTCAGCTCGCTAAGCAGGGCTTTCACCTCTGGCTCGCCGCCCGTCCGCCAGGTGGTGGCACACACGCCACAACCGACCACGAAGACCGACTGGTGTCGTTCCAACAGGCTCAAGAGCTCGGCAAACGCCTTCTGTTCTGTGATGATCATGCGGTACCTTCTGGCATGTGAGCGTGCCTCTGCCCGGCGACGGTATCTTCTCGATTTTTCGGGGAATCGCTCGGTCAGGAGACCGGCCACAGCCACCCCGGATTACGGCTATCGCTGGCTATCGCTGGCTATCGCTGGCTATCGCTGGCTATCGCTGGCTATCGCTGGCTATCGCTGGCTATCGCTGGCTATCGCTGGCTATCGC
>PHCA01000225.1:0-3738 GCA_002842085.1 Chloroflexi bacterium HGW-Chloroflexi-1
GGCTTATCGCTTGGCTTATCGCTTGGCTTATCGCTTGGCGGATGGCGGATGGCAAATCAGCACGCCGGACGCAAAAGCCCCGAGCATAGGCTCAGGGCTTCGTTGTTAAAGATGATGATCAGACGGGATTGCTAAAACGTCTTCTGAAAGACCACGTTGAACGAGTTGTGGAACAGGGTATTGCCACCGCCGCCACCATCGCCGCACAGCGCCTCGTCGGTGAAGTTGGAGTTCAACTTCCGGGCAATGTCGGTACTGGCCGGGTTGATGCCGTCAGTGGTAACGTACGCATCATACTCGGCCTCTTTCCACATCACAAACTCGGCCTGACCAGGTCCCTTGTCACCCGAGACACTCTTGTCCAACACGTTGCCCGGCTGGCCGGCGGGAGTTTGCACCAGGGTAACGCCGTCTACCGGATTCCCGGCTGCGTCCACGACCTTGATGTAGATGTTGTGCTTCCCTCGATTCTCGCAGGGGGTCATGCGGCGCATCTCGAGCAGCTTGAACTGCACCGCAGGCGCGGGGGGCTGGGCCGCGGCGGCCGCGGCCGCCGCGGCCACGGGCGCTCGCTGCGCCACCACGCGCACAGGAACCGGCGTGGCCGTCGGTGGGATGGGCGTGTCGGTCGGCGTGGCCGTGGGCGTGAAGGTCGGTGTCGGGATGGGCGTGTCGGTCGGTGTGGCCGTGGGCGTGAAGGTCGGTGTCGGGATCGGTGTCTCAGTCGGCCACGGCGTGTAGGTCGGCGTGGTCTGCACCGGGAGATCGGCCGCCAGGGCCACCAGGACCACTCGATCGTGAAACCCGGCTCCGGCCACCGAGTTGGCGACGTTGGGGGTGTTCGTGCTCGACAGGAGCGAGATGATCGCGGACGGCGCGACCACGCCCAGCAACCAGATCAGCAGGAGGATTACGGCCACCAGGCGGAGCTTGGCGCCGGTGCTACGAGCGCCGAACCAGCTCGTGGCGCTGTCGGCGGCCCGGCCCAGGCCCATCACCGCGCCGGTAATGTCACCTGCTCCGGCTGATTTGGCCGGCGCTGCAACGCGGGGCGGCGCCGGCATGACCTGGACCTGCGTCACCAACTGGCTCCGGCTTTGGCGCAGCCGCTGGCTGAGAATCCGGCTCAGATTCAGCGCCAGGCTGGGGAAGCGCAGCACCAACGCCTCGAAGTCGTCCCGGCCCAACGCCCACGTGGTGACGTCGGTCAGCGCGACCACGTCGGTCGCATGCGGCTCGCCGGTCAGCAGGGCCGTCTCACCGAAGAAGTCCCCACCGCCCAAAGAGGCCAGTGTCTCGGGAGCCGCACCGGCGATGCGCTGTTGGATCGCGATCTGGCCCTCATCGATCAGATAGAGGGAGTCGCCGGGCATACCCTGGCGGTAGATCGTCTGGCCGGCCGAGAAGTGCTCAGGCCGCAGGTACCGGGCGACCTCGCGGATCTGCTCGAGGGTGAGGCCGTTCAACAGGGCCAGGCGTCGCAGATGGCGCTCGGCGAATTGGTCCTCGCTGATGCCCGCGGCCACCTTCAACTGCCGGCCGATCTCCGGTCGGGCGGCCACCAGCTCAGCCAGATCGTCCGCTCTCAGCGCCCATAGGGCCACCTCAGTGGCGGCTTCGGCCGTGGTCGTGTAGGACCGACCCGATAGGACGTCCACCTCGCCCAGCAGATTGCCCTGGCTGAGATTGGCCAGCACCGCGCACTGCTCGCTGACCAGGCGTACCCGCCCCGACTTGATCATATAGAGGGCAGTGGCCGGCTTGCCTTGCGCGTAGATCACGTCGCCCGCGCGGCGGGTTTCGAGCGCCATCCGCTCGGCAATCAGGCCGCGCTGTTCGTCGGTCAGGAAGCTGGTTTCCCCAGTGGCCGAAGCACATTTCGTCCCAACGTGGCCCGACAAAACCAGCGCCTGGCTCAGAATGGAAGGTGGGTTCCAAGACCTGGATCTGTCCCAGAATCCGTTGGACCGGTCGTAGACCTGCCAGAACATCTTTCGGATAGACCTTCACTGATTTACGATGGGTGTTTCAAACTCAGTTGAAGGCTATCACTGGTTCGGACTTCCCCGCTGTGGCCGGTCTGTGACCGAGCCACGGTGGTGAGGTTTTTTCGCTCGCTGTGGCCGGTCTCCTGACCGAGCCACGGATGGCGCTTGACGTACAGTTGGTATGTTCAGTACGCCCGCCGGTAAGTTACATCCCAGGAGTAGTGCCCATAGCAACCCGGCAGTGAGGCGAAGCGAGTGCAGTCTTCAGCGCTGACACAGAACCTGCCCCCCAGCAAGATATCGTAGGGAATCGCTCGCGGGTCGGTGCTCATACCACGCGCATAGTCACTGGTGACCTGGCGGCCATCGACATCGCGAATGATGTAGACATCCTGACCATTACCCAGGACGAATTCGGTAATGCCCGGCCCTTTATCACCGGTCACCGCTTCTTCCTGGTTTCCATAGATTGCCTTGACCGTCACGCCGTTGAGTGGCTTACCGGCTGCGTCGGTGACGATCACTCGCAGTTGGCGTTTCTCGCCACAAATCACCGTCGGACCATCGAAACGACCACCGTTCTCCTCCACGCCCCATAGACGTATGCCGACCAACTGAAAGTCGGGACCGGCCGGCTTTGGCGGCTCAGTCGGTTTAGGAGTGGCATGGATGGCCGTCGGCGGCGGAGCCGGGATGTCCTCGGCCATCGCCACGGTGTCGATCGGCCCTAACACGTGGACCACAGTGCCCGCAACCCAGGCCTGCCCCTGGCCATCCCACGCCAACATAAGCTGTGCCCGGCCCACCGCGCAGATTGACCGCACCCTCGGTCTGAACGCGCGGCGCCTGCGGTGTGGGGGATGGGCTGTGGGTCGGTGGCAGGGGCGTGGCGGTCACCGTCGGGGCCGCCGACACGGGCGTCTCGGTCGGTGGGACGGTGGTCGGGCTGGGCGGCATGGGCGTCGGAGACGGCGTCACAAGTGACGCCGTCTCCGTGGGCGCCAGGTAGGCGAGCAGCCTGGCGCTATGTGCGCCCAACGCGTCGGCCAGGCGCGCCAAAGGAGCGATCTCCTCAGGCGAACGCCCGGCGTTGAGATCTTGCTCGGCCAGGGTGACCAACAATTGGGCCGGGTTGGCCAGCCCGAGCTCATCGAGGGCGATCTGCGCCTGAGCCAAGTCGCCACCGCGCAGATAATCGGCCGCAATCCGCCTCAGGCGCGCTTCACGATCTGCCGGGGAAGCCTGACCGCCATTGCCCCGCGGCTCGCGGGCGCATCCCGCAGCGGTGAGGCTAACGATCAGGAAGACGCCCACCAGGATCATCCCCAGCAATTGCGGCCGGCCGCGCAGCCGAGGCTTCATGGAAATTGGGCCGCCGATAGACTGTTTTTTTGTGTGCATGCAGTCGTCGATGGATAAGAATTAGCGCCAGGACTGCCAGTCCTCAAACGAAGTACTGACCAGGCGGGGCCACAGTATCTTCTCAACAATCCGCGGGCTGTGGCCGGTTTGTGACCGAGCCACGGTGGCTCGGTCACAAACCGGCCACAGCGGCCCCCGGATGTACCAACGAGCTTTGGCTGGAATCGAACAAGGCTGCTATAATGCCTTCACATGGGTGGTTGTCTCAGAACCGGCAAGGATGATTTGATAAGGAATGAGAATTAAATAACTTGCGCGATTAGCCTTGCGAAGGTTCCCGAAGACGCCATTTCTAGCCCAAGTCGGGGCAAAAACCTTCGCAAGGCTG
>PHCA01000225.1:3880-7507 GCA_002842085.1 Chloroflexi bacterium HGW-Chloroflexi-1
GGCCGCGGCGTTTCTCCCACAGCAGGGGACCGGCATTCGCACCCGCAGTGATTGCCTACCCTGGGCTCCTCCGCGCTGTCTCCAGCCAACACGCCTGGGAAAACCGTGCGACCCGGCCGACCCCCCCCCGCCGGCCCGAGTACGACGAGGCCGCGCTGATCGCCGCGGCGCAGGCGGGCGACCTCCCGGCTTTCAACCAGTTGATCCTGCATTACCAGGGCCTGGCGTACAACGTCGCCTACCGCATCATGGGGGACCCCGACTCGGCCGCCGACGCCACCCAGGACGCGTTTGTCAAGGCGTTCAAGAAGCTGAGCCAATATCGCGGCGGGTCGTTCAAGGCGTGGCTGCTGCGTATCATCACCAACACCTGCTACGACATGCTGCGCGCCCGCAAGCGCCGCCCCACCAGCTCGCTGGAGCGCGAGGATGAGGACCCCGATTACGACAATCGGCTGCTGGATACCGCCGAGCGGCCGGAAGCCTACGTCCTCCGCCAGGAGTTAGCCGGCCTGCTCCAGACCGCGATCGTAAAACTGCCGCCGGATCAACGCACCACACTGGTGTTGGCCGACATCGAGGGGCTGGACTACCAGGAGATCGCCGAGGCCACCGGCGCCGCGCTGGGCACGGTGAAATCGCGTCTCAGCCGCGCCCGCGCCAGGCTGCGCGATCTGTTGCTGGCCCAGGGGGAACTATTGCCCGCGCGGTATCGTCTGTGACGTGATTGGAGATTGGATATCAGGTATTGGAGATCGGCCTCCCAATCTCCAATCTCCAATACCCAATACCTGATACCTGGAAACACGACCATGAGATTCCTACTGACCAACCCGCAACGCGGCCACATCCGCGCCGACCTGCTCTCGGCCTACCTGGACAACCAGGTGACGGCCGCGGAGCGGGCGCGCACCGAAACCCACTTGCGCGACTGCGCCACCTGCCAGGCCGAATTGAACAGCCTGCGTCAGACGGTGGCCTTGCTACGCGCGATGCCGCGCGTGCGTGTGCCGCGCGCCTTCACCCTATCCGAAGCCCAGGTTGGCATCCGGCGGCCGGCTGACCGGTCGGCCTGGCTGGGCGGCATGGTGCGCGGGCTGGGCGCAGTGACAGCGATCGCGTTGGTCGCGGTCGTCGCCGTGGCGGTGCTACGCCAGCCGATGGGAGCACCCGAAGGAACCATCGCGCGCGTCGCGCCGGCCGCGCGGGGCATGGAAGCGCCCGCGGCCGAGGCGCCCCGGGCGCTCACCCTGGAAAAGGCGCAACCCGAGAACATCGCGCCAACCCAACGCCAGCCAGAACAGGAAGCTGCGCCCGCACCCACTGCGTCCATACCCACTGCGCCCATGAGCGACCAGCCGATCGAGCTCGCAGCTGAACAGCCCGCCGAGGCCCCCGCGCTGGCGACCGGCCCCGCCGCGGAGATGGCAGTGGAGGCCATGCCAAAAGCGCTGGCGCCTGGCGCCGCGCCCGCCCCGGCCACCGCCGCGGCCGCTGAAGAAAAGGCACTGGTTGCCATCGCCCCGACAGCCGTGGGGCTGACGCCGGACGCCACAGCCCTGGGATTCGGCCACGGCGGCGGAAGTGAGCCTGCCGCGCTCCCACCCGCAGCCCTGACCCCGGAGCCGTTGCCGCCATCAGCCCCGGCCAGCGCCGTCCTGCCCGTGGGCGCGGGTCTGGTCTATGCCGACGGGCAAGGCCTGTGGACCATCGACCGCGACACGGGGATACATCAACTGTTGCCGGCCCAGGGCGCGACGCTGCCGATCATCTCGCCGAGCCGAGAATGGGTCGCCTATCGGGTCTCGGTTCAAGATTACTGGGAACTGTGGGCCGTTCGGTGGAGCGGCCAGAACCAGCGCCGGCTGCTGGCCGGGCGCGACTTGCCCAAAGAGGATCTGGGCCAGGACTATCTCGAACGACGCATCCAGGACGTGCACTGGGTACCGGGCCAGGACGCGCTCGCGGTGAACACTGTCTCACTGCCGGCTACGCCGGACACATTGCCGAAGCTCGAGCTGTGGAACCTGGACGTGATATCAGGCACGCTCACGCACGTGCTGAACCTGACCAGCGCGGATCAGCCGCGCTATGCGCCGGACGGCGTACGGTTTGCCCTGCTGCAATATGGGACGGAGAGCAACCCGGAAGGGGCCGTGTCGCTGTTCAACGCCGATGGAACAGGGGGGCAGGTCGCGTCGAAGTTCGCGGCCGGCCCGCACACGCTCCGCTACGTCTCGCAGTTGAGCTGGCTGCCGGATAGCAACGGGCTGTGGGTCGCCATCCCGGACACGACCGCTGACCAGACCCGCCTGCCGACCGGCGTTACCCTGTATCGCGTGCCGGTCAAAGACAAGGCCCAGACAGTCAGGCACATCGATGCGTCCGACACGTACTGGTCGCCCGACGGGAACCGGCTGGCCTACACGCGGGCGACCGACGGCTCGACCGAGAGCCGCGAGCTCTACCTGGCCGACGCGGACGGCAGCAACCCGCAGCTTTACGCGACCCTTCGCTTCGGCATGTTCATCAACTGGGCGCCCGACAGCGCGCATTTTCTCTATCAGAGCGATGGCCAGGTCTACCTGGGCGCGCCCGGCCAGTCGCCCCAGAAACTGGGCAACGCGGTCAGCGTCTTCGATCCGCGCTGGGTCACGCCGGCCCAGATTGTGCACCTGCACGATCAGGGCACGGGCTGGATGCTGGTCTCGCGGACCCTCGACGGCAAAGCCTTCAGCCTGGCTGCGCTGCCGCGAGACATCACTTACGATGTGGTGGGGCGTTAGGGTGTTGCGTATTGCGTACTGCGTACCTGGCAACGCATGTTTTGACGGAGAACGGGACACGTAAAACGTAAATGGTTGGCGCGCCAAAGTGCTGGGGTCGGTCTCCTGACCGTGCCCCCATCTCCCTCGCTGAGACGCCTCTTGAATTATACTCGTCACGGTCATGCAGTGAGGTTGTCCGATGCGTAGCATCGGCATCACCCTGTCACCCCATCACCTTGTCACCTTGTCAGGTATATCACCGGGAGCAAGCCAACAGCATGCCGGAACTGCCCGAGGTCGAAACCATCGCGTCCGAGCTGCGCCGCAGCCTGGTCGGCGGCCGCGTGACCAGCGTCCGCGTGCTCTGGCCCCGCACCATCGCCCAACCCGAGGCCGCGATTCTGGCGGATTTGTTGCCCGGCCGGGCGTTCGTCAGCGTGAGCCGGCGCGGCAAATACCTGCTGCTGGGACTGGATTCCGGCGACACGTTGATCGTCCATCTGCGCATGACGGGGCGGCTGGAAATCCTGCCCGGTAACAGCCCGGCCATGAGCGACAAACACGTCCGGGCCTGGTTTGAGCTGGCGGATGAACGCAGCCTGGTCTTCACCGACCAGCGCAAGTTCGGCCGCATCTGGCTGGTGGGAGACGTCGCAGAGGTGATCGGCAAGCTGGGGCCGGAGCTGCTGGACTGGAGCTTCACGCCGGACGACCTGGCCGAGCGGGTCCGCCCCCGCCGCGTCGCAATGAAAGCGCTCCTCCTGGATCAGACCGCGGTCGCCGGGCTTGGCAACATCTACGCGGACGAGTCGCTGTTCCTGGCGGGCATCCATCCGCTGCGCACCGGCGCCAGCCTGAC
>PHCA01000226.1:0-846 GCA_002842085.1 Chloroflexi bacterium HGW-Chloroflexi-1
GTTTCAGTCCCCTAACGGGGATTCATTGGATTTCTACTCTACCACATCCTGACGAAACTGTCAAACCAGGCTCCGAAGCTGACGTTTTGACCCATTTCTGGCCTCCTTTTGGCCCGATGACGCCCTCTGCACTTGACACTTGCAGTTATCGAGCATCTCGCCCTTCTGCTTTTTCCCGGAGATGCTCGATAACAAGTGTCAAGTCCTCCCCAAACTGACGCGCACCTGACCCGCCAGCCCCAGTCCTCACCGCCAAACGTCAGGTTTGCGCCCGGCTCTTGCTGAGGGGCGTATTCTGCAGCGTTTCTGCCCAAGAACATGCCAAAACGCGGCTATAAGTCGGTGTAACAGCCCAGTTTCCAGCTTTCAGCTTCCCCCAACTGCCCCTTTTTTGCGAGCATCCAGGGGGGGTAGGGCCATTCCAGAGATCCTCGCAACCCCTTAAACGATCACCGCCGGCGTCTCTCGCAACACTTCCTTGCCGCCGCTGACCCACGTCTTACCAACACAGGCCTCGCACAACGCGTAGATCCGCACGTGGTCCCGCCGCTTGCTGATCGTCTTCAGGATCATCCGCTGCATCTTCTTGCGCTCGTCCGCATCCACCCGGCACTCGAACACACTATACTGCACCGGCGACCCAAAGTCAAGTAGCCGGTCGTGCAACCGCGTCCGCCGCCGGTCGTCCGGGATGTCGTACACCACGATCAGAAAACTCTTGTCCGCCATGATACGATTTCCGATTTGCCCACTTGCCCACTTGCCCACTTGCTCACTTGCGACTTGCCAACTTGCCCACTTGCCCACTTGCAACTTGCGACTTGCCCACTTGCCCACTTGCCCACT
>PHCA01000226.1:861-4480 GCA_002842085.1 Chloroflexi bacterium HGW-Chloroflexi-1
CGATACGCCGGCGCCTCACCCATCACCACCTTCGCCACCTGCCGTGCCTGCACCTCCAGGCACTTCTGATAGCTCAGCGGTCGGCCGGCCAACGGATGGGTGAAACTGGTCTGCAAGCGGTCGCTGAATTCACGCAGGAACACGCGCAACCCTTGCTTGCTCAGGTAGCACCCCCCCGAGTCGGGCGTCTCGAAGTCGGCCGGCGTCAACATCCGTTTGTTGATCAACGTGAGGGCCACCGAATCGGCCACCGGGCCGCGGAACTCCTCCAGCAGGTCGAGCGCCAGCGCCGGCCGGCCGTACTTATCGGCGTGGAAGAAGCCCTCGTAGGGGTCCAGCCCCACCACCTCCAGCGCCGTGCTGATCGCCTCGCCCAACAGGGTGTAGCCCAGGCTCAACAGGGCGTTGGCCGGATCGGCCGGCGGGCGCCGGGTGCGCTTTTCAAAGGTGAACTCAGCGCGCAGGCAGCTGCGCAACAGGGCGAAGTAGGCTTTGCCGCCGGCTCCCTCCAGGCCGCGTAACGTCGCCAGGTCGGGAGCGTTCGGCGCCTGCGCCAGCGCCGCGGTCAACTGTTCCAGCGGCTCAGCCGACACTGACGCGGACCGGTCCCGCCGCCACCGCAGCGCCAGCGTCCGGCAGTTGTGGAGCTTGCCCGTCACCACCTGGCGGGCGAACGCCAGGCAGAAAGCGGGGTCGGCCGCCCGACCGTACTGCCGCCGCCGCAGCTCCAGGTTCTTGCCGCTCGGCGGGGTCAACCGGCCCAGCAACTCCCCGGTGCGGCTCACCAGGCTCAGCCCCGCGCCGGCCGCCAACAGCGCGTGCAGGGCCGGCGTCGTCGCGCCCACCCCCCGGCCCACCAGGACGACGTGGCTCACGGTCGCCAACGGCACTCGTAGCACCGTCTTGTCTTCCAGGGTGACCAGCAAGTGCCGATACTCTTTTTCGATCCGGGATCCCGGCTCGGTCACGTACAGCGTAGCCATCCCCGCCCTCCAGTCTCTCGCCATCAGCCATCAGCCATCAGCCATCAACGGTCAACGCTCCACTGCCCCCTGACCCCTGACCCCTGACCCCTGATCAATAAACGCACGCCCAGGAACTCGAAGCCATCACTGAACGACGTCACGGCCGTCTTGGTCGGCTCCAGCCGCAGCTTCAGATCGGCCAACGTCGCGGCGACGACCGCTTGCGCCTGTTCGCCAGCCTGTCGCGACTCGGCCAGCACCACGAAATCGTCGGCATAACGCACCAGCGGCCAGCGATTGCGCACCAATTGCCAGTCCAACTCGTGCAGATAGACGTTGGCCCACAGCGGCGAGATCGGCATGCCCAGCGCGATGCCGCGCGCCACGCCATCCTGGGGCCGCCCCACGTCCAGCCACCAACGCATCAACTGCATCACCCGCCAGTCCGCGATCTCCCGGCCCAACAGGTCCATGAGGATTTCATGATCCAGGCTGCCGAAGCAATCGTCGATGTCGGCATCCAAGACCCAACGCAGCCCCCGGTCGCGATAGCCGATCACGGCCGCCACGGCCTGGGCCACCCCGCGCTTGGGCCGGTAGCCGTAGGAGCAGGAGAGGAACTTGCGGTCGAGCCGCGACAGCAACACCTGCAGCGTCGCCCGTTGCAACACCCGATCTGTCAGGGTGGGAATGCTGATCCGACGCTGGCCGCCATCCCGCTTGGGGATGAATCGCACCCGCAACCGGCTCGGTCGATAGCGGTTGCCGCGCACGTCGTCGGCCAACACCGTCACCCGCTCCTCCCAGTTGCGGCCGAAGCGGCCGATCGCCACCCGATCCACCCCGGCCATGCCCGCGTTCGCGGCCACGGCCTCCCACGCCGCGGCCAGGTTGATCGGCGCGAGAATCTGTTCCAGCAACCCCGTGCCCGGCTTGCGCGCCGGCACTCTGCTCACGTCCATACGTCCTTCCTCGAGACCCTAAGGGTTTCCCAAACCCTTAGGGTCTCATTGATTTACAAGATCTCTATGCGGTTGTTAAAGTGCCAACCAGGGGCCGCCCAAGACCGGCTCTCATCGTTGAGCGCCGGCGCGGCCCAAGCCCACCTCGATGGGTTGGAAGGGCACGGTCGGCTCGCTGCCCACGTACTGCGTGGGCACGAATTGCAGCGCCTGGTTCAGATCACCGCACGCCAGCACCATGCCCGCGGTCATCAGCTTGGTGCCGCCCGTCAGATCCGCGATGATCTCCCCCGGCGCCAACCCGTAGCGCGGGCCATGCACCTGGAAGACGTCCCGTACCACCCCGTAACAGCCGGTGGCGTCCAGCTCATTCTGCAGCTCCAGCAGGTGACACGTCACATGCAGCGTTTCAGCGTGCTTACTCAGCGCGCCGGCCAGTTCCCGCATCTCGGGCGTCATGATGATCCAGAGATGTTGCAGCCGTTCGCGGTGGTAATCCACCGCCTGGCGGGCCGTGGGCGCCCGCGTGACCATGACGATCAGCCCGCGGTGCGGCTCAGGCGCGCGTTGCCCGCCGAGCACTCGTTCACCCCGTTCGATGCTGCGCCGCACTTGCAGGGCGTACACGTTGGCAAAAATCAGCGTGGCCGCCAGGAGCAACACCAGGACGGCGCCGGTCAGCGCCGGGCCGATCACCTGGCTGAGCGCCCCCGTCGCCAGGTTGACCATCGCGGCGATGAGCACGATGCTGAACAAGAACTCGAACCACGTCGCCTCGGCCATGGTCAGCGCCATAGGCCGCACCACGAAACGTTTCAGCCACGCTCTCATACTCCCCCCTACCAATTTACCAATCTACCAAGCTACCAGTCTCCCAACCTACCGCCCCACCCGCGTCTGTCCCAGCCCGTGCGTCGTCTTGTGCCCCGTGCCGGCCCAAAAGCTATAGGCCGCCAGCAGGTGCGGGATGCGTCGCCAGTAGGGGTCATCGTGCTTGACCGTCAGGCTGCACTGCCCCAGAAAGCCGATGATCGTCGCCGGCCCGAATTGCACCGGCTCCGTGTGCAGATCGTAGCGGCTCACCACCACCTGCTCCTCGGCAAAGCTCCGCACGTCGGGGTGCAGCGCCAGTGGCGCAAACGCGTTCCACCTCTCCAGCCAGTGCCCCAGCATCAGGCCGGGGATCGGCAGCGGCACGTGGACCCCGCCGGAGCGGAATGCCGTGGGCGAGACGAAGCGCAGGTTGACCCACGGCCCGGGCGGCCGTTCGGTCAGCGTGTGACGCTGGATCAGTTCCGCGTAGCTGCTCACGCCGGCCCAGCCGTCCGCGGCCCCGTCGGTCGTGTGCCCGCGCACTGCGAACGGCAAGTTCCCCACCGTCAGCGTTGCCGGCAGGTCGGGCAGGATGCGTTCCAGCCACAGCCCGGTCAGCCCCGGCTCGAAGGTCGTGATCCGCCAGCGGCAGGTCGCGCCCGGGGCCACCTGCGCCCTGGCGCCTGTCTCGCTCCGCAGACCGATCAGGTTCGACGAGGTGAACGGCTTCATCTCGTCCGCATCGTGCAGCGCCTGGCCGCGGGCCGGATCCGCGCGGCGCACCAGGTCCAGGAACAGCGCGTGCAGCGCGCGGCCCTGGAACACGTCCAACTCCCCCGCGTCCAGGGCCTCCAGGGTGATGACGGTGGCGAGGAGATC
>PHCA01000227.1 GCA_002842085.1 Chloroflexi bacterium HGW-Chloroflexi-1
GAGGGGCTGATAGTGCGTCATTTGGATTTGCGCAAGGGATAGGTCCACACTTGGCACGTTAACAAAATGTGGTATCCTTGGTTGGTCATCGTCCACTGAGGACGAAAGCCAAGCAAGGAGGCCGCCGGATGTTCATACGCGCTTCCCATCGACTGCGTGGGCTGAATGGGCTGTTGCTGCTGGCTTTGTTGAGCCAGTTACTCAGCGGCAGTCCAATTCAAATGCTGGAACTGTGGTGCCTGGAACTGCCCGGGCCCTGTTATCAGGTCGTCGTTCGTCGCTGGCGACGGCCACTGCCGTTGTGGGAAACTCCTGCCGCATACAAAGGAGCCTGGTTGATTCACTGGCTGGTCAGCACCTGGCGGCGTTGGCTGCCGCGCTGTGGGCTGCTGCTGGCCCTCCTGGTGTGGCAACGGGCAACCTGTTCTCCCCTCGCCTGGGGACTGCTGCTCGGGCCGCTGGTCGAAGTGCTGTGCCTGGGCTTGGGTTTTCTGTGCCGCACCCCCCACTGGCGACGGCGCTGGTGGCTGCTGGCACGTGGGTTGAACCGGGGCTACGTCTGGACGGGCCTGCTGGTGGTAGGGATGTCCCGTTCGGCGGCGCCCACCGCCCTGCGACCGGACTTCGCCCATCAGGCCACGGTCCCACTGCTGCTGGGCAGCCTGCTGGTTCCCAGTCGCAACGAGACGCGCCAAGCCGAGACTCCCCAAGGGGAGGAGGAGATAGCCGCGGGACAACCGCGGTCGTCCCGGTCCGGTGACTCCGCAGAGAGCGGACTTGGGTGGCCCGTTCCCTGCCAGGTGGCCGTCTTCTTGGACGAGTCGTTGCCGGGCGAGGTGCTCTTCTGCGGCGGAGGGGCGGAGGTCGGTTGGGTTCTGTTGGTCCAGGATGCGGAAACCGTCTACCTGGTGGTACAAAATGTCGTGGTCTTGGGGCTGTCCCGCACGGACCACACCGGCCTGCGCGGTCTGGCGAACCTGCTGGTCCGTCAAGGGTGGATGTCGTTGGAAGAGGTGGCCACGGTGTTGCAGTGCAGTCGGCGCACCGTGCAGCGCGACCAGGCCGCCTACGCGGCGGCGCAAGACAGTGCCTGCTGGGTGGACCGCCGCCGCTTCAACCCGGGGCAACGCACCGCCTACCGGGTGCTGACCCACCTGGGGGTGCTCATCTGCCGGTGGGTGCTGAATCTGCTGACCGACGAGCCCAACCAGGGTCGCGCCTTGGAACAGCAACTGGCTGGCCTGTTCGATGACCGCACCATTGACCGGGCGCTGGAGTGGCTGGGGCTGAATGCCGCCGAAGCAGCCGGGGTGCGGCAGCAGGTGCAGGATTTTGTGGCAAGGGTGCGTCAGGAGGCCTATTGGCGAGGCGTCGCAGGGGAGCCGTTGCTTGGGGCGCCTGGCCCGAGCCAGCTCCTGCCTGCCCCGGCCCACCCCGGCTGCGTCGCGCGGGCCGGGGTGACCCAGGCGCCGGGGAGCGTAGCCGCAGGGGTGGCCGAGGGGAGCACAGCCGAACCGGAAGAGGCGCTGCGGCCGTTGTCGGAGGCGGGCTGGGAGCAGCAAGCCAGTGACCGCGCCACTTTGTCGTTGGCGACTCTCCACCTGGTGGCCAATGGGGCCTACGAGGCAGCCCAGGGGCTGCTGGCCAAACGGGAGGGCCTGGTCTCGGCCGTTCGGGCCTGGCACAGCCTGCTGACCCACCTGGTGGCCAGCGGCGGAGCCCGTCTCAGCCAGGCCAAGTACCAGGTTTGGCCTGCGCTGCGGGGCCTGTTGGGCGGGCACTTGCTGGGGACTTCGGCCAGCTTTCTGCGCTGCTGGATGATGGACGTGGCCGAGAAGGCCAAAGAGACGGTCACCGTCCAGCGCAGCGCGAGCCAGGAGGAGACCATCACCCGCCTGCAAGCTTACCAGGAAGAATCGGTGGCCCAGCGGGTGCGGCGGGGGTTGGTCAAGGCACGGGCCATCTGGCTTGACTGCTACGTCAACGGCGTCAGTCGCCGGGAAGCGATTGTCCGGGCCTGGCACGGCACGAAGCACTGGGCGGTCAAAGCCTTCCGCCGCAATATCGCCCAAGACGTAGAGACCGGGCAGGTCGTGACCTGCCCCTTGAGCCCTTCGGACGTCACGCCGTTGCGAGTGTTGCAGCAGGTGGTCAACATCATCAACGGCGGCTTGGCGCGGGCCGGCGCGGCCTACCGCCTGGGACGGGTCACGGCCGACCGGTGGTGGAGCGTGGCTGAGGTCCTGACCTGGTGTCTCGATGAGAAGCTGGGCTTCCTGTGTTGGGCCAAAGCGGTGAAAACCGTCGTGGATGCCTTGGAGACGATAGATGAAGAGGACCCCGGCTGGCAGGAAATCAAGCCAGAGACCGTGGACCCGGATAGTGGTCAGGTGCAGCGTCAAGCGGTAGCCGGCGTCGGCTACCGCCTGGAGACAGAGGTGACCGTCTACGACCTGCCAGAGCCGGTGCGCGTCATCGTGGATTGGGATGGAGAGCCTGGGGGGCGTAAGATAGCACGCCTGGCGGTGGGCGTGGCCGAGGCCACCCTGGGCCCGGAAGGCATGTGCGACGAATTGCGCTTTCGACAGCGGGTGGAGATTGTGCTCAAGTTCCTGCAGCGCTGGCTGCAACTGCCCAATTTCGGCGGCGGGGAGGCGGTGGCGCGGGCGGACGAGCGGGTTTGCCCCAGCGCTGCAGAGGCCTTGAAGAAGCTGGCAACCGAGCGCAAGAAGACGAGCAGTCGCTTGCGTAATAGACGGACCCGGCTGGCACAGGTGGAAACCGAGTTGGCCTCCTTGACGGCCGACGCCGAGGGCCAGCGCCCACCGAGCAACTCCTTGGGTTTGGGGGTGCAAGACCTGCGCAGTCTGGTCAAGCGACTGCTGGGTCAGATCGAGCGGGCTGAAGCCAGGCTCCAGGAATTGGACGCCCTGATTGCCTGGGGCCAGGGGCAGGGGCCAGCCCCAAAACAAGAGACGCAGTATGACCTGGACCTCACCCGCGAGGCGATCTTGACGCAACTCAAACTGGACGTCTTTACCGCCTATCAGACGCTGGTGGACGAGTTCATCGAACTGGCCCTCAAACCCGTGCTGCGGGAAGAGGCAGAGCGGCAAGCGGCCGAGCGACAACAACTGGACAAACGCTCCACAGCCAAGGGCCAGGAAGGGGCACCCCTCTGTACGGACGTGGAAACCCTCTACCAGGCCAAAGTTGCCAACCTGGAGCGGGAGACCATCTTGGAACGACTGCTCAATCAACCGGGTCGTCATCTCTATCACCGTGGCGAGCACATCTTGGTCACCGTGGCGCAACGCTTTTCCGACCAGCGGATGCAGGCTGCCTACGAACGCTACTGCTACATTGTCAACCGGAAACAGATCCGTGTGCCCATGGACGAAGGCGAGGACTGGCTTCTTCTGTTCACCTACGAGAAGCCGTCCTCTTCCGGCGACAAATTCAAATGACGCACCAGCAGAAGCGAAAATCATTTATGAGTCTTTCGGTTGTTAATCGATCACGTGGTTGTCGAGAAGGACGCTATCGTGATCAAGCACATCATCCCAACGGATGAAGATTGTCGATTGTTACCAGG
>PHCA01000228.1:0-4798 GCA_002842085.1 Chloroflexi bacterium HGW-Chloroflexi-1
GCCTCGTCAATCATCTCCGGCAGTGTGCCGAAGCAGTCGAGCCGGTCAATGAAATTCAGCGGCGTGGTCCCCTGGAAGCGCGCGATCCGCACCATGGTGTAGGACAAGAACTGCTGCGGCCGTTTGCCGAAGAGCAGGAGCGCGGTCGTGGTAAGCACGAGCCGGCCGTTGCGCTCCGCGGCCACGCCCAGCCGCTTGAGGTTTTCGGCCAGCGGCGCGGCCAGGTCAACGGGGATGCCGCGTTCTTGAGCCGCCCGCTGCAAGTACCAGAGCAGCCTGGCCGCATCCAGGTCGTCCGTCGTAGCATCGGACACCTCGCGCCGATCAAAGGGCAGTTGACGCCGGGCCAGCAGGAGCCGCTCATACTCAGCGCGATCCATCTGCGCGGTGACCGCGCCGACCCGCTTGAAGGCACGGCCGAACGCCAGATGGGGCTTGTCTGCGCTCTCCAGCACGGTGATCGCGACGACGACCCGGCCCTGCGCGGTCACGTGCTCCACCGACGGGTAGATCGCGGGATCGGTGTTACCGGTGATGCGGTTGACGATGCGCTCGCGGGTGGTTTGACCCACGCCGATGAGCACGACTCCGCCGCGCGTGTTCGCAAAGGCGGCAACGGTCTCCACCGCCTTTTCCAGCTCGGCGACGGAACGCTTGAACTCGATCGTTTCCCCTTCGCCCCCGGCGATGAGCGCCAATAACTCTTCGGGTGTCATGCGTCACAACTCCACTTGTCGCCTGCCAACGCAAACCATTCTACCACAACCTTGAGCCAGGCTCTTCGCCAACCCTGCCGCGTTCAAGAGGGTGGAAAGTCACCGCGTCGTCTCCCCGACCGCGCGCGTCAATCGCTCGATGTCTTCCCGCGCGGAGATGCGGATGCCGGCTGCGTGCGCATACGCCAACGCCTCCGGGGTGAAGCCTTCTTTGCTGATGAACCACGGTCGGGCAGCCAGGGCGCGCGCCTTGACCTCCAGACGCGCCAGGTCTTTCTTGCCGGCCAGCCGCCCACGCCATTTGATCTCCGCTACCCAGGACTCATCGGCCGTAACGGATTCCTCTGGGGCAGTCGCGCTGCCGGTGGAATCAGCCTCGGCCAGGACGCGGGGCAGTTGCACGGACCCTGCCGCGCCGAAGATGGCGCCATCCACTTGTTGACCGGCGAACTGCTCCATCAACTCCCGAATCTGGCTCTCCTTGGCGATGCCAGGCTCAGTGGATGTCCTTTGGAACCCTTCTTCGAGCCGGGCGAGCAGGTCCCGCACTTCCTCGCGGCGCGGGAATGGCCCCACTTCGATGCCCACCGCGGTGTGCGCGATCCAGAAGCGCAGCACCGGGTCGCGATGCGCATAGCCGCCTTCGACTTCCTGGATCAGATCCACCTCCAGCAGCCAGCGCAGATACTCCCGCGCCGTAGGGTCGCTCACCCGCAGCCGGCGGGCGACGCGCGCAATGGACAGCGGCTCTTCCTCGGCCAGGAGCTGCAAGATGGTTTTGATCGTTCCATAACCCCTGGCCCTCTGCAAGCTCAAGTCGTAGACGTACTTACAAAAACCATAAATGCCGCCCGACGGCGAGAGGGTTTCGGCCAGAAATGCCTGGCGCGCCAGGGTCGCATCCACAGGCGCCTCGGCAAGCAGCGCCAGGCGCGCCAGGCGATCACAGAGCTGCGCGATGTAGTAAGGGTGTCCGCCGCTCAAGCGCCTGATTTCGGCAATGACGGCCGGATCGGCCGGCGCCGGCAGGTCGGCCAGCAGCTTCCGGGCCAGGGCTGCCGAGGCGTCCGGACTGAAAGGCTCCAGGCTCAGGCGCTGAAACTGTAAGAACAGAGGGCTGGTCGGATCGGCCATGAGTCTTTCCATGACGCTGATCGCGGAACCCGCCAGAATCACGGAGACCTCGTTGGCAGCCTGGCAGAAGGAACGAAAGAGGGCGACTGCGTTGCGCGTCTCCGGGTAGTTGGCCAGGGTCTGGTACTCCGGGAATTCGTCCAGGATAAGGAGCAGTTTGCGGCCATTTTCTTTGGCCCAGGTCTCGGCAAGGTCGAACGTCAGCCGCAGCAAGAAGGGACGGTCGGGTGTCTGCGCGCGCAACTCAGTTTGCAGCAGCCCCAGGGTTTCCCTGATCGCGGCGCTGGGATGGGGGAGAGCCTCCAGGAGCAGGGAATCCAACTTGAAGAAAGGCCGCGGGTTGGTCTGGCCGTGGGTCAGCACCCAATAGCACACGCTCCCCACCAGACCCACCGCGAAGTTCTCCGGCGAGGTGGTGATCTCCTCGCAGTTCACGTAGACCGGTTGTACGCCGTCGGCGGCGGCCAGGGTGCGCACGATGAATTCTTTGAGGAGCACCGTCTTGCCGATGCGCCGCAGGCCCGAGAGGGCGAGACGCTGCGGCTTGCCGGCCTGGGCCTGCTCGCATAGCAGATCGAGCAGCGCCAACTCGCGTTCGCGATTGGTGAAGACCTGGCGCAAAGCGGTCGGGTAGAAGTAGTCGGTCATTGTAGGGTACTCCACCTTGTAGGGTGATTGCCCTATATTATATCCGGATGGCGGCGGATGTGCAAAATGTAGGGCATGGGCGCCGCCGGGGCAAAGTCGGCGCAGTGCCAGTTGGATATCTGCCCGTCCAGACCCAGGCGGATGTATTCGGTTTCCCCTGGCAGAGTTTTTTTCACCTTGTCACCCTGTCACCTTGTCACCTTGTCACCTTGTCACCTTGTCACCTTCGCGAGATCGACCCCAATGAACGGCAGGACGCCGCTTTTCCAGGCCGCTGCCAAATCGCCGCCCAGCCAGACCGTCAGCCAGCTCCAGCCGCCCGCGTAGATCACCGCGATCCCGACCAGCAGCGCCAGGTAGGTGCGCCAGCCAGGCCGGACCAACAGACCCACGACGTAGGCCGCCGGCGCAAAAGCGAGCAGGTACCCGGCCGTCGGGCCGAGGAACGCGGCCGGCCCGCCGATGCCGCTGGCGGTCAGCGGCAGGCCCAGTGCGATGGCGACCAGGTAGCCCAACTGACTGGCAGCCCCGCCGCGCGGTCCCAGGACGAGTCCGGCCAGCAACACGGCGAGCACTTGCAGCGTCACGGGTACCGGTGTGAATGGCAACCGCATCACGACCCGGGCCGCCAGGGCGGTCAGCGCGGCAAACAGGATGATGCCGGTCACCGTCCGAGATCGGCTACGCACAGACAGCGCATATGTTCTTGCTAGCATGGCTATACCTCCGAGAATGGGATGTCATCAGCGTCTATCTGCGCTGATCTGCGGCATCGGCGTTCTATTACTGACTCAGAGCGCCGCGGCGTAATCGACACCGTTTCGGAAAAGCGGCAGCCCCAATAGGCCCCGCTCGCCGCGGTGGAAGCGCGGGTGCTGCTCGGCGAACACGTGGTCCTCCGGGTGCGGCATCAACCCCAGCACGTTCCCTGGTGGGTTGCAGATGCCGGCGATGTCAGCCTGTGAGCCGTTGGGATTCCAGGGATAGCCGGCCGGCGCGCCGGCCGGGCCGACGTAGCGCAGCGTCGTCAGGCCTCGACTTTCCAACGCGGCCAATGCCTCACTGTCACGCGCCACGAACTTCCCCTCGCCGTGGGCCACCGGACAGTAGATCGGCTCGCTCAGGCCGCGGGTGAAGACGCAGGGACTGTCCGGCTGGGGTTGCAGATAGACCCACCGGCACTCGAACTGTCCGAAGTCGTTGCGGGTCAGGGTGACCGTGGGAGATGGGAGATAAGAGACAGAAGGAGGGAGGCCATCTGACCCCCGCCCCCTGCCCCCTGATCCCCGGCCCCCCGGCAACAGTCCGGCTTTCACCAACACCTGGAACCCGTTGCAGATGCCGAGGACCGGTCTCCCCGCCGCGACGAAGGCGGCCAGGTCGTCGCCCAGCCGGTGATTCAGCGCCACCGCCCAGAGCTTGCCCGCGCCCAGGTCGTCGCCGTAGGAGAAGCCGCCGGGCAGGACGAGCATACGGTAGTCGGCCAGCCGGCGTTCGCCCGCGATCAACTGGTTGACGCGCACGATCTCGGGCGCGCCCCCCGCCAGCTCGCAGGCCAGGCCGGCCTCGCGATCCCGGTTCGTGCCCCGGGCGTGCAGGATCAGAATGTGTGGTTTCGTCATCACTCAATCAGGTCCGGAAAAATACTCATCCCCTCCCCGAGATCCCCAGGGAAACCGGCGATTACGGGGCTAACGTATCTTCTCAATTTTTCGGGGAATCGCTCGCTGTGGCCGGTCTCCTGACCGTGCCACGGTGGGGGGAATCGCTCGCTGTGGCCGGTCTCCCCACCGTGCCACGGTGGGGAGAATCGCTCGCTGTGGCCGGTCTGTGACCGAGCCACGGGTGGGAGAATCGCTCGCTGTGGCCGGTCTGTGACCGAGCCACGGGTGGGGGAATCGCTCGCTGTGGCCGGTCTGTGACCGAGCCACGGGTGGCTCGATCACAGACCGGCCACAGCATCCCCGGATTATGGCTGTCGCTTGAGATGATACGGGCTAACCAGCCCGACATCTATTTTTCTAGAACGGCCTCACCTGGACAACTATCAGTGCGATCGCAGCCAGACACAGCGAGACACCCACCCATTGCAGGCGCGAGATCGGTTCCTTCTGCAGGACACGCGCCAGCAACACCGTCCCGGCCGGGTAGAGCGAGGTCAGCACAACGGCCACGTCCAGCCGGGTGAGCTGGCTGGCCAGCAGATAAAGGGCATTCGCCGATGCGTCGAGCAGGCCGGCGACCAGCGCAGTCGGGTTGCTGCATGGGGTCGGCAATGGCAGGCCCTTGAGCCGGAGCAA
>PHCA01000228.1:4886-8469 GCA_002842085.1 Chloroflexi bacterium HGW-Chloroflexi-1
ACCACGGGCAGGGCGGCGCCGATCACACCGGCAGTCGGCGACACGATCGCGGCGTTGCCCAGCGACAGCCCCCGGTATAGCGCGGCCAGCCCCAACGAACCGGCGGCGCCGGCCGCGGCGGCCCAAAGCACGCTGCGCGCCGAGGGCATGGCCTCTCGCCACAGCAGGGCAAGAGCGCCCAGCAACGCGATACTGACGATCGCTGACAACGCCAACACCTGGAACTGATGCTGTCGCCGCGTGGCGACGCCGCCGCTGAAATCCCCACCGCCGAACATGGCTGCCGATGCAACAGCCAGAAACGCCCCGAGAAGCTGAGAGGGCATCACTCGTTCCGTGCCCCGCCCGGTCCAAAGTCCATCCCCAGATGCCCCTGCCAGGCATGCCGGAGCGCGCTCAGGTCCGTCTCGATCACCGGGACACCATCCATGCCTGACACTCGCAGACGGTCATCGTCGCGCACCGCGCCGGCGCAAGCCCAAGGTAGGCCGGCCAGGTGCGCCTCGAACGCGAGCGCGTCCGCCGGCGCGACGGACACAATCAGCCGTCCCAGCGATTCGCTGAACGCGAGCGCGGCGTCCCGGTTCAGGCCCGGCGCCCGCGGCACATCGGCCAGACGCAGGTCCAGCCCCAGCCCGCCGGCCAGGCTCATCTCGGCCGCGGCTACCGCCAGCCCGCCTTCCGAGCAGTCGTGGCACGCCCGGACCAGCCCGTCGGTGATGGCGCGGTGCAGCGCGCGGTAGGTTTCGATGGCGCGTGCGGGGGGTTGTGGAACGAACCCCCACCCCGGCCCTCCCCCTGCGAGGGGGAGGGAGTAGAGGCGGGCGTAGCTCGATCCGCCCAGCTCTTCGCGGGTTTCGCCTACGATGTAAAGCAGGTCGCCCGGCGCTTTCAGGTCCATCGTAACTGTGCGCTTCACATCAGGCACGCTGCCCAGGGCTGAGATCAGCAGGGTGCCGGGGATGGCGTGTTTGCGGCCATCCGCGGCCGTGTACTCGTTGTTCAGGCTGTCCTTGCCCGAGATGAAGGGCGCACCGTAGGCCACGGCCGCGTCGTAGCAGCCCTGCGCGCAACGCACCAGCCCGCCCAGCCGATCGGGCAGGGTCGGGTTGCCCCAGCAGAAGTTGTCGAGCAGTGCGACCTGGTCGGGGTCAGCGCCCACGGCCACGCAGTTGCGCAGCGCCTCGTCCACCGCGGCCCAGGCCATGGCATAGGGATCAATGGCGCCGTAGTGGGGGTTGATGCCACAGGCCAGGGCCACGCCGCGATTGCCAATTGCCGATTGTGGATTGCGGATTGCGGATTGGTGATTGCGAGTTGCAGGACCATCTTGAGATCCGAAATCGCAAATCGCAAATCGCAAATCCAAAACCGCGGCGTCGCTGGGGCCGGCGTCCGCGCGTCCCACGAACGGTTTGACCACCGTGCCCGCCTGGACCTCGTGATCGTAACGGCGGACGACGTCCTCTTTGCTGCGGATGTCGGGCATGGCCAGCAGCGCGAGCAGGGACCTCTCCCCCAGCCCCTCCCCTACGTGGGGAGGGGCGTCTTGCAGCGTTGCCACCTGCGTCATCGGCGTGCCACTCTCCCCGACATGGGAAAGGGTGTCTCCCCCTTCCCTCAGAGGGAAGGGGGTCGGCGGGTCAGGTCGTTGCCACACCGCGTGCAACACCCGCCGCGGGATGCCGTTGTGCAGGAAATCGGTCGAGAGTTGGCCGACAACCCGGCCGTCGTAATGGAGCGTCAGCCGGCCATCGCCGGTGAAAGCGCCTAACGCGGTGGCCTCCACGTCCAGCTCCGCGCAGATCGCTTGCAGCCGCGGCCAGCTCGCCGGTGGCACGGCCAACACCATCCGCTCCTGCGCCTCGCTCAACCAGATCTCCCAGGGACGCAGGCCCGGATATTTCAGCGGCGCCCGCTCCAGGTGAATCTCGGCGCCGAGCTCAGCGGCCATCTCGCCGACGGCCGATGATAACCCGCCGGCGCCGCAGTCGGTGATGGCGGTGTACAACCCTTCATCTCGCGCGACCAGCACGACTTCCAACGCCTGCTTCTCGTGGATCGGATGGCCGATCTGCACCGCGCTGCCCGCCACCTGGCCGGTCTCGTGGGTCATCTCCATCGAAGAGAAGGTGGCCCCGCGCAGCCCGTCGCGACCGGTGCGCCCGCCGACCACCACGGCCAGGTCGCCAGTTTGCGGTTGGTTGCGATGCGAGCCGTGCGGCAAAACGCCCAGGCAACCGCAAAAGACCAGCGGGTTGGCCGTGTAGCGGGGGTCGTACAGGATGGCGCCGTTGACGGTCGGAATGCCCATCTTGTTGCCGTAATCCTCGATGCCGGCCGTCACGCCGGCCGCGATGCGGCGGGGATGCAGGACGCCGGCCGGTAGATCCGCGAACGGCAGGGCGGGCGGGCCAAAGCAAAGCACGTCGGTGTTGGCGATCGGTCGGGCGCTGACGCCGATCACGTCGCGGATCACGCCGCCCACGCCGGTGTTGGCCCCGCCGAACGGCTCCAGCGCGGAGGGGTGGTTGTGGGTTTCCACCTTGAACGCCAGATCGAGCCGGTCGTCGAAGGCAATGATGCCGGCGTTGTCCACAAACGCCGAATGGACCCACGGCTTGTTCACCGCCTCGGTGGCCGCGCGGATGCAGGTGTTCAGGAGTGAGTCGATTTGACGTTGCGTGCCGGGGATGGCCGCGCCGTCGGCGTCCAGCTCTTCGTAGTCGATGAGCGCCTTGAAGGTCTTGTGGACGCAATGCTCCGACCAGGTTTGCGCCAACATCTCCAGCTCGACGTCGGTCGGCTCGCGACCCTCCCCGCGGTAATAGTCCTGGATCGCGGCCATTTCGGCCAGGTCCAACGCCAGCCGGCGCGCGTGGCTGATGGCCTCCAGGGTGGCGTCATCGGCCCCGGCGAGTGGGATGACCTCGACCGTGGCGTCCGCGGGCTGCGCCGGGACGAACGGCGGCGCGGCCGGCCGATCGATGGCGTAGGTCTGGATGACGCCGTTTGCCAGTAATCCCTCGGCAATGCGCCGCACGTCGGAATCGGGCAGGTCGCCGCTGATGACGTAGCGCCGGGCAGCCGCTGCGCGTTGCAGCCGGTGCTCGCCGATCATGCGGGCGCCCTCCAGCAAGCTTTCGGCCACGCTGTCGGTCACGCCGGGGCGGAGGAGCACTTCGACGGATTTGCGATTTGCGATGCTTCGACTGGGCTCAGCACAGGTTTCCGATTGCGGATTGTCGATTGACTTTGTGATCTCGGGAGCCGGCAAGCGTTCGATATGGGCATCCTCGACGACCGGGTCGCAGAGCAGCGCGGCGGTCAGGTGCTGCACGGCCGCATCATCCGGATCACCTTCCAGGAAATAGAGGTCGGCCACGGAGACGGCCTGCACCTCCTGCACGCCCAATGCCGCGGCTTGCCGCTGGATGCTCTCCCCGCGCGCATCGCGAGAACCTGGCTTTGTCGACACTTCCACGCGATAGATCATGCGCCAATCCTTTTGAGTGCGTTCAAACTCGGTTGAAGCTGGCTCGATGATTGGTAGATTGGTAGATTGGTAGATTGGTAGATTGGT
>PHCA01000229.1:0-3170 GCA_002842085.1 Chloroflexi bacterium HGW-Chloroflexi-1
CTAAGGCTCTGCAGTTGGGGAATCGGCTGTACAATCCCTCGTCTTGGCATGGCAAAGCTTCAGCTCACCCTACCCGTAACCCCGCCAACGCATTCTCCACACTGTCATTCGGGCTGACCTTGTACTGCACGTCGGCGATCCGCCCCGCCTCGTCGATCAGGAAGTGCGAGCGGATGATGCCGAAGTACTGCCGACCGTATATGCTCTTTCCCCCCACACCCCGTACAACTCGGCTACTTTATGCTCCTCGTCCGCCAGCAGCCGAAAGGGCAGGTCGTGTTTGGACCTGAACTTCACGTGGCTGGCGTACTTTTACAAAACGCGGGAAAGGCGGTACAATATTTTGGATACCTTGCGCGCGGGAGCAGCGCAAGGCCACCAGTTGCCGGCAAAATGACCCGGACCGCCTGCGGCAGTGGCTGGTGCGGGACAATCAACCTTCCATCAGGAACATGAACCCCAATAGGAGAACCCGGCAACTGCTTGCCCTCAGGTAGGTTTGGGCATTGACTCTCGACAGAAAGGAAGGTGTGCTAATGCGGTTGGAAACCTATGGGAAGTGTAAGGTCGTGGCAAATCATTTGGATTTGCAACATGCTGAAGGACGAGTGCGGATTACCCTATGCACTCCCGAGATGCTGCGGATTCAGGCTACACCCCAGGGAGAACAATTTGCCCCTGATGGGCCGGCGCTCGTCAAAAGGCGGTGGGGGAGGTTCCCCTTCTCGGTGGAGGAGCGAGAGGAAGAGATCAAGGTCCGGACTGCCTCCTTGGGAATTACGATAGGGAAAAATCCGGTAGTGGTTACATTTTAACTGACGACTGGCGTTAGCTTCATACTTGCGAATAGGATGCTTATCAGTCAAGACTTTACCACTACCATTTTCCGCAGTTATGCTGAATTGCGGATGCGGTTGATCCCTTACATTTATTCCGCATGGTGGATGATGAGCCAGTCGGGTGTGCCATTTATCCGGCCGCTGATTATGGACTATCCCGGCGATCCCGCCACCTGCGGGGTGGATGACCAATATTTCTTTGGCGATGCGCTGATGATCGCCCCTGTGCTGGAGGGGACGAAGCGGCAAATCTATCTTCCCGAGGGCGAGTGGACAGATTTCCGGGCCGAAGAGGTCTACCAGGGCGGGCAAACCATCGCCTATACCGCGCCCCTGGAACGGCTCGCCCATGTCGAGCACGAAGACCTCGCCTGACGCCCTCTCACCCCTGCCCCCTGACTCCCGTCCCCGGCGCCCATGATCAGCACAGGCTGAGGGGGATGGTCGTTGAACCTGCCGTTGGCGGCCTTGCGCGCGCTGGAACGCGCCGAGATGCGCACGAGAAAACGCCTGCGCCGATCAGCAGCAGCATCTCCTCCACCGACGCGTAGCGCCAATATCGCGAGTAGACACCGGCGCGGCGAAAAACCAGCGGTGTGATGACCAGCGCCAGGGCGGTGAAGAGCAGGAAGCCCGGCCAGTGTACGCTCAGGTCGAACTTCTCCAGCCGCAGCACATAGCTGACGTAGGCAGCTACGACCAGCAGGAAGAGGTCGCTGACGAGCAGGTAGCGGTTGCGTAGTGGATGGACCAAAAGCCGCCTCATTGCGAATGCACGACAGACCGGATCACGGAAACAACGCATTGTAACTCGACCTCGGTCAGGCTTGACCCCGAGGGCAAGCACAGCCCAGCGCGGCATAGCGCCTCAGCTACCGCGGCGGCCGACGTGCTCGCGACTCGCGAAGACCGGCTGCAAGTGCATCGGCTTCCACAGCGGACGGGCCTCGATGTTTTCCGCTTCGAGAGTCAAACGAATAGCCTCCCGGTCAACGCCGAACTGGGCCGGCTCCACGGTGATGCAGGTGAGCCAGCGGTTGCAGCGCCCCCACGGCGCTTCGGACATGCAGGCGCTGCCGGGCAGGTCGCCGATGGTGTCGGCGTAGGTTGAAGGAGAAGATGCTAATTCAGCCATCCTTTTCACCGGCCAACCGCAAAGCCTCCTGGTACAATCCCTCCGCCAAACGAAAGCCAGCCGCCTGCAAGGCATCCAGGTGCGGCCGAACCGCCATAGTCTGACCGGCCCGCTTCGCCCGCAGTAAAACACCGATGATACCCACGACCTTCAACCCCAGGCGCTCGGCCAGTATTCGCGCTTGGTGGTCATCCAATCCGACCCAGTAGCCTTGCTGAGCCCTCGCGTAAGCTATCACAGCCTGTTCGCCCCGGCCGAGTCGGTTGGGTGGTAAGGCATCCAACTCACTTTGGTCAATGGATACCAGCGACACCCAGCCAAGTCGGCTCGGATTGATCGTATCTGGCCTCAGTAACCGGCCCATGTCCAATTCCAACCGGACCTGCTCTGGCACAACAATCGGCTCAAAAAACGTGCACAGCAGACGCGCCTGGCCTATGCGATCCAGATACAGCAATAGCGTGGTATCGCAGACCAGGGGATGCCTATTCATCGGCTAACTCACGGCGCAGATCTTCCACGGTCATCTGCGACACGGGGATATCGTACTCGGCGCACAGATCCAGAAACATCGGTCGCGGTATACCGCACATTTCGGCCGCAGCACCCGAGGACAGCTTGCCCAAACGGAAAAGCATCAGCGCTGCGTACAGGCGCAGGTCACGGCTCATCTCTTCCGATGTCCGATTAAGCATCTGGCGAACCGAACCCGGCAGATGGATTGCTAACGTGTCATACATGCTCTGCCCTCCTATCATCCACAATTACCCCTCACCCTCAGCATGATACCCTGCCTTACAGCAAAACACAAGCGCGTCGCATCAATAATCGTCAGCCCCGTCTCCCTATCTCCGCAACGCCATCTGCGTCCCATCTCCATCAACCGCCGCCGCACCTCCTCCGCGTCCCCCGCCTGCGCCGCCTCTCCCAGCCCATCCACAAAATTCGCAATCCGCAATTCGCAATCCGAAATCTCGTCCCCATTCCTGCACACGTAGATCTTCTCGTGCCCCGTGCGAGTATAATCCTCCCCCGCCGCGAACAACTCCTCGAACAACTTCTCGCCGGGCCGCAACCCGGTATAGACGATGTCTATGTCGCGCCCGACCTCCAGCCCCGACAGTCGGATCAAATCGGCCGCCAGGTCCGCGATCTTGACCGGCTCGCCCATGTCGAGCACGAAGACCTCGCCTGAC
>PHCA01000229.1:3259-6826 GCA_002842085.1 Chloroflexi bacterium HGW-Chloroflexi-1
ACCGACGCGTAGCGCCAGTAGCGGAAGTAGACGCCGGCCCGTCGGAAGACCAACGGGGTGATCAGCAGTGCCAGGCCGGCCAGGAGGATGAACCCGCGGCCGTAGGTGGCGAAGTCAAACCCCTCCAGCCCTCCCTCAAAGACACGTTTGACCATGCTCAAACGGCTTTCAAACGTCGCCGCTGATCGTTGCGCCGCGGTAGCTGAACTCGGCCCACGCTGCCAACAAGCCATCCCACGACACGACCAAAGGCCCGGATGGCAGAGCCGGATCATGGAGCCAGAATTGTTGGTTTTCTACGGCGCCAACGACCACTATGGCATGAGCTACGTCCTCCCGCCAGTAGTCCAAAAACTCCGTGTGCACAAACAGGATGACCGGCTGCCCGGCGTCGAGCGCGGAAAACAGTTGCGGAATGGACCATGCGCCGTAGACCACGCGCAGCCCCAGCGCAGCCAGACGTTGGACGGCAAAACTCGGCGTACCGTACTCCCGTGCGCCCAAAATCCGGCCGACTTCTGCTTCCGTGCGCTCCAGGCCCAGATATGCCAACACCATACGCACGCAGGCTGGCAAGCAGTACCCTGGCGCCGACTGCTGGAAATGCGACAACCGAAGCACGTTCCTCACGTAGACAGCTCCAGGGTTTGCTGCGCCAACTGCTGCGTCGCACTCGCGATACGGGCCAGTAAACCGTCATCGTAAGCGATTCCGCCGTAATGAGCATCTACGTCCAGCTCGCCGACCTTCCCGACGCGCCCTCGCGTCGGGAAGGTCAAATCTACCGGCACGCGCCATTGCCAACCACCCGCGGGATCTTGCACCAGCCTGGGTTCACCGGCCAGGAGCAAATTGCTGACTTGCTCCAGCATCAACACGTTCACCTGTTGCCGGGCCACGAACGCCGAAATCCGGATCTGCGGCGCAAATTGCGTGACGGCCATTCGTCCGTCCAACCAGTGCAGGAAATCCGTGGCGGCTTCCGGCCCCCAGGCCCGCACAATCGTCTCAGGCAACTCTATCGCTTCCATGACCACCTCTTCTCTCGCATCCATCCTGTTTCTTGCCGCTCCTTCTCGTTGGCCCCAAGTATAGCACAACCGCTGTCTGGCATCCAAGTCGTTGATCACCAATTGCAGTCATGGCCCCCACACCCCCCTCCTCTGAAGAGGATCTTCGACAATCCTGGGGGTGTCCAGTTCCCCCCAAAGCCTGTCTTGAGCGGAGCCTGTCCTGAGCCGTGTCCTGAGGCCCCTCCCGAGGCCCCTCCTGAGTGCATCCTGAGCCTGTTGAAGGGCTTGTCGAAGGGTTCATCGAGGGGTCCATCGAAGGGCTTGTCAAAGTGTCGAAGGATTGGGGGGTCAGGGGGGGCGGGTCCGGGGGACGCTTGCTGCATCCCCCGGATCACCCCCACCACCCGCGCCAGATCGACCTCGCCCATGGCCGTGCCGGAGGGCAGGCGGCCGTGCCCGAGGGCAGGCGGCCATCCCGGAACAACGTCTCGGCCACGCGGCGGCCGACGACTTCGCAGCCCCGTAAGACCGGCTGCCGCTACAATGGCTTCCAGAGGGGTCGGGACTCGATGTTTTCCGTAACATGGAGAAAAAACCGGTGAGGGGCAGAAGTACGCTGCTCAAGATACCCACACGACCAAACCTTGGCTACCAAGGATTCTCCAGGCACTCAGGAATGTAGACAACTCCAGCGTCAACGGCTGATCCAGGCTGGGATCCAGACAGATGGCCTGCTCATCGCTGATTGCGACCAGGACCGCTGCTCAGCCTGGTGGCCTACCTGTTCGTCACCCTGGAACGCCTGCTTGTGCCGGCCTTGCGGGACCGCACCTTGGGCTGGATCAAAGCTCACTACTTCAACGCCATCGTCCGGCTGACGGTCTCCGACGACCCCAACGATCCCCGGCCCGAGGTCGAGTTCCCGGGCTGGCTCCTCGATGACTACGGCTTGCCGCCCTGGGAGGCGTTTGTCCTGCCGCCGGCGGACACAGGCGCCACTTGAGCGCTTGCAACACCGCCGCGGTCCCGATGATAACGCAGCCGCCGATAGTGGCCAGAGAGTCAGTTCGCTATATTATGTCAATGGAAAAGTCCTATATTGAGAGGATACGACAAGCATAACTTGTCACCTTGTCACCTTGTCACCCTGTCACCCTGTCATCTTGTCAAGTATAATACTATACGGGCGGCTTTGGCCGTCATGCGTTTACTCGTAGCGGAGCGCGTCGATTGGGTTCAACCGGGCCGCGCGGGTGGCCGGATAGATCCCGAAGAACAACCCGACGGCTGCCGAGAAGCTGGTCGCCAGCAAAACCGATTGCATCGTTACGGCGGCTGTCAGTCCCTCAGCCAGGCGCGAGACCAACAGCGCGCCGCCCGCGCCCAGGACGATGCCCAAGATGCCGCCGATGACCGCCAGGATCACCGACTCGATCAGGAATTGGGTCAGGATATCCCGGCGCCTGGCCCCTACCGCCTTGCGCAACCCGATTTCTCGGGTCCGCTCGGTCACCGATACCAACATGATGTTCATGATGCCGATGCCGCCGACCAGCAGGCTGATGCCCGCGATGGCGCCCAGGAAGATCGTCAACACGCCGGTGATCTGCCCGAAGATCGACAGGAGGTCCTGCTGGTTGATCACCGTGAAATCGTCCTCATCCTGGAACAGAATATTGTGCCGGTTGCGCAATAGCGTGGTGATGTCCTGCATAGCAGCGGACATGCGATCCTCGCTGACAACCTGCACGTAGATCATCGAGAGCTGCGGCTCGCCCTGGCTGGTGTGGAAACTCGAGAAAAGCCGTTCATGAGCTGTGCTCAGCGGCACAACCACGACGTCATCCTGGTTACCGCCTCCCAGACCGCCGGCGCCCTTGGCTTTCAGCACGCCGATGACCTTGAACGGAATGTTGTTGATCTTGATGGTTTCGCCGATCGGGTAGACGTTGTCCTTGAAAAGGCGTTCCGCGACCCGGCCGCCCAACACCGCGACCCGCGCGCGTGTGTTGATGTCGGTAGCGCTGATGAAATTCCCGAAAGCGGCCGGGAAGTTACGCACGTTTTCGTAAGCGGGCGTGACGCCGGAGACGGTGGTGCTCAGCGTAACCTTGCCATAGTTGAGGCTGGCCGAAGACATCAGCTCGGGGGCCACCTGCGCCACGTCGGGCACGTTGAACGGATCTGCGATGGCTTCGGCGTCGCTCATGGTCAGCGTTGGCTCACTTCTCCCAGACATCTGTGTCTGGCTACCGGAGAAGTTGCCCGGCATCACGAACAACAGGTTGGTGCCGATGCTCTGCAACTGTTCCGTAACCAGGTTTTGCACCCCCTGCCCAACCGAGAGCAGGGTGATCACCGCACCTACACCGATGATGATGCCCAGCATGGTCAGCGCTGAGCGCAGCTTGTTGACGGCCAGCGCTCTGAGCGCCAGCCGGATATGTTCAGTCGCATTCATATGTCACACGTTCGATAGATGTATCTTCTCAGGTTTTTCGGGCCGCGCTTGCTGTGGCCGGTCTCCTGACCGAGCCACCGTGGGACCGCTCGC
>PHCA01000229.1:6873-10737 GCA_002842085.1 Chloroflexi bacterium HGW-Chloroflexi-1
GACCGCTCGCTGTGGCCGGTCTCCTGACCGAGCCACCCGTGAGACCGCTCGCCGTGGCCGGTCTCCTGACCGAGCCACCGTGGGACCGCTCGCTGTGGCCGGTCTCCTGACCGAGCCACCGTGGTTACAGACCGCTCGCTGTGGCCGGTCTCCTGACCGAGCCACCCGTGAGAGACCGGCCACAGCTTCTCCGGATTGTTGAAAAGACACGATATGTCTGCCCGGAAAAGCCGCGGGCTCAGGCCGCATGTTGAACATCAATCGATTCCTGGCGGTCTTCCACGTTTACCGGCCGGTGATTGACACGGTAGATGGACTCGCCGGCCCGGCGCGGGTTGGTTACCGGCTTGTCGCTGGCGACCCGCCCATCGTACAGATGAACGATGCGCCGGGTATGCTCGGCGATTTCCGACTCGTGGGTAACGAGGACCACCGTCATCCCCTGCTCTTCATTCAGTTGTTGAAAGACGGCCATGACCTCGGCGCCGGCTTTCGAGTCCAGATTGCCGGTTGGCTCATCGGCCATGATGATGTTCGGGTTGTTCACCAGCGCTCGCGCGATGGCCACGCGCTGTTGCTGTCCACCTGAGAGCTCGTTGGGCCGATGGTACATGCGGTCGCTCAGCCCTACTGCTTCTAATGCGGCCTGCGCCCGTCCTCGGCGGTTCCTGGCGCCGGAATAGATCAGCGGCAATTCCACGTTTTCGATAGCATTGGTGCGCGACAGCAAGTTGAAGGTCTGGAACACGAATCCAAGCCGGCGGCCGCGGATCTCGGCCAACTGGTCATCGTTGAGGCGTGAAACGTCCTGGCCGGCCAGCAGGTAGGCCCCGGATGTCGGTTGGTCCAGGCAGCCGATGATGTTCATCAAGGTCGATTTGCCTGAGCCGGACGGTCCCATGATCGCTACCATCTCGCCTGGGTAGACGTTGAGGGAGACCCCTCGCAGGGCGTGGACCTCCACATCCCCCATCTTGTAGATTTTTGTGACATCTTTGATCTCGATGATCGGATCGGGTGGTGTTTGAAGCATGATCGCGCTCGCTTATGAATGACAGCCTTGCGAAGGTTCCGGCAGCCATTCCAGTGGCAGAGAGTTCGCCTTACCCCAAAAAACCAGGTAAAACACCCCCTGACCGAGAACCTTCGCAAGGCACAGCCCCCGGATTATTGAGGCGGTCTGCGCCCGAAGATACTCCCCTGGCTCGGTCGCAGACCGGCCAGAGCATTTTTCGGATAGCCTTTTATTGACCCCCCAACGTCAGCTTCAGGCGTTCCTGCATCGAGACGGTACGAATCGCCAACTTATCGCCTTCTTCCAGGCCGGCGCGGACTTCACTCCGTTGGTCATCTCGCAGCCCCAGGCGTACCTCGACCCGCTGCGTGCCGCCGTCAGGCAGCACCTGTTCGACGAACGTCTGGCCGCTGGCCCGGTCGAGCTGGACGGCCCGATTGGGGATCAACAGCACGTCCTGGCGCGAGCTGCTGATAATGGTCGCGGTGGCGCTCATCCCGCTGCGCAGCGCCGCGTCCGTGGGGTCGATGTTGATGGTCACAAGGTAGGAGGCGCCGCCCGTTTGGTTCCTCGAGGCGGTCGGCGCGACCTTGGCCACTGCGCCAGATAGATTCTGGTCGGGCAAGGCGCCTACGTCCAGGGTGACGATCTGTCCTTCGACGATGGCGGTGATATCCACCTCGTCGACCTGGACGTCGATGTGGTAGCGGCTCGTGTCAGCTATTTGGATGGCAGACGCGCCGGGCTGTGCCAGTGTGCCTTCGACGATGTTGATCGTGGTCACGATGCCGGCCCATGGGGCGGTGATGCAAGCGTTATCCAGCCGGCGCCGGGCCTGGGCCAGGGCCAACTCGGCCTGATCGACCCCGGTCTGCGCGATCTCAACCTGTTCTGCCGACGCGCCCTTCTTCAGCCGGTCCAAGGAGGCCTGGGCGGCAGCCACCTGCGCCTGGGATGCGAGGAGCTGTGACTGGGTGGCGCCTTTGGTCGTCACCCGATATTGCGCCTGGGCCGTCTCGTAATTGATTGTGGCCTGTTGGAGTTGGAGCGACTGCGGCATCATGCCCACGCCGGGCATGTCTTTGATCGGATCGTAGGCTTGCTGGGCCTGGCTCAAGGTTACCCTGGCCTGTTCGACTGACGCGCGCGCGGCCGCGAGCTGATCGGCATCCGGGCCATCCAGGAGTTGTTGATAGGCGCTCTTTGCGCTCTCCAGCGCGGCCTGCGCTGCGGCCAGGTCGCTCTCATCCGGGCCGGCTTTTTGCTGGCGCACCTGGATTTGCGCCGTGTGCAGGCTGATCTCCGCCTGACGTATCGCCAATTGAAGATCGGTGGTGTCGAGCTGGGCGAGGACCTGGCCGGCCTCCACGTGGTCCCCCACCTCTATCGGTATGCTGACGATGTTGCCGGCGGATTGGAAGGACAAATTAGCCTTGCGCTCCGGCAACACCGTGCCGGTGGCGCTCACAGTGGTGGCGATATCACCGCGAGCCACCGTCACCGTTTCATAGTCGGGGGCCTCAGCGGCTTTGGCCCCGCCGAACCGTTGGTAACCAAACCAGCCTGCTGCGGCGATGGCGGCGATGATCAAAACAATGGTCAAAATCCTGCGCATGAATGAGCTCCTCAATCAAGTTGCGAATCTTCTCAAGCGATAGCCGTAATCCGGGGGCTGTACTTCCATATACGCATGGTGATCAAGGAAGTTGCAGCAAGCCCGGTATTGTATCCTCTCAAGCGATAGCCGTAATCCGGGGTGGCTGTGGCCGGTCTCCTGACCGAGCCACGATGGCTCGGTCAGGAGACCGGCCACAGCGAGCGATTCCCCGAAAAATTGAGAAGATACGTGATAAACTGTTTCGATTAGAGGCCCGCCAGCAGTCGGCCCGGCGCCACCGTGAAGAGCAGATGCGCGGCCACAAACAGCCCGGCGTAGATCACGGTGAGCCAGAACGCGGCGCCCTGCCCCAGCCGCCCCACCGAGCGCAGCAGCACATAGACCAGGGCCAGGTGCCAGAGCCGGAAGATGCTGACCTGGCTCAGGGCTGCGTAGGCCAGGTTGCGGGCGTCGTCCAACGGCTTGCCGCTGGAGACCAGGTAGGAAAGGCCCTGGTTGACGATGAGCTGGCCTTTGACTGCTACATAGGCGGTGTGCACGATCGTCTCCAGCACGTAAGGCAGGCCCAACCAGGGTGTGGTCGCGAAAATGCGCTTGAACTCCAGGTCGGCGCCAGCGATCAGCGCGCCGAAATAGAGCACGCCGCCCTGGATCAGCCAGCCCAAGGCCAGGCCGATGATGCCCATGACCAGGGTTGTCGCGCCCAGAAAGAGGGGCGTTTGAAAGACCGCCATGCTCGCTTGAACCTGCGCTGCCTGATCTGCCGGAAGCTGGCTCAGACTGCCGGCCAGTAGTTCCTGCGCTTGTTGCGAGGATTGGGCGGCCAGCAGTGGCGCGGTCAAAGCTGCCGATGTGGCGAGGACTACTACGGCCAGGAGCGCGGGCAGGAGCCAGCGCCAGCGCGGATAGGCTGCCACGTTGGCCAGGGCGACGCCAGGTCGATCCACTATGCTCGCCAATAATGACCAAGATGATTGTTTTTCCGACACGTTCACCTCGTGTTTTTCTGCACAAAGTACGAGATTGGCGCGCCAAAGTGCTGGGGCCGGTCTCCCGACCGTGCCCCCGTATCCCAGCGTTTTAGCGCGTTAACATATTTTCTTGCACAAAGTACGAGATGTAACTGCTTAGGCATAGCGCGGCCTCCTGCCGCAACCAAAGGGCTGTCATTGCGAGGAGCGCCGTTTGCGACGAAGCAATCTCCCTCATGCGCGAGAGATTGCTTCGCAAA
>PHCA01000230.1 GCA_002842085.1 Chloroflexi bacterium HGW-Chloroflexi-1
ACCGACGCGGAGCTGGATCGCTGGATGGCCGATCTGCTGGCCGACGGCGTGACTTCGGTCAAGGTCTACACCACCTACCGGCCCAACTACTACCAGGATGACGCGGCATTGCTGCGCGTGTTCGCGGCCGCAGCCCGCCACGCTGTGATCGTGATGGTGCACTGCGAAAACGACGCCATCGTGTCGGCCGCCACCACCGCGCTGATCGCAGCGGGGCAGACCGGGCTGGCGAATCAGGGCCGGGCGCGCCCCGCGTTGGCCGAGGTGGAGGCGGCGCACCGGGTGCTCTTTCTGGCAAACACCGTTGGGGCCACGGTCTACGTGGCGCATTGTTCCGTCTCCGGGACGGTAGACCAGGTGACCCAGGCCGTCGCGTGCAGCCAACGCGCCATTGCCGAAACCACACCGCAATACCTGTTGCTGGACGAGACGGTCTACGCCGAGGAGCACCCCGAATGGAATATCATGCAACCACCACTACGCGAAGTTAGTGAAGCGGGGCGGCTTTGGTCGCAACTGGCATCTGGTATGATCGCGACGATCGGAACAGACCATTGTGACTACACGATAGACCAAAAGTGTCTTTCCCCGCACTTCCACAAGACCGCCGGTGGTATTCCCGGCCTGGAGACCATGCTGCCGTTGCTGGCGACACATGGCGTGGATCAAGGCCGGATCAGTTGGCCGCGCCTGGTCGAGGTGTGTTGCGCCAACCCGGCGCGGATATTCGGGCTGAAGGGCAAGGGCGCGCTGGTCCCCGGCTACGCCGCGGACGTGGTGATCTATGATCCGCGCGGCGAAACGACGATCCGGGCCAAGGCGCTGCACAACCTGGCGGGCTACACGCCATACGAGGGCTGGCAGGTCCAGGGCGCGGTGCGCGATGTGTTCAGCCACGGCCGGGCGGTGGTGCGAGATGGCGAGTTCGTACCCGCGCCGGGGTGGGGACGGTTCGTGAGGGCAGGCCGAATGGTTAGGGCTAAGGACTAAATAACTTGGACGAATCCTCCCTTCATTTGCCGGAGCAAGTGGGTAAGTTATCAGGTCCTTAGCCCTAAGCCCGCCGCAGCGCCATCTACGTCCTATTGCTCAGGTGGTTTCGTGCACCATGATCTTGACCATTACAGATTCGCGCGTTTCATCTTACGTTTTGCGTTTTGCGTTTTGCGAGTATAATAGCACCAGGCAAGGAGCAGATCAAATGTCCACTTCTGTAATGACTTGGGATCAAGGGCAAATCGTCAACCGGATAGATGCAATCATCCGCGAGCTATTGGAACTGCGTCACCAGTTGGTGGTCACGCCGAAACCCATCCCCGCTCCAACGCGCAGCCTGACTGACGAGTTGTTCGGTGCAGCGGGTCACGGCACGCGGGAGGAGTACGACCTGCAGTATCCCCTGCCTTGACCTGGCAAGCACCGATCCCCACTTTGATCGTGTGCCTCACATTCGACGCTTCACGCTGTAAGTCCCCGCCGTACAGAGGTCACGGATCACGTTTCACGCATCACGCTTCCGTTTCACTTCCTCCAGCCTGCGTGCATCCTTCTCCGCGTCCGCGTGGCCGATGGATCGCTCGAAGTCCACCAGAATTTGCATCAACTCGGCGGCGTGGGCGAGGTCGCCTTGCTCCTCGTACGCCAGCCCCAGGTTCCACGCATCGATGGCCTCCCCGCGGCGGTCGCCAATCGCGCGGTCTATCGCCAACGCCTGCTCGTGGGACCCAGTGGCGCGGGCCGCGTCCCCAAGGGACCAGTATGCCGGGCCCAGGTTGCCCAGGTGGGTGCCTTCATTGCGGCGATCGCCCAGCCGGCGGGCGGCTGCCAGGGCGGTCTCCAGGAGGGGGATCTTCCGCCGCGGGGGCAGGCGCAGGTCCAGCGTGTAAACAACTTGGCCGGGGAAATCGCTCAGCCAACGCAGGGCAGCTTCGTCACCTTGGGTCTTCAGCCACTCCCACGCGGCTTGCAGGTGGGGCCAGGCCGCGTCGAAGCGGCGGAGCGCCTCGGCGATCTGATCGCCGCCTTGTGTGTAGAGAGAATTGGCTTCGCGGCCGGCGGAGAGGTAGTGGGCGGCGTGACGGGTCCTCATCCCGCGCCAGGGCCGCCACCCTGGCCGCGATCCTGGGGCTGAAATACCCCTCTCCCCGCGCCGCCCCCCGCACCGCGGCCACGATGACGCCCGGCGCTTCCTCCTTCAGCAGGTAGCCCAGCGCGCCGACCGCCAGCATCCCCCGCACGTAGCGGTCGTCGTCGTAGGAACTGAGCGCCAGCACCCGCACCGGCAGGCCCCGTCGCCGGATTTCAGCGTCCGGCGCGAGTCATAACGAGATATCAATCTCTACAGACCGCTTTGGGGGTGAACAGTACCTGCCTCAGAATTACTACTTCAGCATTTTGCGAAAGTCGTCAAGGCTCATTTGCAGATCAGGCATATAGCCGTCATCTTGGATAGGTGCAAAAATGAGAGGTGCAATTACGCCATTGTCGTAACTACCTGCTACAAGAAGCCCCCTCACACCAGGGGACAGAAACGGGTCGTCGGATTCGACCTTGAATCCTGCTATTTCTCCTCTCTCTTCCCAGAGTTCAAATCTTTCTGGGATGTCTCCCTTCAAGACTTCCACAACCTTGGCCTCTACTGGTGTGAATGGGTAGCCATCGAAATCTGCGATAAAGTCTTCCACGCCTTCTCTTTCAATGGCTCTCATAGAACTCAATTCTTCTACTGATACTATCACGATCGTCTTCCTCTCTGTTGGCTCAACTACTGCAATCAACGCTTTGTCGTGAGCAACAAGCTCTTCAAGAGGAAGAAGCAGTTGATGTCGCCTCGCCCCCGTAACCTTTGGTGGGGTTGTGGACTGTACCGCTGACGTTGATGTTGCAGGCACCTCTATCCCTTTCGCAGACATAATCTTGCTTCCAAGCACCAGGGCTAAAACAACCAAACCGGTTGTTGCTAAGAGTAAGCCTACCTTCTTACGTAGATTCTTCATGACTCATCCTCCTATCCGTGATTCCTACAGCTACCCAGGGTGGGCAAGTGGATTGGCCTAGTATAAATCATCTACCGCATTCCTATCTCGCTGATACAAGCCGGTGTAACACCGATACTGGGTGTACATAACCGTGTTTGTGTCGGTAACAGAAATGAAATCGAATGCGTGTCCAAGTTCGTGAAGAGCAACTGGAAAGACCCGCAGTTCGCTGACCCACCCCTGCCAGCACGGGGCATCTGTCCAGCCCTGGGGAAGATCCGCATCAAATGTGACCACAAAGTACCGCATTTTGTCGCTGCCCCAATACCAGACATCGGTATAAGCAATAGCCCACCATGGTGGATCGCCAAACTTAAGGTGTCCTCCAACGTACAGCGGCTCTTGAGTGGTCTTTTGGAAGTAAAAGGAAGAAGGCTCACTCCACTTTCCGGCTGCATTTTCTATATCGTCATGATATTGTCCAGGCACTGATGAGAGTATTTTGTACTTGGCATATCCAGCATCCCACAGATGCCCTTGCCAGTATGGATCTGCGGCATAAACTGCGAGCACTGTAGCTAG
>PHCA01000231.1 GCA_002842085.1 Chloroflexi bacterium HGW-Chloroflexi-1
CCCAGCTTGATGCCGCCGATGCCGCTCGCGGCCAGCCCCATCGACCGCACATCCTCTTCGGCGAAACGGATCGCCTGCCCGCTCGCGGTGACCAGCAGCATCTCCCCGCCGCCCGAGCTGACGTCCACCCAGGCCAACTCGTCGCCGTCGTCCAGGCCGATCACCTGCGGGTCGGTGTGCGCTTGTGCGAGGAGATCCGCGATGGTCACGCGCTTGACCTTGCCCTGGGCCGTTCCCAGTAACAGGTAGCCCTGGCCTGAGCCTGGACGAAGGCCGGAATCTGGCTCTTCACCCTCTGGGCTGGAGATGGCCCGGAGCGCCACCACGCGGTCGCGGCGGGTCAGGCTCGACACGTCGGCGAAGTGCGCACCGGCGCCCTCCGGAATCTGGTGGATGGGAACGCGCGCGGCCTGGCCCTTGGCACTGAACAGGTAGAGCTCCTGCCGGGTGTTGGCGGCCACCAGCGCCACGCTGGCGTCCCTGGTCAGCCTGTTCAGCCGGGCGACGTTGGGCGGCTCTACCGGCTGGCGCGCCAGCGTGCCATCCGCCGCCAACGTGATCCAGACGTCCTGGTCCGGTAAGATGTCCCGCGCGGTCAGGGTACCCTTGACGCGATCGGCGATCTGGGTGCGCCGCGGATCGGCGTAACGCGCTTTCAGATCGAGCAGGTTCTGCCGGATCAGCGCCAGCACCTTCTTCGGCGAGCCCAACAGCGCCTCCAGGTCACGGATCAGCGCGATGACTGCCCGATACTCATCCTGGAGCTTGCGCCGCTCCAGGGCGGCCAGCCGGCGCAACTGCATGTCGAGGATCGCCTGGGCCTGAATCTCAGTGAATTTGAACTCCGCGATCAGGTTGCGCCGGGCCGTGTCCGCGGTCTTCGACTTGCGGATCAGCGCGATCACCTCGTCCAGGACATCCAGCGCCCGCAGGAGGCCCTCCAGGATGTGGGCGCGCTGCCGCGCTCGCTCCAGCTCGTACTTGCTGCGCCGCACGATCACTTCCTGCCGGTGCTCCAGGTAGTACATCAAGATGCGCTTCAGGCTCAACAGACGCGGCTCGCCATCGACCAGCGCCAACAGCGAGACGCCGAAGGTGCTCTGGAGCGGAGTGAGCTTGAACAGGTTGGCCAACACGTCGCGGGGGTCCACGGTGCGAGTCAACTCGATGCAGATGCGCATTCCGGTGCGGTCCGATTCATCGCGCAGGTCGGTGATGCCCTCCAGCCGGCCATCGCGGACCAGGTCGGCGATCCGCTCCAGGAGGTTGGTCTTGTTGGCCTGATAGGGCAGCTCGGTGACCACGATGCGGTTGCGGTTGCGGCTCATCTCCTCGATGTGCGCCTTGGCTTGCATGATGATCCGGCCCCGCCCGCTGGCGTAGGCCTTGGTGATGACGTCCACCTGCTCCTGGTTGGCGCCGCTGCCCTCGTGCCGATAGCGATAGACCAGGCCCCCGGTGGGAAAATCAGGGCCGGGGATGAACTGGATCAGGTCCTCGACGGTGACGTCCTCGGCGCTCTCGTAGTTGTCGATCAGATAGATGAGCGCGTCGCAGACCTCGCCCAGGTTGTGCGGCGGGATGTTGGTGGACATGCCGACCGCGATACCGCTGGAGCCGTTGATCAACAGGTTCGGCAGCGCGGCGGGCAGCACGGTCGGTTCTTTGAGCGTGCCGTCGAAGTTCTCGGTCCAGTCCACCGTGCCTTTCTCGATATCCGTCAGCATCTCCGCGGAAATCCCGGCCAGGCGCGCCTCGGTGTAGCGCATGGCCGCGGCGTTGTCGCCGTCGATCGACCCGAAGTTGCCCTGGCCATCCACCAGCGTGCAGCGCAGGCTGAAATCCTGCGCCATGCGCACCATCGCCTCGTACACGGCCGCGTCGCCGTGGGGATGGTATTTGCCTAGCACCTCACCGACGATGCGGGCCGACTTCTTGTACGACTTGTCGTGGCTCAGGCCCAGATCATGCATGGCGTAGAGGATCCGGCGATGCACCGGCTTCAAGCCGTCGCGCACGTCGGGCAACGCGCGCGCCACGATCACGCTCATGGCGTAATCGAGATACGACGCCTGCATCTCGACGTCGATGTTGATTTGACGAATTGTTCCCAGTTCCATCGGCTACCCCCAGTTGGAGTGTGGCATGACGCGGATATTGTACCACCGACAGGGGCGAAGGGGAAAACGGGCGCATTGCGCAAATACGTGATGGCCCGTAACTACTCAGCCGCCGTGTCATTGCGAGCGTTTTTTGCGAAGCAATCTCGGATTGCCGCAATCGAGATTGTCACAATCTCCTGGCGGCCCTGTGGTACAATGACAGTGTGACTCAGTAAGCATTCAAAAATAACTCCATGCTTTCAGGCCGTTCTTCCGTGTAGTTCCACCGCGAAGCAACCCAGTTATTTTTGAACGCGACCTCAGCCAGGGGACCACGCCCGCGAGGAGGGCCAGATGAAATTCCCGTACGGCGTCAGCGACTTCTACAAACTCATCACTGAGGGCTACTTCTACGTAGACCGCACCGACCGCATCCCGTTGATCGAGGGGATGGGCGACCAACTGCTCTTCCTGCGCCCGCGGCGGTTCGGCAAATCGTTGTTCCTCTCGATGCTGGAGAATTACTACGACGTGGCCAAGGCCGACCAGTTCGAGCAGTTGTTCGGCGGCCTGGCGATCGGCCGCAACCCGACCCCGCGGCGCAATCAGTATTTCGTAATGCGCTGGGACTTCTCGACGGTAGCTGCGTATGGAGACGCCAACGAGATCACCCAGGCGCTGTACCGCCACGTCAACAGCCGCATCCAGGACTTCGCCGCCTACTATCAACATCTGCTGCCACGTCCCATCGAGATCTACCCGACCGATGCGGTGGCGTCGTTCCAATCGGCGCTGACGGCGGTGCGCCAGACCCCCTACAAGCTCTACCTGCTGATCGACGAGTACGACAACTTCGCGAACGAGCTGGCGATGGACGGGCAGCCGACCGGCAAGCAGCGTTACGATGCCCTATTGCGCGGTGAAGGCACGCTGAAAACGCTGTTCAAGGCGGTCAAGGCCGCGGCCAGCGGTTTTGGATTGGATCGCGTCTTCATCACGGGCGTCTCACCCATCGTGCTGAGCGACCTGACCAGCGGCTACAACGTCTCGGAGATGATCACCCTGCAGCCGGAGTTCAACGACCTGTGCGGCTTCCACGAAGCCGAGATCGCCGCCACATTGCGCCAGATCGCGGCCGCGTGCGGGTGGGCCGAGGCGCAGGCGGCCGAGGCGCTGGAGATGGTGCGCACCTTCTACAACGGCTATCGCTTCACCACGGCCACGGCCGCCGAGCGCGTCTACAACCCCACCCTGGCGCTCTACTTCTTCAAGCATTTCCAGCGCACCTGCAGCTATCCCGAAAACATGCTGGACAGCAACCTGGCCATGGATCGCGGCAAGATCGCCCACATCGCCAGCCTGCCCGGCGGCGGACAGGTCATCCTCGATGCCGTCAACGGTGCGCCGGCGCTGGCCGTGTCCGCACTGGCTGACCGCTTCGGGGTGGAGGACATGCTGACGGCGGTCAAGGACGCGCCGTTCATGGCCTCATTCCTCTACTACTTCGGCGTGCTCACCTTCGGTGGGCGCACGCCAACGGGCGAGTTGATCCTGAGCATTCCGAACCTGGTGACGCGTAAGCTGTACATCGAGCGCATCCAGGACTTGCTGTTGCCCGATCGCCATGTCTTGGACAAAGGCCGACAGACGGCGCGCGTTCTGTGGCAGACCGGCGACCTGCAACCGCTGTGCGACTTCATCGAGCAGCGTTACTATACCGTGTTCGACAACCGGGACTACCACTGGGTCAACGAATTGACAGTTAAGACCACCTTTCTGACGCTCCTCTTCAACGACATCGCCTACATCATGGATTCCGAGCCGGCGCTGGAGCGCACCTACGCCGATCTCGTAATGATCGTACGGCCGGAGATGCGCCAGTATCAACTGCTGGACATCCTGCTGGAGTTCAAGTACGTGTCTCTGAAGGAGGCCGAGTTGACCGGGGCGGCGGCGCGTGCCCTCAGCGCGGCCGCCGTGGCGGAGTTGCCGCAGATCAAGGCCAAATTGGCGGAAGCGCAGGAGACGCTGCCGGGGTATCGCGCCAGACTGTTGGCGCGCTACGGCGCGCGGCTGCGCTTGCGAACGTATGCGGTCGTGTCGTTGGGGTTTGAGCGGCTGGTGTGGAAAGCAGTGTGAACCCTTTCAATCGCAAGTAAAATGGTGTGTAAACGCCGTAAGCTGATCAGAACGCTGAAGGACAACGGAGACAAACTGCTATGTCAGACACAGATAAGATCACCTGGATCATCGGCGACATTCACGGCATGTATGACCCCTTAGCCGCGCTGGTGAGCGACCTGGATGACGAACGACTCGCTAAGTTTGTGTTCGTCGGTGACTACATTGACCACGGGCCATCCTCCAAAGAGGTCTTGGACCTGGTCATGGGCCTGGGAGACCGCGCCATTCCACTGATGGGCAATCATGAGCACTTGCTGTTGCAAACTCTCTATGACGCACGCCACCGGAAACACTTCGGCAAGCGAATCTGGCTGGAGAATGGCGCCGCGAGCACGCTGGCCTCGTTTGGATGCAAGAGTTTTGAAGAATTCGAGGCCAGGATTGATGAAAAATACACCGGATTCTTACGCGGCCTGAAGTTGTTTCACGTCGAGCCTCTGCTCAGTGGCGAGGCCAACCTGAACGTCTTGATCACCCATGCCGGTGTGACGCCTCGCGTGTCGCTCGCGGAACAACTGGCCGCCAACAACTATGCCGACTTCAACCAACTCATCGAGAAAGAGCACATCTGGATCGAAGACTCGGCGGTCTGGATCAGAGAGGAGTTCTTCGAGGGTCGTCCGGATCACTGGAAAGGCCACCTCATCATCCACGGACACACGCCGACCCACCTGCTCGATTACTTTGCCAAAGACTTGCCGATTGACGCTGAACGCCACTTCCTTTTCTTGAGAAAGCATCCCCAAAACGAAAGTATCGTCTCGATCGGACTGGACACCGGGGCGGCTTTTGGCAATCGTTTGACGGCACTGGGAGTAGCTCAGGATAACCTTCGAGGGGACACCTTTCCCGAGCTGACCCTCTACGTGGCTCAACTCGACATCAAGCGCGGGTATTATCGCCAGCAGCCGATCACCTTAAGTAGGCTGGCGGTACCGTGTAATGTGGCTTGAAACCCAGTAAACCCTTTCAATCACAAGCATGGAGGATGAAATGGATACATCAATCGACTGGCAACCGTGGATCCCGCCCTATGACCCGCGCCGGGGGGATGGCGCAAGCGTGACCGAAGATGAACACGGCCGATGGATCGAGACCGCGGACTGCGGCATCCGGTGTCCCGGCTGCGGGATCTGCTGTGCGGGCTACCGCGACGTGGTCACCGCTGATTACGCGGGCGTGGAGGAGTACGAAGCCAACCTCGAGCTCGCACGCGGCGGCCTGGTGAAGCAGGAAGGCGGCTCGTGGTATCGTTCAGCGACCTGCGGCGAGGCGTGTCCGGGCTACGAGCGTTGCTGCCAACCGTTCGAGCAGCGCCAACGACCCGAAACCGTCACCGACGCGCGCCGCGTCTTGCTGGAGGCCGCGGCCTCGCCCCGGTGGGCCATGCAGGAGGCGCTGCTGATCCTGGCCCACGATGGGACGGCCGAAGCCGTGGC
>PHCA01000232.1:0-583 GCA_002842085.1 Chloroflexi bacterium HGW-Chloroflexi-1
AGGGCTTTCCCGTCGTCGGCATTGACGTGGACGGCGGCAAGGTAGCCGCTTGGCAAGGTGGCTGCGCTGACTCGCGGCGAGTCGTATGTGCAGGATATTCCATCCGCCAGGTTAACACCGTTGACGGAGGACGAACGACGAACGACGGAGGACCATCAGCCATCAGCCATCGGCCATCGGCTGGTAGCCACTACCGACTACGGCATCCTGACGCAGTGCGACGCGGCGATTATTGCGGTGCCGACGCCGCTGACAGCCCTTCGACCCTGCGACTTCGCTCAGGACAGGCGTGGCTCAGGACGCGGCGGACTGTGCGGTGGTGATGGACTGTTCGAGCTATGATTGGATGGCGATGGCAGAAGGTCCGCAAACGGCCGGTGGGAGGTGAAGTATGTTGGAGGCGGCTGTGGTTCAGGAGCAACGGGGACTGTGGATTGAAGAACACCTGCTGCAGCAGGCGCGGTTGGGAGGGCGCTGTCGAGTTGTGATCGGGGAGCAGGAAATCCGGATTCTGCCAGTGACCGTTGAACCCACGCGGTTTCCCTACAGTATCTCCGGAGAAATGGCCCAGGCAGTCCTCAAG
>PHCA01000232.1:670-4160 GCA_002842085.1 Chloroflexi bacterium HGW-Chloroflexi-1
AGAAATCGAAGCTGTCGAGGAGCGGGATGTCCGGCCCAACGCGCTTGTTGCTGGATAAGAGCGTTGTTCGTCGCTACTTCGAGGGGACGGGCGGCTTGGCGCGCGGTTTGGCGCTGACTGATGAAGAACAGCAGGCTATCTTGCTCGTTTACCTGGCGCGGGGTAAGGAGTACAGGTTGTTCTTGTCCACTGAGGCGCGCAATCTTCTGTTGGCGCACGGCCGTCAGGTAGCGCCGACCGAGACGCTGATGTTCTTGAAACGCGTTGAGGTACTCTATCCGACGCGTTACTTCAAGCGTTGGGCGCGGCGCGTCAGACAGCGAACGTTCTCGCGGGAAGATGCGAAGGTGTTGGCGTTGGCTACCTTCGGCACAGATGAAGCGGGTGACGTCTTGGGAGTTCACCGCGTTGTGACGTTCGATCGGCCGATGGCCAGGAAATGGGCGCGGGAGCAGGAATCGTTCGCCCGGCAGTTATATGAGATGACGGAGCAGTTGGCGATGCCTTTTGTCTTGGCCAGGCTTCCGCGAGTGCAACTGCCCGAGGATATTTGACCAGGAGCTTCAAGGACGTTTGTACGAGGCGGGTGCTGCGAGGCGGGTGCTGCGATAATGATGCCTCTCCCTTCGGTCGGGGACTGCGCCCCGCAAAGTACGCGGGACTTCGCAGGACAGGCATCGCGGTCCCACAGGGATGCTGCGCAATCCCACAGGGACGCTACGCAGTGACGGCAACTGACCGCCCCGGCGGGACTGGGCGAGGCGGCGCAGGAGAAGGCGCTGTAGCGCAGGTGGCGGGGCGGCCCCTCAGCCCCCCAACCCTTCGACTCGCTCAGGACAAGCTTTGGGGGGTGGCGACGTGGTACGCCGGGTCGGCTGGCCTGGTGAGAAAAGTGGCCGTCATCGCAGTTGACGTGGTTGCCGAAGGCTGTTATTGCAAAGGAGGTTCTGGCGATGGCAAAGGTGAAGTTGAACCCGATTTTGGAGCGCGTGCAGACCAAAATCGCCATTCAGGTGGCTGAACCGCGGATCGAGTCGCGGGAGGCCGTGACCGGTTTCCTTGACCTGCCAGATGTGGGCCGGATTCGCCTGGATTTCCTGGTCACGTACGAATCGGGGGCCTACTACATCCGCTGCCTGGACTTCGGCGTAATGTCGTGTGGGGATACGATTGAGGAGTGCAAAGAGAACCTCCGAGAGGCGATCCTGATCTACCTGGAGGACTTGCCGGAGGGCCAGAGTCTTTACAAGCCGGCGCCGATGCGTTATTGGCAGATGTTCTATGATCTGCGGGCGCGGGAGGAGGCCAGGAAGTCGCAATCGCTCTCCCCAGGGGCCAGGCACGTCCTTGAGGATTGGCTCCAGCAGCCTGGGCAGGCGGCTCTGCAATATGCTTAGGTTGAACCAGTTGCGGCAGATCCTGAAGGCGTACGATCTGGCCGTGGAAAGCACCGGGCGAGGGAAGCACCCGTTCAAGGTCAGGGGGGTGGTGCTCGGTACTGACCGGCAGCATTCGTATCCGTTGAAGGTTCACGGCCGCAATCCGGAGATCTCGCCGAGTTATCTGCGGGGCATCGTGGAGGAGTTCAACCTGCCGGAGGACATTTTCGACCGGCGATGATGGCTGAGCTGAGTGCTCTGTAGATTCGTGCCACCTATCCCCGCAGTTTGGGGATTCGTGGCCAAGATCTCAGTGCAGATTCGTGTGATTCGTGGCAGAAGATCGAGCAGCGCGGCTGCTCCGTTCAATCCGCACCAGGGGCAAAGCGAATTTGCAGATTTCGCGAAAGTGGCGATAATTGTCCCCGCCTCTGACAACGATATCTGCGGCGGGGTGGAGCTGAGTAATCATCTCAGTGGTACAATATGGCCGAGGTGACTCAATGAAAACTGTTCGGCCCCGATTCAGCTTTGAACGCCCCGCGCGGCGAACGAAAAAGGTGACTCCGGCCTTGATCGCGGCGATCAAAGACAGGATTGTCCGGCATCTTCACCCGCAGAAGGTCGTGCTTTTTGGTTCGCAGGCGAGCGGCAAAGCCACGCCCGGCAGTGACGTTGATCTGTTGATTGTGCTGGACGACCATCACGCTCTGGCGCCCCTCAAACGCCGTGACAGGTTTGGCAAACTGCTGGAACTGTTTCCCTATCGTTCATTTGGTCTGGACGCTTTCATTCTGATCGAGACGAAAATCCAGGAACTACAGGACAGGAACGAAGGCGAGTGGGATTTAGTTCTCGAAATTCTGAAGAAAGGGAAAGTTCTGTATGATGGAGCCGCAAAAGCGCAAATTGAGCGAGCACATTTCCTGAATAGAACGCAGATGACGCTGATACCCGCATCCTTCGGCAGGCTCAGGACAAGGATTGGCGCAGATGAAGAATATAAAATAAAGATCAGCGTCCATCAGCGTGCATCAGCGGTATCAGCGTTCTATCCGCAGTCGGGGGGCTAGGGGGGCCTTTCTCAGGACAGAACGCCCTCCTGACCCCCCAACCCTTCGACTGCGCTCAGGGTAGGCTCGTGGGGGGAAGGCGCGCCCCCCCGCAATCGGGGGGAGTTAGACGCCAGTGGTGGTCGAGGATCTGGCGGGACACGAGGGCGGAAGGAAGCCGCGGTAGGGTGAATTGACGATCGTGGGATCTGCTGGATGAGGAGTAGTCTATGCCGGAGATTGCGCGCTTCTTGGAGATCATCGTCAGCATGTATTGGGAAGCCGGCGATCCGCACGCGGTCTCTCATTTTCACGTCCGCTACAACGAGTACAAGGTGGTTTATGGGATTGACCCCATTGTGCAGTTGGCCGGTGCGCTGCCCATCCGCCAGGAACGCCTGGTGGAGGCTTGGGCCGAGTTGTATCAGGAGCAACTCAAGGAAAACTGGCGGCTTGTAGAGCAAGGCAAGCAGCCAGCCAAGATCCAGAGCCTTGCGTAGGAGGTTGTATGAGCCATCCATTGTATGACGTGACTGATTTCACGATCGTGGGGCCTTATACTTTGCGCGTGGTATTTGACGATGGGGCGGAACAGACGATCAATTTAGAATCTGTGTTGTACGGCGAGATGTTCGGCCCGCTCCGTAACCTGCAGGTATTCAACCAAGTGTATCTGGATGAGGAGGTGCGGACGTTGGTGTGGCCGAACGGCGCCGATTTCGATCCTTGGACGCTGCACGAGTGGCCCAGGTTTGTGGCTGCGTTGAGCACGCGCGCCCAGGCATGGGAAGCGGCCTGACAGGCAGACGGAAACCACCCCCGGTGTGGGCCGCCGGCGGTTGGCCGGACGGCGCAGATGTCAGGCTGCGCGCTCACGACGATTTTGATCCTTCGACTGCGCTCAGGACAGGCCCTTCGACTGCGCTCAGGACAGGTCCTTCGACTGCGCTCAGGACAGGCCCTTCGACTGCGCTCAGGACAGGCCCTTCGACTGCGCTCAGGACAGGTCCTTCGACTGCGCTCAGGACAGGTCCTTCGACTGCGCTCAGGACAGGCCCT
>PHCA01000233.1 GCA_002842085.1 Chloroflexi bacterium HGW-Chloroflexi-1
TGGCCGACCAAAAGCGGAGACAATACCGCCTCGAGGAAGCCCTCCTCTTGTGTGACGAGGGTCTCTACTCAGCTTCGCAGGCAGGAAACCTGCAGGCGGAAGGAATATGTTTACTCCACCGATGGGCCATCAATTACATGGGGCAAAAATACCCTGATGCCATCGATGATAGCAAACGGAGTATGCGATCCTTCGCAGACCTCGGCGACACCTTCGGAGAGATCAGTGCATGGCTCGCTTTGGGCATGGCGTACGAAGCCCAAGGACTACAATCCAAGGCGCGAGGGCGTACCGAGAAGAGCATCTCAGCCTTGCAGAACGCGTTGCGCGCCTACAACTACGACAACGCGCTTGAACTCATCAACGAAGCCAAGCGACAACCCGCTTTCGGTAGACATCACCCGAGGCCGGAACAGTATCATGAACTGTTGGACGAAATCAAGCAGCGATTTCAACAGGTCATGGCGCGATACGCACGCGGTGTATCCCTATCCTCTGCCGCGGGGCGCGGCAGCCTGATCATTCTCCCGGTCCTGAGCCAGCCGATTGCCGCCGGCACGCCCATACCCACCCTCGAAAAGATAGACTGCTATGCCGAGATAGTCGACGAACGAGCCAGCTTCGACGGCAAAGAATATGTTGTTCGGCGGCTTGACACCACGGGCACAAGAGGCTTCAATCTCGATTCCAGGGACGACTGTTGCTTCATCATGCCCGTAGCAGGAAAGAGCATGAACCGCACGCTGATCCAAGACGGCGACCACGTTATCATCCAGCGCCCAAAACAGGTCCCGCTCATGCCACTATCTGGCGACATCGTGGCTGCCACTATCATTGGCAAGGACCTATCCGCCACCTTGAAACGCTTCGCCGAGCGGAATGGCAAGTTCATCCTGGAACCAGAGAGCACAGATCCCGCGCACAAACCGTGCGAGTTCACGCCGGCAAAATGGGACGGGGAGGTTACTGTAGCGGGCGTAGCCATCGCAGTACTCAAGGAGGCGTAGCGAGCTTGATTCGCACAGCCGGCCTGTGCTGCATCACTTTGCTATTTATGTCAAATAACCATTGACAAGCGATGCGTCAGTGGAGTATAATGAGGTCGATTAGAACATGAGTTCTAATCGACCTCATTATTTGCCGCGGCATTTGAGCACAATCGAAAGCAATACCCGTCCCTTTTGGATGCCGGCGGTACAATCGTCGACGCTGGTTATGAACTAGTCCGCACGATCACCGCGCAAAAGGAAGCGCCAATCTGCTGATCCGTGCGGCGCTTGGAGGTAGTGGAAGTGTCAGTCTATACCAGGAACCGCGACGAAGGTCTCGGCGTATGGTTCCGTGAGGAGATCCTCAATGCATTATCCGCCGTCGATGACGCGAACTGGGACGTTGCCCAGCATATCGACGCGCCAGAAATGCGTCTCTATCGCAAGGGCTTCGAAGCCGCGATCAAAGCCGTCGCGACGGCCTTTGGGCTGGCCTATGCGCCGCTTTCAAGTCACAGCGGCGAATTGACCACCCGCCACACAACACTGGAACTGTAGGAGCTTCAGGGCTGTGTGTACCCAATGTGCGCCCACCCAAACGGATGGGCTATTCGTGTTGTTCCACGTTTATTTCCTGGCCCGGTGGACCGACGATGATGCGTGCATTCGGATGTTTGCTGAGTTTGTCAAGGGCCTCGATGTAGCGCAGGGCCACAGTTGTGTCGCGCCCCATGTTCGCGGCGATGCTCTGTAGTGTCGCCTGGAAGCGGAGCGCCTGATCCTCCCCGAGAGAGAGGTTGGCCGACCGAACCGCGTCACCCAGCGCTTCTGTCATGCGACGGAATGAGGCGACTTTCATGGCTTCGATGGCCCGCACGGTCTCGGCTTCCGCTCGTCCCAGTTGCTGGATCAACTGCTGCTCTGCGGCAATCTCCCATCTCTTCAGCACGCGTTGGCGAAGCGGATCAGGAGGCTCGAGCGTACTGATCTCCACGAGATTGACCTGTACCCCCCAACTTGGTGCAAAGGCCCTCAGTCCAGCCAAAGCAGCCGTTTCAATGGCCATGATGACACGCTCTCCACCGCCCTCCAGACCCAGAGTCGGCTCGCCATACAAGTCCTGTAATCTGTACTGCCCCACCGCGTCGCGGATGATCGCCTTGGTTGCGCCACCCAGAGTCGTTTCCCAATCCGGCCCGGCAGGCATGTAGACGGCCCGAAACACACTGTCCTGGTAGACCGGAAACTCGTCGCCGATCTCCCCTCGGAACTTCGATGTCCAGGTGTATTGGTCTGGCCCGCCCTGCGCATCGATGCGCGCCTTCGTGATTTCAGCGGGTTCTATCTGGGCACTCAGGCCACCTTTGAGTTTCAAGGGAATCCCATCTTGTGTTAGTACGTCCTCCGCTTGAAACGTTATCCAACGCCCACGTAGTTGGACGATCTGTTTTCGGAATTCGAACAGCTTCGTATATGCCGGCCCCGGACCGGCCACCTGAGTTACTTTGCCGATCCGTTCGAAAACCACCGCGTTACCGGGCCGAATGATCACCAGGCCAGGGCCACCGATATTGTTGACCAAGCCCTTGGGCTTTGTGATGGTCTCCTTGCCATCCGCCACGATCATGTACGGGTATTGAAGGCCAAACCCCACGCTGGCCAATGCCTGGATGGCTCCCTTTCGACTCAGGTCGAATATCTCGCGAAATGCTAAAACGAATTCGCTGGCGAAGAATAACCCTGAAGTGACTATCCCAATCACCGTCACCACAGATACAAGGGCGCCCAGCGCAGTCGCCAGAGCTGGCACGTCCCCGCTGGTGAGCTGAAACTCGCGGCCAAATGATGTCTCCCAGAGTCGGAAGTTGATGAAGCCGTACCGCAACAACGTACTCGTCCAGAGTGTCATCACGAGCATACACACTATGCTGAAAACAAGCGCCCTGATTTTGCGGGGCGCGATGAGTGATAACAATAGCAGGATAGCCGAGGCTAACAAGTACGCGATTCCCCAGGGAATGCGTTCACCTAACAGATCCACGATTCCCAGCGCCAACGCGCCAACGGAAACCCACAGGAGCCAGCGCCCGATACGATCTTCGTCCTTGATGATCCCCGATGCGTCTTGATCCATATCCACGTTCCCTCTGCCAGTTCATTGGCAATCCGATTGAAAATCCGATAGATCTTCTGATGGTTTAGACCACGCCAAAGGCTCGCCTCTACCTCGGCTGTCCATGTCGCATCACTCGGACGATCGGCGACGCGCTCTCCATACTCACTGACAGACAGCGCCAAGGACGAGTAGGAGTAACGCAGGATCTTCCATTTTCATCCATCTACTCACTAAAGTGCATTCCGGCGTCGATTTCTTTCAGTTGCCCAATACAGCATGACCGCACCCGAAGACCCACTTTCCGGGCCGGCCGCCACACGCACCTCAATCAAGCGGAACCGGTCGCGATGTCGCTCCCAACCACCACCCCACACCCACAC
>PHCA01000234.1 GCA_002842085.1 Chloroflexi bacterium HGW-Chloroflexi-1
CCCCAGCGGGGCTTACACTTCGTAGCCTGATCGCTTCAGCGTCGGGCGGGCTGGCCTGACGCGACCGCGGTTATGTTAATCTAACATTGTCGAGGTAGTCACTTTTCTGCTGCCGGAAGCGTCACGAAGAAAGTGGCCCCTTTCCCAGGAATTCCGGCACTCTCCGCCCAAACCCGGCCGCCGTGGCCGGCCACTATCTCCTCGACCAACGCAAGCCCTATGCCGGCGCCTCCAAACCTCCTGGTAGTGGAACCGTCCACCTGGTAGAAACGATCAAAGATTTTATCCAGTTTATCCGGAGGTATCCCAATGCCCGTGTCACTGACGCTCAACAGAACCTCTTCTTTCGAATAAGGTCGGAGCTTTGCAGTCACCACTCCTCCATCCGGGCTGAATTTTATGGCGTTTCCCAAGAGGTTGCTTACAACCCGGCGGATGTGTTCCATATTCCCCTTCACCGGAGGAGTTTCCGCAGAGAGATCTTGTTTGAAGGTTATGCCGGCTTCTTTCGCCTTTAGTTCCAGCCCCTCCATCGTTTCTGAAATCAACTTGCTCAGGTCGAATGTCTCTCGCTTCGACGACCTGGCTTCCGGAGTTTTAAGCATCAGCAGATCGTCTACCATGCCGCCCAGCTCCTGAGACCTGCGCATCATAATCTGGAGCGCCCGCTCTTGCTCCGGCGTCATGTGGCCCATGCTGTCCGAAAGCATGAGCTCGGCATACCCTCTGATCAATGCCAGCGGCGTGCGTAGCTCGTGGGAGACGTTTTGGACCATCTCTTCTCGAAGGCGAAGCGCTGCTGCCAGCTCAGTGTTTGCGATCATAATTTCTTCGTACAGTCTGGAGTTCTCGATGGCTACCGCAGCCTGCGCGGCAAAGGCCTGGGCCAGCCGGGCATGTTCTTCCGTGTAGAAACCAGGCTCATGTTTATCCAGGGCGATCATGCCCACGATCCTATCGCCAACCAGCATCGGTACCCCTAACCAGGAACGGATATTTGCCTGGGCGTGGGGCTCACGTCTGAATTCTTTGTAGACGGTAGGAGCATCTTCCAGGATGTGGGGCGCGCGTGAAGATATTACCTGGCGGTTGGGGTTGTCCCCGGACGTCAGGTCGAAAGTGATGCCTACCAGCTCCGCCAAGTTCGGGAATCCTGCGCCGCCGATTATCTCCAAACGGTCATTACGAAGCAACTGTACGGAGGTTGTATCGTAAGGGACTACCCACTGCAATTGGGTCAGGATGTGCTCGAGGACCTGGTTACGGTCCAAGGTGGTGGTCAGAACCAGAGCCGCCTGGCGCAGCGTCTCGGCCTCCTGCCGCCGTCGCCGCTCGGCCTGGTACAGGCGCGCATTCTCGAGAGCGATGGCAACGTTATCGGCCAGGGCGGTAAGTAAGGCCACATCCCGTGAGGTAAATAGGCCTGGCTGTCGACGCCACAGCACAATCCCGCCGAGCAACTCTTCCCCCCTGAGCATCGGCACGGCCAGTATGGAACAGATGCCGTCCATAGCGGCAATCTTCGGGAAGCGGTAGCCTGGTTCAGTCTCAGTGTTGACTATCTGTACTGGCTTCCTGGTTGCCGCGGCCCTGCCAATGGCCCCCTCTCCGATTCTGACCCCGGCCTCGTTCACTGCCCGCACGAAATCCTGGCTGGCGTTGTAACTGGCGGTGATGCGTAGGACACCCTCTGCTTGATCCAACTCAAAGATGCCTCCTTCATCTGAATGGGAGAGGGTGGTGGCGTGAGTGGCGATAGCTTTCAGGACCTGGTCCAGGTCGAGCGTAGAACTGACGGCCCGGCCGACCTCGGCCAGGGTCTTTATTTCCTCGGCCCGCCGCCGCTCGGCCTCGAGGAGGCGGGCGTTTTCGATGGCCATAGCTGCCTGCTGACCAAAGGCCAACACCAGCTCAGCCATCTCCGCGGTGTAGAGGCCAGGCTCTCGCTTGTCAATGGTGACCAGGCCGATGACCTCTCCCTTGCTCAGCAGCGGCACCCCCAGCCAGGAGTGTACCCACTCTGTGCCCCCCAGGCCACGGAATCGCTCGTTCCGTTGCGCATCGGCGAGGATAAGCGGTCGCCGGGTGCTCATCATCTCCTGGGAGAGGCCGTCGTTCTGCAGGGTGACTGTGAGACCGAGGTGCGCCCCGGGCCTTTCGAAACCTCGTACTGCCTGGACGCGCAGCACCTCCCCTTCCCGCAACCACAGCGAAACGGTGTCATAGGGGACGACTGGCTCCAACCGCTCCAGGATCAACTGTAGCACCTCGTCGAGATCGAGAGTGGAGCCGATGGCCCGCCCGACTTCTATCAGGGCTTCCAACTGGCGGGCGCGCTGCTGGGCCTCCGCGTACAGCCGGGCGTTCTCGATGGCGATGGCAGCCTGGTGGGCCAAGGCCTGGGTGATGGTGGCGTCCGCTGCGGTGTAAAAGCCGGGCTGCGTACTGTCAATCATCAGGGCGCCGATCATCTCGTCGCGCACCAACAGCGGCGCTCCGATCCAGGCGCGGATGTCCTCGGCCCCCGGTACCCAGATCCAGCGCTCGTCCTCCCGCACGTCGGCGATGACAACGGGGCGGTGGTCACGGGCCATGGCTTGCAGGATGGGACTGGCGCCCAGGCGCAGGGGAACCTCGGCCTTCACCAGTTCCTCGTCCTCGTAGCCGGTCACAGCCACCATGGAAGGCTGGTCGTCGTTGCAGAGCAGGATAGAGGCAGTATCATAGGTCAACACGCGCTTCGCCTGACGCAGGACGAGGGAGAGGACCTCGTCCAGTTTCAGTGTGGAGCTCACGGCGCGGGAGACCTCGCGCAGCGTGTCGGCGCGCTCGCGGGCGACCTGCTCGGCCTGGAACAGCCTGGCGTTCTCGATCTTGATCTCCTCCTCTGCCCGCACCCGCGCGGTGATGTCTTTCACCGTTCCCATACTTACCACCCGGTCTTGATAGGTGACCAGCCCGACGTTCATATTGACAATGGTCCGGGTCTTCCCATCCTTGTGCAACATGCGGAATTTATATTCCCGGGGGACATCTTTCCCGGCTTGCCGGTGATAATAACAATCTGCAACCATCTCATGATCCTCTGGTGCGACAAGCTCCAGGAAGTCCATCCCGATCACTTCTTCCACCGGGTAGCCGACCATCCTGGCAAATGCCTCATTGACAAACTGCATCTTGGCGTCCTGAATAATAAAGACGCCATCTTGAATGTTGTCTACTAATGTGCGATATTTCGTATGCACTCTCATTTTGCTTTGCTCCGTAAAAGGGCAGGGTTTTTCCGTAAGTTATTTAATTGAAGGATAGTCCCTATAGACATAGTATAATGCATTGTCCCGCCGCAGCGCAATCCGTTGATTGCCAGTATAGGTATCCTCTAGTTTTTCGGGGTATGCTGTGGCGCTGAGGCTGTGGCGCTGAGGCTGTGGCGCTGAGGCTGTGGCGCTGAGGCTGTGGCGCTGAGGCTGTGGCGCTGAG
>PHCA01000235.1:0-6670 GCA_002842085.1 Chloroflexi bacterium HGW-Chloroflexi-1
ACCCTTGCGAAGGTTTGTGAGCAGATTTCAGGCCGGAAGTGCCCTCGTCAGCCAAGAAGCGCTCTATCGGTAAGGCTATTCGCAACCTTCGCAAGGGTGACTGGTGGCGCCTTCATCGAAGGCAGCTACGACTGCATCCAATGTCACGCGAGTTCCGCCGACTCGCACCACCCCATCAGCATCTACTTCCAGCGGAATCAGCTCAACCCCTGTCAACAGAGCCATTTTTTCTCTCCTGGTCCTGTCCCGACGAAAGGTACACGGGATCATATCCTCTCTACAGACCGAAGACCGAGGCGCTCTCGCTGTAGCTGTCGGCCGGCAAGCTCACGATGAGATCGGTGATCGAACCACGGACGTGGATGTCTTGCCGATCTTATCGATGCTCCAGGTCGGCTTCTGTGAGCCCTGCCATCTTGAGCAGGTGGTGCAGCAGCCCTGCTTTGAGTGGCTGGTTTCCGTGAATCGGCACGGAGAGGCGGACAATGCTTCCCGCCTTTCCGTAAATGTGGTGGCTGCCGCTAATCCGCAACAAGGACCAGCCGTGTTGCTCAAGAGCTTGAGCCAGCCTCTTCCCTGAGCAAGACTTCATACAGCGATTTCCATGAGCCGGTCCTGTGCCGAGATGTCGACAGATCCGACCAGCACGGAAAGACAACCTTCTATCGCTTCATACAAGTTCTGCAGAAGCTCTTCGAAGGTTTCCCCTTGTGTTGCACAACCTGGAATTGCCGGCACCTCAGCCCAGTAGCCCCCTTCTTCCGCGTCGTGTATGATCACACTGAGCTTCATCTATCATCTCCCCCGTTGTCACGCCAGCTCTGCCCATTCGGCCATCAGGCGATGGAGCGCGGCGTCGGTCTCCTGGTAGCGCACCCCCAGGCTGTGGACTTTGCCCACGTCCCCGGCCAGGCTGGCGGTCTCCAGTTGGGCGCTCAGGTCCGCCAGCCTGGCCTCCAGCGCGTGGATGTCCGCTTCCATCGCCGCGGCCTGCTCGGCCAACTTCTCGGCCGCCCGGCGCTGGCGGCGCTCCTCGCGCACCTTTTCCCGGTCATACCCCGCCTCGACCTCAGCCTCAGCCTCGACTTCAGCCTCAGCCTTCGCGCCGTCCTCGGCCGCGCGTTGGCGCAGGTATTCGGCGTAGTCCCCCTCGTACGCAAGCAGCTCGTCGCCGTCCACCCGCCAGATGTGGGTGGCCAGCGCCTGCACCAGATAGCGGTCGTGGCTCGCCAGCAGGATCGTGCCGGGGAAGTTACCCAGTACGTCCTCCAGGATCTCCTGCGACGCCAGGTCCAGGTGGTTGGTCGGTTCGTCGAGCAGCAGGAAGTTGGCCCCTTGCAACGTCAATCGCGCCAGCGCCACCCGGCTGCGCTGCCCGCCGCTCAGCGTGCTGATGGGCCGGAACACGTCGTCGCCGGAAAAGAGGAACTGCCCCAGGAAGTTGCGCGCCTGGCTGATAGGCTGCTCTTTGGCGTCCAGGATGGCGTCGAGCACGGTCTGATCCGGTTTGAGGCCGGCCTGCGCCTGGGCCAGATAGCCGACGCGCACGCTGGCGCCGAACCGCACCTTGCCGGCCAACGGCGGCACCTGGCCCAGGATCGTCTTCAGCAACGTGGTCTTGCCCGCGCCGTTCGGGCCGATCAACGCCACTCGCTCGCCGCGGCGGATCTCGACGTCGGGGCTGTCGAAGAGCGGTTGATCGTAACCCACGATCAGGTCCCTGGTGGCCAGCACCAGGTCACCGGAGCGGATGTGGGTGGTCAGGCCCAACCGGATCCGCTGGCTTTCTTGGGGTCGCTCGATCGCCTCATCGCGCAGAAAGCGTTCCAGCCGCGTGCGCCGCCCCTGGGCTTCGCGCGTGCGCTGGCCGGCCAGGTTGCGGCGGATGAAATCCTCGGTCTTGGCGATCTGTTCTTGTTGGGCCTCCCACTCCCGGCGTTTTCGCTCGCGGCGCGCCTCACGCTGGGTGTGATAGTGGGTGTAGTTGCCGCGGTAGGTCTCCAGCCGGCCGAATTCCATGTCCCACATGCGGGTGGCGACCTTATCCAGGAAGTAACGATCGTGCGCGACGACCACCAACGCCCCCCGCCAGCGAAGCAGTATCTCCTCCAGCCACTCGACCGCCTCCAGGTCCAGGTGATTGGTGGGTTCGTCCAGCAGCAGCAGGTCGGGTTCCTGGAGCAGCAGTTGAGCCAGGAGCGCGCGCGTCCGCTCGCCGCCGCTGAGATGGGCCAGGCTTTTGCCGTGCTCGTCTTCGTCGAAGCCCAACCCGCCCAACACCTGGTTGATGCGCGTTTCGTAACTGTAGCCGCCGGCGACCTCGAACGCGATCTGCGCCTGACCGTATGCTTCGAGCAAGGTCTCGTACTCAGGGTTTTGGCGGGCGGCCGCCTCGGCCAGGCGCTGTTCCATTTCGGCCAGCGCCGCGGCCTGGCCGCGCAGGCCCGCAAAGACGCTGAGCATGGCTTCGTGCAACGTGATGTCGCCGGCTGGCGGCGCGTCTTGCGGCAGATAGCCCACACTCAGCCCGCGGCGGCAGTGGACCTCCCCGGTCGTTGGCGACTCACCGCCAGCCAGGATGCGCAGCAGCGTCGTCTTGCCCGTGCCGTTCGGGCCGACCAGGCCGATCCGGTCGCCGGCTTCGATGCGTAGATCTAGGCCCTGAAAGACGTCTAGCGCGCCGAATGCTTTGCTGAGTCCGGTTGCAACAAGTAAAGACATCGTTCCTCACCTGGACAAGGCCGCTGCGCTTACAAGGCCGCTGCGCTTACAAGGCCGCTGCGCTTACAAGGCCGCTGCGCTTACAAGCCAGAGCCAACCAGGCAAATGCCATCAGAAAATTCTTGTCTGTCGTGCAAGAATTTAACTGGTCAGGCCCTCACACACTCAAGATCCAGGCGCTATTATACCACCGAATGAGGATGAAGGGCGAATGGCGGATGGTGCAAGAACGGCGGGGGCAGGGGGCAGGGGGCAAATGGCAAAGGGCAAAGGGCAAAGGGCAAGACGCAAAACGTAAAACGCAGTACGCAATACGCAGTACGCAGTACGCAGCATCATGCTGCAACTGGTAACGTGCGTACTAGGCAGGTTGTCCCCTTTGCGGTATAATAGCGCTCTCTCACAGCGCGACTCTGGCCGCAACCAAATCGGCTTTTCAGTAATCTTGTAACTACTCAGCTTGTCATTGCGAGGAGGCGTTTTTTGCGGTTGCGAGGCACGAAGCAAAGCAATCGGGATTGCCGCAATCCCCGCGTTCAGTGCCAGTAATCTTGCCGTACGGGGGAGCGATGTCGTCCCGAATGTTGTGGGTTTTGTGTTTGCCGCTGGCCCCAGTCGCCTGGGTTGGGATCGTGTATTTCACCGGGGCTGTGCCGCCCAACCAGTTCACGCAGGTGTTGTTCCTGACGTTGTTGTGCTTTGCGGTCACGATGACGACTGCGCCCCTGGTCTGGCTGATCGCCCGGCGCTTGCGCATATCGGGAACCGGCGATCGCCCGGCGTTAGCGTTGCGAGCTGGTTTTTGGATCGGCCTGTGGAGCGCCGTGTGCGTTGGCCTGCGCTTGTGGGGCGCTCTTAATCGCGTGTTTGTGCTGACACTGGGCGTTATCCTGGTGCTGGTGGAAGCGTTCTTGCAGCAGGTGGCACGGCAGCGGACGGCGCGCAGGTGATGGTGTAGCGGTAGATTGGTAGATTGGTAGGAGCCATGTCGCGCGACACGTTCAGTTGTGCCTTGCCTGAGCTCGGCTCGGATCGACCCGTGACGGTACGGATACGGCCGCAAGTGATCAACTTGCTGGTGGGCGCTGAGGCGCCGAGCTACTCGTTTGACCTCTCGGGCCGGTTGATCGGCGCGTTTGTGGCGGGGCGGAACTATCGGCGGGGATTCGACAACCGGGTGCTGGAGAAGTGGTCCGGGGCCAATGCCGCCCGCCAACGCCGCTGGTTGTCCGCAGCGGAGGCCCAGACGTTCCTGACGGGCCTTTATGACCTGGCCGGCCGGGTCGCCGGGCAGGTTGGCGATCTGCGCCTGGCGGTGTTGCGAAAGTGGGACTGGCCCGCGTTACAGGCCGATGCCGCGCGTTTCGCCCAGGTGTACCGGCCGGTGAGCATCCTGCCGCCGGATCAGTACCTGGCCCTGGTTCTGCAGGCGACAGAGGGGTGCTCGTACAACCGCTGCGCCTTCTGCGACTTCTACCGGGATCGGCCGTTCCGGGTCAAGAGCCCGGATGAGCTGCGGGCGCACATCGAGGCGGTGCGAGCGTTCTTCGGGCCGGCGCTCGCGTTGCGCAAATCGTTGTTCCTGGCGGATGCCAACGCGCTCGTGGCGCCTATGCCCCGGATCCGGGGCTGGCTGGATGTGATCGAGGAGGCCCGGCTCCTGCCCGCTGCCGGCATCTACTCCTTCATCGACGCCTTCGATGTGCACCGCAAGACGCAGGCCGACTGGGCGGAGCTGGCTGGCCGGGGCGTGCGCCGGGTTTACATCGGCCTGGAGACCGGCGACGATGTGCTGTTGCGCTTCCTGCGCAAGCCAGGGAGCGCCTCCGATGTGGTGGACGCTGTGACGCGGCTCAAGGCCGCGGGCGTGGCGGCCAGTGCCATCGTTATGACCGGCATCGGCGGGGACCGCTATGCGGCAGGACACGTGACCGGCACGGTGGCCGCGTTGAACACGCTGCCGTTGGCCGCGGGCGACATCGTCTACTTCTCGCCCTTCGTGGACCATCCCGGTTCCGAGTATGGCCAGCTTGCTCGGGAGGCGGGTTTGCGGGCGTTGACTGAGGTTGAGGTGGCCGCCCAGGAGGCGGCGATCCGGGCCGGTTTACGCCCGTACGACCCGGCTCACCCACCCCAATGTTCGCGTTATGACGTCCGTGAGTTTATCTACTGAAACCAGGGTGACCAGTTAGCGCGGTCTTCTCTGAGGACAGATCAACCTTTCAGAAGGAGCATAGTGTGAGAGCAAATCCTTTCAGTAGCCGGGCGGCCTGGCTCGTCCTGGCCCTCATCGTGATCGCGTTGGTGGGAGCGGGCTGTGCGCCTGCGACACCTGCTGGCCCAGCAGCCACCAATGCGCCAACCCAGACGGTCGCGCCGCCCTCGACGGCCACCACCGCGCCGGTCGCCGCGCCGGCGCAGCCCGGCGCGGCGGTCAACGATCTGCCGGCTGGCGTGGATGCCGATGGTAACTTCTACCGCGGCGACCCCAACGCGACGGTCAAGCTGATCGAGTTTTCGGACTTCCAGTGTTCGGGCTGTAGCTACTTTGCACAGCAAGTCGCTCCGCTTCTGGATGAAGCGTACGTTGCCACTGGAAAAGCAGTATTCGTCTTCCGTCATTTCCCGTTGAGCATCCATCCGAATGCCTTACCCGCAGCAAAGGCCGCTTATTGCGCTGGTCAGCAGAAGCCGGAGCTGTTTTGGAAGCTGCATAATTGGTTATTTGCCAATCAGGAGACATGGGCCAACGCCCAGGACGCAGCCGCTCAGATCCGAGCACAGGCGTTAGCCTTGGACACAGATGCAACAGAGTTCGATAGCTGCGTTGCCAACGCAGCTACTGAGGCCCGCATTCAGCGCGACTACGAAGAAGGGCAGAGGTTGGGTGTAGCCGGCACTCCAAACCTTTTTGCTAACGACTGGAATCTTTGGAAGAAAGGCCTCCCGGAGATTCAGGAGGCGATCGACAAGGCGCTGCAAGGGATCCATCCGCCTCCGACACCGACCCCGTTGCCGCCCGGTGTCGCGTTCTTCGACCTGGACCCGGCGCGGCCCGGTTTCACCTACGACGGCAGCCCCAGCCTGGGTGCGGCCGATGCGCCTCTGGTGCTTGTATCATTCGAGGATTTCAAAAGCCCCGCCGGCGCCCAGTATGTCAGCACTGTAGAGCCGACGTTGAAATCCAAGTACATTGACTCCGGTCAGGTGCGGCAGGTGTTCAAGTTCTTCCCGGATACCGCGCCCAAGGCTGCCGTGGCAGCCCTGTGCGCGGCGCGCCAGGACAAGTTCTGGGAGTTCCGCAACCTGCTCTACACCGAGCAGGCCCAGTGGCAAGAGGGGGACGAGGCGGTCATGGGCGGTTACGCCACGCGGGTCGGCCTGGATGGCGCGGCGTTCACCGACTGTCTGGCGGACAAGGCAGCTCGAGGCGAAGTGGACGCTTCCTATCAGTTCGGCCAGGAGCAGATCGGCGTGCCCACGACCCCGTCGTTCTTGTTGATCAAGGTGGCCGCGTCGGGCCAGGCGGAAGATGTCAAGGGCCTCGCAGGCGCGCAGACACTGGACGTGTTCGAGCAGGCGATCCAAGACCTGTTGCATCCGCCAACGCCGACACCGACGAAGTAACAAGGTAACGAGTAACGAGTAACGAGTAACGAGTAACGAGTAACGAATGATGAGTAGAGCGCAAGCAGCCGGGCTGTTTGCGCTCTACTCATTGTTTTTGGCCGGAGCAAGGGGACGCCATGCAGATCAGAAATCCGGGGTGGCTGTGGCCGGTCTCCTGACCGAGCCACGGTGGCTCGGTCAGGAGACCGGCCACAGCGAGCGATTCCCCGAAAATCGAGAAGATATACTGAGCGGAAATGAATTCAGTGCATTGGGTCATTGCGAGGGCCTCGCTGTGGCGAGGGCCTCGCTGTGGCGAGGAGCGTTCTTTGCGGTTGCG
>PHCA01000235.1:6772-7396 GCA_002842085.1 Chloroflexi bacterium HGW-Chloroflexi-1
TCGAGATTGCGGCAATCGAGATTGCTTCGCAAAAAACGCTCGCAATGACAGCTTGCGGTTCTGGCTTCGAATGCACTCGTTTGATTTCCGACCAGTATACCTCACATACGTCATCGTGAGGCCCCTCCCGAGTACATTGAGGGGTGCAACGAAGGGGTGACAAAAGCGAGTTTTGCGGTACTACGAAAAAACGTAAAACGTAAGACTGCGTTCCCGACAGCCTTTACGTTTTACTCGTTACTCGTTACTCGTTACTCGTCACGTTCCCCTCCTCGCACCGCGGACAACGCCGCGGGTCCGCCAGCTCCAACACGTGCTCGGTGCAGACCGCGTACACGGCGACGCGCTCCAGCAGGCCGAACTTGCGCGTTACGGCCGCCTCGAGCGCCAGGTGGCGGCAGGTGGTCTGACGCAGAATGTCGGGTACCGGGCAGGTGTCGCAGAGCGCGCGACGCCAGGGCCGGCGGTTTTCCCGGTTGCGCTCGATGAGCCGGCACTTCTCGATCTCCCGCCCGCGATGGTAGTCACCGAAGAAATAGGGGCAGTCGACAGGCTGTGGCACGATCCTGGCCTCCTCGGATTGGTAAATTGGTAACGTGGTAAATCGGTAAGTTGGGAAATTGG